>CAMLKR010000091.1 GCA_946480565.1 uncultured Arenimonas sp. | reverse complement strand
TTACGACCGACCGGGCAGCCATACCCCCTTGTCTGCGGCGGCGCACGCCAGATCAACCGCCCGCGAGCAGTTGATCTACTTTCGCAATCGCGAAAGCCTCAGTGGTTGCGGGCGACGGAGTAGTGGGCGAGGCCGCGCAGGGCCTGCAGCCACTGATTGTCGGGCAGCCCGTCGAGCGCCTGCTCGGCGAGGGCCGCGTAGTGCGCCGCCCGCTGCTGGCTGTAGCCGATGCCGCCGGTCTGGCCGATCGCGGCCAGCACCTCCGGCATCGCCGACGCGTCGCCTGCCTCGACGATCTCGCGCAGACGGTTGCGCACCGCGTCGTTGCTGTGCGCCATCGCGTGGATCAAGGGCAGCGTGGCCTTGCCTTCGGCCAGGTCGTCGCCCAGGTTCTTGCCCAGGTCCGCGGCGTCGGCCGTGTAGTCGAGCACGTCGTCGGCGATCTGGAAGGCCAGGCCCAGGTTCATGCCGAAATCGTGCAGCTTCTGCTGCGCCTCGGCCGAGGCCCCGGCCTGCATCGCCCCAAGCCGCGTCGCCGCCGCGAACAACACCGCCGTCTTGCGCTCGATCACCCGCAGGTACGCGGCCTCGTCGGTATCGGGGTTGTGCACGTGCAGCAGCTGCAGCACCTCGCCCTCGGCGATCAGGTTGGTGGTGTCGGCCAGCACCCGCATCACCGGCATCGAGTCCAGCTCGACCATCAGCTGGAAACTGCGCGAGTACAGGAAGTCGCCGACCAGCACGCTGGGCGCGTTGCCCCACAGCGCGTTCGCGGTCTTGCGGCCGCGGCGCAGGTCCGACTCGTCCACCACGTCGTCGTGCAGCAGGGTCGAGGTGTGGATGAACTCGATGATCGCCGCCAGCTGGTGCGCGTCCTGGCCGCCCTGGCCCAGGGCCCTGGCCGCCAGCACGACCAGCATCGGCCGCAGGCGCTTGCCGCCGGCGGCGATGATGTGTTCGGAAATCTGGTTGATCAGGGTCACGTCCGAGGCCAGTCGGCTGCGGATCAGCGTGTTGACGGCGGCCATCTCGCCGGCGGCCAGGGCCTGGATGGCGGCGATGCCGGGCAGTTCGGCGGTGTGGGGATGGGCTGACATGGGCCGATTATACGGGGGCAGGGTCCCCGTTCAGCCGTTTCCGGACCCCGGGCCGGGCCGCGGTCCGACGCCCCGGGGCGGCAAGGCTGGCATAATGCCCCATCCCGAATCCACCCATTCAGAAGGCAGGAAAGCCATGGCCCGCGGCATCAACAAGGTGATCCTGGTCGGCAACCTCGGCAACGACCCCGAGGTGCGCTACAGCCAGTCCGGCAGCGCCATCACCACCATCTCGGTCGCCACCACCGAGGCCTGGAAGGACAAGAACGGCGAGCAGCAGGAGCGCACCGAGTGGCACCGGGTGAAGTTCTTCGGCCGCCTGGCCGAGATCGCCGGCGAATACCTGAAGAAGGGCCGCCAGGTCTACATCGAGGGCTCCCTGCGCACCGAGAAGTACACCGACAAGAACGGCGTCGAGAAGTACGCCACCGACATCGTCGCCAACGAGATGCAGATGCTCGGCGGCATGCCGGGCGAGGGCGGCGGCCAGCGCGGCGGCGGCGAGCGGTCCGAGCGGCCGGCCC
Source organism: uncultured Arenimonas sp. (assembly GCA_946480565.1). The sequence continues at coordinate 7,290 of CAMLKR010000091.1, read as the reverse complement.
GTGCGGCGGGCGGCGGCGACCGCGGCGGTCCGCGCGGCGGCGGCGACTTCGGCGGCCGTTCCGGCGGCGGTGGCGACTACGGTTCCCGCTCCGGCGGCGGCGCGCCCCCGTCGCGCAACGACGACCCGTTCCCGGACGACGACATCCCGTTCTGAGCGACACCCGAGGCCGGGGCCATGCCCCTCCCCCCAACCTCACCATCCGATTCCGTGGAGAAACAATGCAGACTTGGCTCGTAACCGGCGGCGCCGGTTTCATCGGCGGCAACTTCGTGCTCGAAGCGGTCGCGTCCGGCGTCCGGGTGGTCAACCTCGACGCGCTGACCTACGCCGGCAACCTCGACACCCTGTCGTCGCTGGACGGCAATCCGCAGCACCACTTCGTCCAGGGCGACATCGGCGACCGCGCGCTGGTCGCGCGCCTGCTGGCGGAGTTCCGTCCGTCGGCCGTCATCAACTTCGCGGCCGAGAGCCACGTCGACCGTTCGATCGACGGTCCGGCCGCCTTCGTGCAGACCAACGTGGTCGGCACGCTGGGCCTGCTGGAATGCGTGCGCGACTACTGGAAGGCGCTCGAGGGCGCGGCGAAGGACGGTTTCCGCTTCCTGCACGTTTCCACCGACGAGGTCTACGGTTCGCTGGGCGACACCGGCAAGTTCACCGAGACCACGCCCTATGCCCCGAACTCGCCCTATTCGGCGTCCAAGGCCGCGTCCGACCACCTGGTCCGGGCCTTCCACCACACCTACGGGCTGCCGGTGCTGACGACGAACTGCTCGAACAACTACGGTCCCTACCAGTTCCCGGAAAAGCTCATCCCGCTGATCATCCAGAAGGCGCTGGCCGGAGAACCGCTGCCGGTGTACGGCGACGGACGCAACGTGCGCGACTGGCTGTTCGTGCAGGACCACTGCTCGGCGATCCGCCGCGTGCTGGAGGCGGGCCGGGTCGGCGAGACCTACAACGTCGGCGGCGACGCCGAGCGCGAGAACATCCACGTGGTCAAGACCATCTGCGCCCTGCTGGACCAGCGCCGCCCGCGCGCCGACGGCCAGCCGCGCGAATCGCAGATCACCTTCGTCAAGGACCGGCCGGGCCACGACCGCCGCTACGCCATCGACGCGGCCAAGATCCAGGGCGAACTGGGCTGGACGCCGACCGTGAGCTTCGAGCAGGGCATCGCCGCGACGGTGGACTGGTACCTCGCCAACGGCGACTGGGTGCAGCGGGTGCTGGACGGCAGCTACCGCCTCGAACGCATCGGCACGGAGGCCTGACATGGCGCGCAAGGGAATCATCCTCGCCGGCGGGTCCGGCACCCGGCTCTATCCGATCACCCAGTGCGTCAGCAAGCAGCTGCTGCCGGTCTACGACAAGCCGATGATCTACTACCCGCTCAGCGTGCTGATGCTGGCGGGCATCCGCGAAGTGCTGATCATCAACACCCCGCACGAGCAGGAACTGTTCAAGCGCCTGCTGGGCGACGGCTCGCAGTGGGGCATGACCATCGAGTACGCCGTGCAGCCCAGCCCCGATGGCCTGGCGCAGGCCTTCCTGATCGGCCGCGATTTCCTCGCCGGCCAGCCGAGCTGCCTGGTGCTGGGCGACAACATCTTCCACGGCACCGGCCTGACCGAGCTGCTTAACCGCGCCGATGCGCGTGGACACGGCGCCACCGTGTTCGGCTACTACGTCAGCGACCCCGAGCGTTACGGCGTGGCCGAATTCGATGCCGCCGGCAAGGTCGTCGGTCTGGAGGAAAAACCCGCCAAACCCAAGTCCAACTACGCGGTCACCGGCCTGTACTTCTACGACGGCCGGGCCAGCGACTTCGCGGCGGCGCTGAAGCCGTCGGCCCGGGGCGAGCTCGAGATCACCGACCTCAACCGCTGCTACCTCGAGGAAGGCGCCCTGCACCTGGAGCAGCTCGGCCGCGGTTACGCCTGGCTGGACACCGGCACGCACCAGTCGCTGCTCGAAGCCTCGAATTTCATCGAGACCATCGAGGCCCGGCAGGGCCTGCGCGTCTGCTGTCCCGAGGAGATCGCCTGGGGCAACGGCTGGATCAACGACCAGCAGCTGCTCGACCTGGCCAAGCCGCTGGCCAAGAACGGCTACGGCCAGTACCTGCAGTCCCTGGTGGGACGGGGAGTCGTGAAGTGAAGGTGGTCGAGACCGGGTTGCCCGGCTGCGTGGTGATCGAGCCGGCGGTGTTCGGCGACGCCCGTGGCTTTTTCTACGAGGGCTGGAACCAGGCGCGTTTCGCCCAGCACGGCCTGGACCTGCGGTTCGTGCAGAGCAACGTGTCCTCGTCCTCGCGCGGCGTGCTGCGCGGCCTGCACTACCAGTGGCCCAACCCCCAGGGCAAATACGTCAGCGTGCTGGAGGGCGAGGTCTACGACGTGGCGGTGGACATCCGCCGCGGATCGCCGACCTTCGGGCAGTCGACCGCGGTCGTGCTGTCGGCGGAGAACAAGCGCCACTTCTGGATCCCGGAGGGTTTCGCCCACGGCTTCGTGGTGCTTTCGGAGCGCGCCCTGTTCAGCTACCTGGTCACGGCGCCCTACGACAAGAGCGCCGACGCCGGCATCCGCTGGAACGACGCCAGCCTCGGCATCCACTGGCCGGTGAGCGATCCGCTGCTTTCGGAGAAGGACGCGGCCGCGCCTTTCCTGGCCGACGTGGCCGAAGAACGCCTGCCGGTATACGCGCCATGAGGCTGCTGCTGCTCGGAGGCAACGGCCAGGTCGGATTCGAACTGCTGCGCAGCCTGGCGCCGCTGGGCGAGGTGGTCGCCACCACGCGCAGCGGGCAGCTGCCCGATGGCCGCGCCTGCGAGGCCGCGGACCTGTCCGACCCGGACAGCCTTCAGGCCCTGGTCGCGCGGATCGCCCCCGACCTGGTGGTGAATGCCGGCGCCTACACCGCGGTGGACCGCGCCGAGGACGAACCCGACCTGGCCATGCGCGTGAACGCCGGGGCGCCCGGCGCCCTGGCCCGGGCCTGCGCCTCGGCCGGCATCCCGATCGTGCACTTCTCCACCGACTATGTGTTCGATGGCGCCGGCGACCGGCCCTACCGCGAGGACGATGCCACCGCGCCGCTCGGCGTCTACGGCGCCAGCAAATGGGCCGGCGAGCAGGCCGTGCGCGAGAGCGGCGCGGCCCACAAGATCTTCCGGCTGTGCTGGGTGTACGGCCCGCGCGGCGCCAACTTCATGCTGACCATGCTGCGGCTGGCGCGCGAGCGCGAGCTGCTGCGCGTGGTCGCGGACCAGCGCGGCACGCCGACCCCGGCGCGCTGGATCGCCGATGCGACGGCCCAGGCGCTGCAGGCGAGGCCCGAAGCCAGCGGCACCTGGCACCTGGCGGCCGGGGGCGAAGCCTCGTGGTTCGAGTTCGCCAGCGAGATCGTCCAGCAGGCCGCGGCGCGGGGCCTGGTCGAGCGGGCGCCTAGGGTGGAGCCGATCACGACGGCCGACTTCCCGACCCGTGCCCGCCGGCCGGCCTGGTCGGTGCTCGACACCTCGGCCCTGGCGGCGGACTTCGGCATCAGGCTGCCGCATTGGCGGAACGGCGTCACACTTTGCCTGGAGTCGCTGGGGCAGAATTGAGCGGCCGCGTCCCTGCGGCCGTCCGGAACCCGAGCATGCGTCCTGCGATGATGTTCCTGCTGGCCGTGGCGGCCGGCGCCGTCCCGATGGCCGCCCAGGCGGCCAATCCGCCCCCGCTCGAGCAGTTCGTCAAGCACGATCCCATTACCGAGATCGAGCTGTCCCCGAACGGCGAGTACCTCGCCTTCACCCGGCGCAACAAGGACCGGACCGCGCTGATCATCGTGCGCCTGTCGGACCGTACCCAGGCGGGCGGCATCCACCATGGCCGCGACACCGCGATCACGTCGCTGGCTTGGGTCAGCAACGACCGCATCACTTATTCGGTGGCCATGCAGATGGGCGCGCTGAGCGTGCCGCAGGGGCTGGGCGAGATCTACGCGATGAACGCCGACGGCTCGCGCGACCAGATCCTGGTCGGCCAGAGCGCCGGCGAGCGCGGCGCGCTCGCCACCCGTGCCGGCAAGCGACCGGACAACTCCGTTTCCGCCTACCTGGTCGACCGCCTCGAGGCATCGTCCGACGAAGTGCTGATCCGCACGTCGCCCTTCCTCTACGGGGACGTGGCCAGCCGCAGCGCGCTGCCCGAGTCCAGGATCGAGCGCATGAACATCTTCTCGGGCCGCCGCAGCGTGGTCGCGAAGGCGCCCGTGGCCCAGGCCGACTTCCTGGTGGACAGCCGCGACGAAGTCCGCTTCGCGGTCGGCAGCGACATCAACAACCGGTCCAGCCTCTATTACCGCGCCAACGCGGATTCGGAATGGAAACTGGTCAACGACCAGGGCAAGACCAGCCTGAGCATGTCGCCGATCGGGTTCGCGCCGGGCGACCGCGTCGCCTACCTTTGGTCCGAGCGCGAAGGCAAGCCCGACGCGATCTACAGCTACGACACCGAAACCGGCAAGCGAGAGGTCGTGGCGGAGGACGACAACGTCGATCCGTGGCGGATCCTCTATTCGCCCTTCGACGAGTCGCCCTTCGGCGTCGTTTTCATGGACGGGCTGCCGCGCACCCACTATTTCGACGCCGCCAGCGCCGCGGCCAAGCTGCACCGCAGCCTGCAGGCCAGCTTCCCGGGCCTGGTGATCGACCTCTACCGGGCGACGGACGATGGCGGCAAGGGCCTGTTCGTCGTGCAGGGCGACCGGATCCCCGGCGACGTCTACCTGTTCGACTACAAGGCCAAGCGCGCCGATTTCCTGATGGCCTACAACGCCGACATCGATCCGGCGCAGATGGCCGCGCGCAAGCCGGTCAGCCTCAAGGCACGCGACGGGACGATGCTGCACGGCTACCTCACCCTGCCCAATGGCTCCGGCGGCAAGAACCTGCCGCTGGTGGTGAATCCGCACGGCGGTCCGATCGGCATCTACGACAGCTGGCTGTTCGACGCCGACGCCCAGCTGCTGGCATCGCGCGGTTATGCCGTGCTGCAGGTCAACTTCCGCGGCTCGGGCAACCACGGCCGCGACTTCGTCGTCGCCGGACACCGGCAGTGGGGCCGGGCGATGCAGGACGACCTGACCGACGCCACCCGCTGGGCGATTGCCGAAGGTCTCGCCGACCCCAGGCGCATCTGCGTTTACGGCGCCAGCTACGGCGCCTACGCGGCGATGATGGGCGCGGTGCGCGAACCCGACCTTTACCGGTGCGCGATCGGCAACGTCGGCGTTTACGACCTCGAGCAGGTCTACAAGGAAGACGCCCGCACCCACGACACCACCGAGGAGTTCCTCAACCGCACGATGGGCAGCGATGGCCTGTCGGCGGTGTCGCCCAACCTTCTGGCCGACCGCATCCGGATCCCGGTCCTGCTGGCGGCCGGCGACGTGGACGAGACCGCGCCGCCCAGCCACACCCGGAAGATGCAGGCGGCGCTGGAGCGGGCCGGCCGTCCGGTGGAGGCAAAGGTCTACCGCGGCGAGGGCCACGGCTACTACGAGCCTGAGAACCGGATGGACTTCTACACCCGGCTGCTGGGGTTCCTGGACCGGCACATAGGCGCCGGCGCCGCGCAGCCGGCACCCTGAGCGGCCGGCGCTCGCGGTCGAAATGGCGCCTAAGGGCGCCGTTTCCGGACGGGATCCGCCGCGGCCCGGCCGTTTCCAGGGCGAACGGCTTTGCGTTGCCCGGGCGCCCTGCCTACCATGGCGGACCGCTACCCGAGACCGCGCCCATGTCCCGACGCCCGCTGCTGCTCTCCCTGCTGGTTCCCCTGCTGCTGGCCGGTCCGGCCCAGGCCGCCAAGCCCTTCGACGTGCGTGACCTGGTCACGCTCGACCGCGTGTCCGCGCCGGTGCTTTCGCCCGACGGCCGCAAGCTGGTGGTCGCCGTGCGCGAGGTCGACTTCGACGCCAACAAGGCCAGCACCGGCCTGTGGATCGAGGACCTGTTCGCGCGCGACGCGGCGCCGCCGGTGCGTTTCACCGTGGAGGGTTTCAACGTCAACAGCGCGGCGTTTTCGCCCGATGGCGCCAACGTCTACTTCCTCAGCGCCAAGTCCGGCTCGCAGCAGTTGTGGCGGCAGCCGGTGGCCGGCGGCGACGCGGTCCAGGTCACCGACTATCCGCTCGACGTCGGCAGCTACAAGCTTTCGCCCGACGGCGGCTCGGTGGCGCTGAGCTTCGAGGTCTTCCCCGACTGCGCCGACCTGGCCTGCACGAAGAAGAAGCTCGACGACAAGCCGATCGCCAGCGGCCAGCTCTACGACAAGCTGTTCGTGCGCCATTGGGACACCTGGGCCGACGGCCGCCGCAACCAGCTCTTCGTCGCCCGCTTCGGCGACGACGGCAAGGCCGCCGGCGAGCCGGTGCGCATCAGCACGGGCATCGACGGCGACGTGCCGTCCAAGCCCTTCGGCGATGCCGGCGAATACACCTGGGCGCCCGACGGCCAGTCCCTGGTGTTCAGCGTGCGCATCGCTGGCCGCACCGAGGCCTGGTCCACCAACTTCGACCTCTACCGCGCCTGGGTGCGCGCACGCCGCGCGCCGCAGAACCTGACCGAATCCAACCCGGCCATGGACACCGGCCCGGTGTTCAGCGCCGACGGCAAGACCCTTTATTACCGGGCGATGAAGCGGCCCGGCTTCGAAGCCGACCGCCTGGCGCTGATGGCCATGGACCTGGCCAGCGGCAAGGCCCGCGAAATCGCACCCGGCTGGGATCGTTCGGCGGACGGCATCACGCTGTCGGCCGACGGCAAGGCGATCTACACCCAGGCCTACGACCTCGGCACGCACCCGCTGTTCAAGGTCGACATCGCCAGCGGCGAAGCCAGCAAGGTGCTGTCCGGCGGCACCATCGGCGCCTTCGACCTGCGCGGCGACACCCTGGCCTACACCCGCGACAACCTGAAGTCGCCGGCGCAGGCCTTCGTCGCCCGCGCCGACGGCAGCGCCGAGCGGCAGGTGACGCAGGCCAACGCCGACGTGCTGCCCGGCCTGGCCTTCGGCGACTACGAGCAGTTCAGCTTCAAGGGCTGGAACGACGAGACCGTGCACGGTTATGTCGTGAAGCCGGTCGGCTACGAGGAAGGCAGGAAGTACCCGGTCGCCTTCCTGATCCACGGCGGCCCGCAGGGCAGTTTCGGCGACAATTTCCACTACCGCTGGAACCCGCAGACCTATGCCGGCCAGGGCTTCGCGGTGGTGATGATCGACTTCCACGGCTCCACCGG
>CAMLKR010000090.1 GCA_946480565.1 uncultured Arenimonas sp. | reverse complement strand
CGCCGGTGCGGCCGACCTGCACCTCGATCGCCTCGACCGTGGTCAGCTGCTCCTGGGCCGGGAACTTGTGCGCGATCGCCCAGCGCGGCGCGCGCGAAACGAAGCCCATCGCATTCTGCTGGTCGTAGCGGTCGAGCTTGTAGACGACGCCGTCGATGTCGTACGGCAGGCCGTCGCGGCGCGCGCCGATCTTCGCGTAGTAGTCGAGCAGGCCCTGGACGCCCTGCGCCACGCCGACCTCGGGCGACACCGGGAAACCGAACTGCCTGAGCGCATGCAGCATCTTCGAATGCCGGTCGGGCAGCTCCCAGCCCGACACGACGCCCAGCCCGTAGGCGTAGAAGGCCAGCGGCCGCGCCGCCGCGAGTTTCGGGTCGAGCTGGCGCAGCGAACCCGCGGCGCCGTTGCGCGGGTTGGCCAGCACCTTGCCGCCGGTTTCGCGCATGCGTTCGTTGTAGGCCTCGAAGCCGGCGCGCGGCATGTAGACCTCGCCGCGCACTTCCAGCACCGGCGGCGGCTCGCCGCGCAGGCGCAGGGGGATGGCCTTGACGGTGCGCAGGTTGGCGGTGACGTCCTCGCCGGTGGCGCCGTCGCCGCGGGTGGCGCCGCGCACGAACAGGCCGCCTTCGTAGCGCAGGCTGATCGCCAGGCCGTCGAGCTTGGGTTCGACCGAGAACTCCGGGTCCGCCACGCCCAGCGCCTTCTCGATGCGGGCGACGAACTCCCGCACCTCCTCGTCGCTGAAGGCATTGTTGAGCGAGAGCATCGGCTGCTCGTGCTGAACCTGTTCGAAGAACGGCAGCACGGCGCCGCCGACCCGCCGGGTCGGCGAATCGTCGGTGGCCAGTTCCGGATGCGCGGCCTCGATGGCCTGCAGCTCGCGCACCAGGGCGTCGTACTCGGCATCCGGGATCGCCGGATCGTCGAGCACGTGGTAGCGGTGGTTGGCGTCCTCGATCTGGCGCCGCAGTTCGGCGGCGCGCGCGGCGGGCGTGCTCATCGCGGCCTCAGCGGGTGGTGCGAAGGTCCCACTTCTGCTGCTTGCGGTCGTAGTTGCGCAGGTCTTCGCGGATGTGGGCGATGCGCTGGCGGCCGAGCGCGTTGCGTTCCTCGTCCAGCAGCACGCCGTCGAGCAGCTCGGCCATGCGCTGGGCGGTCGGCAGCATCGCGTCCCAAGCGTCTAGTGCCGACAGCGGGCCCGGCAGCGCCATGAAGAAGCTGATGCCCGGCGTGCGCAGGTCCTGGATGCGGCCCATGTCGAAGGAGCCCGGCTTCACCAGGTTCGCGACGCTGAACACCGGGCCCTGCTCGGGATGGTTGTCCACCAGGCGGTGGAAGATGTTCATGTGCCCGTAGACCAGGCCGGCCTTCTCGGCCGCGACCACCAGGTCCGGGCCGTGCAGCGACTGGCCGGCGCGCGCCGCCAGGAACAGGCTGACGACCTTGTCGAAGTTCTCGTCGGGGCGGGCGCCGGGCAGCGGCGCGGGGGCCGGGCGGCGGTCGGGCACCGGTTCGCCGGCCAGGGTCTTTTCCAGCAGGTCGAGTTCGGACTGTTCGATCGCGGCGCTGCCGTCGGCCGAATCGGCGTCGGCCTCGAGGATCTCGCGCAGGGTCGGTTCCTGGCGCGGGCCGCCGGACTCGCCGCGCGCCGCGGCGTGGCGCTTGCCCTGCTGGCCGGGCTTCTTGCGGCTGGTGATCACGATCACCGCGAACAGGATCAGTGCGGCCACGCCGATGGCGATGCGCAGCAGCGCGGTGTCGCTGAGTCCTTCGAACATGGCCAACTCCCTGTTTGCCGTCCGGGCCGCGGGGGCGGCCCTGCGGAATGATGCCCGAATTCGCCCGCCGGGTCAGGCGGCGCCGACCAGGCGCGTGGCCTCGGCCAGGTCCACCGAAACCAGGCGGCTGCAGCCCGGCTCGCGCATGGTGACGCCGGAGAGCTGCTTGGCCGCTTCCATCGTCGCCTTGTTGTGGGTGACGAACAGGAACTGCACCTTCTCGCTCATCTCGGTGACCATGCTGCTGAAGCGGCCGACATTGGCCTCGTCCAGCGGCGCGTCCACCTCGTCGAGCAGGCAGAACGGCGCCGGGTTCAGGCGGAAGATCGCGAACACCAGGGCCACGGCGGTGAGCGCCTTCTCGCCGCCCGACAGCAGCGAGATGTTGGACACGCGCTTGCCGGGCGGACGGGCCATGATCGACACGCCGGTGTCGAGCAGGTCCTCGCCGGTGAGCTCGAGGTAGGCGTGGCCGCCGCCGAACAGGCGCGGATAGAGTTCCTGCACGCCGGCGTTGACGCGGTCGAAGGTTTCCTTGAAGCGGCCGCGGGTTTCCTTGTCGATCTTCTTGATCGCGCCTTCCAGGGTTTCCAGCGCCGAGGTGAGGTCGGCGTTCTGGGCATCGAGATAGGTCTTGCGCTCGCTCTGTTCGCCGTACTCCTGGATCGCGGCCAGGTTGACCGGCTCCAGGCGGCGCATCTTGGCGTCGATGTCGGCCAGGTTCTTCTGCCAGCCTTCCAGGTCGGCCTTCTCCGGCAGCGAGGCCAGCACGTCCTCCAGCACCAGGCCGGCGGCGACCACCGCTTCCGACAGCTGGCCGGCGCGCAGGCTCAGCGCCTGCTCCTGCATGCGGCGCTGGCCGATCGCCTCGCGCTGGGCCAGGGCCTGCTGGTCGCGCTGCTGTCGCGTCTGTTCATAGCCGCGCATCTCGGCCTCGATGCCGTCCACGCTCGAACGCGCGGCGGCCAGGTCCTTCTCGACGATCACGCGCTGGTCCAGCGCCGCCTGGCGCTCGGCCTGCAGGGCGACCACCGGCGCGTCGCCGTCGGCGAGCTGGGCGACGAGCTCGTTCAGGCGCACCTCGAGCTGGGCCTTCTGGTTGCCCATGCGCGCCAGCGACTGGCTGAGCGCGACCACGCGGGCGCGCTGCGATTCCAGCGACAGCGCCAGCTGGTGCGCGGCCTCGCGCGCCTCGCGTGCGGCGTTGCGGGCGGCGTCGCGCTGTTCGCCCAAGGTACGGCGTTCCACGTCCAGGCGCTGGCGTTCGGCCTCCAGGTCGCCCATCTTCGCCACCGCCTGCTCCAGGCGGCCGCGGGCCTCGCGGGCATTGGTCTGCGACTCTTCCAGCGTGGTGCCGAGGGTGGCGAGTTCGCCGTCGATGCGGGCCACGCGGGCCTGGGCCGACTCGAGCCGGCTCTTCTGCCCCTGCAGCTGGCCGGCGAGCTCGGACACGCTGCGGTGCGCCAGGTACAGCGCGCGCTGGGCGTCCTCGCGATGCTGCTCGGCTTCGAGCAGCCGGTCGCGCATCGCCGTCAGGCCTTCGTTGAGCTGGGTTTCCTTCCTGGCCAGCGCCTCGATCTCGGCGCGCAGCGACTGGATCTCGCGCTCGCGGGCCAGGGCGCCCTGGTGGGCGTCGCCGCTGCGCAGCACGCGCAGCCAGCCGCCGCCCAGCCATTCGCCGCCGCGGGTGATGACGGCCTCGCCCTCGCCCAGCGGCACGGCGCGCGCCGCGGCCGCGTCGTCAGCCGCGTGGATGTTCGCCAGGAGCCGGCGCACTGCGTCGGGACCCTGCACCTTGGCCGCCAGCGAACCGGTGGGCACCTGGAGGCCGCGGCTTTCGCCGCTGACCAGGGCGACTCGGCCCTGGCCCAGGCTGGCCAGCGCGTCCAGCCAGTCGGCCGGCGCGTCCACGGTGACCGCTTCGAGCAGGCTGCCGAGTACGGTCTCGACCGCGGTCTCCCAGCCGGCCTCGACCTGCAGCGCCTCGCCCAGGCGGGCGTTGTCGGCGATGCCCTGGGCCTTGAGCCAGTCCAGGGCGACGTTCTTCTCCTGGCCCAGCGCGGCGTGCTGCAGTGCCTCCAGCGAGGACAGGCGGCCGCGCGCGGCCTGGCCCTGCTTGCGGACATCGGCGAGTTCGGACTGCTGCTGGCGCTGCTGCTCCTGCAGCGCGGTCAGCGCGGCCTTGCGTTGTTCCAGCGTCTCGCCGAGGCCATCGAGGCCGGTCTTCTGGCCGTCGTGGTCGGCGGTGAGGCGGGCCAGGGCCTCGGTGATGGCGGCGGTGTCCAGGCCGCTGCGTTCGTTGGCCAGGGCCTCCCGGCGACGGCCGGCCTCGAGCGCCTGCTTTTCCAGGTATTCGATCTTGGTGCGCTCGACCTCGGCCCAGCGCGCGGCCTCGGCCTGCGCCTTGGCATAGGTGTCCCAGCGCTGCTGCCAGTCCTGCAGCGCGCTTTCCGCGGCCTTCAACGACTCCTGGCGGCCGGCGTCCTCGGCGCGCAGCGCCTCAAGCTTCGGGTCGGCGGCGGCGATGGCGTTGTGCAGCTCGGCCATCTGGCGCTCGTCGCCGCTGATGTGTTCGCCGATCTGGGCGAAGGCGGCGTCGGCTTCGGCGCGTGCGGTTTCCAGTCGCTGGCGCAGTTCCTTCTGGTGCTGGATCTGCTGCTCGATGCGGGCCAGTTCGCCGCCGACGCGGTAGACCTCGGCCTGGGCGCGGCCCAGGCGTTCGCTGGCCTCGCCGTGCTGGCCGCGGCAGGCCTCGATCTGGGCCTCGGCCTGGCGCTGGTCGGCCAGCAGGGACTGCAGCTTGATCTCGTCCTGGGTCAGCGAGTCGTGCAGGGCCTTGAGGTCGGCGTCGTAACGGCGGAATTCCAGCGCCTTGAGCTGGGCGTCCTTGTTCAAACGCTCGGCCTGCAGGGCCTGGTACTGCTCGGCGGCGCGGGCCTGGCGCTTGAGGTGTTCGAGCTGCTTGTCCACCTCCTCGCGCAGGTCGTTCAGGCGTTCGAGGTTCTCGCGGGTGCCCTTGATGCGCGATTCGGTTTCCTTGCGGCGCTCCTTGTACTTGGAGATGCCGGCGGCCTCCTCCAGGTAGACGCGCAGGTCCTCGGGCCGGGCCTCGATGATCTGGGAAATCATTCCCTGCTCGATGATCGAATAGCTGCGCGCGCCCAGGCCGGTGCCCAGGAACAGGTCGGTGATGTCGCGGCGGCGGCAGCGTGCGCCGTTGAGGTAGTAGTTGCTCTGGCCGTCGCGGCTGACCGAGCGCTTGACCGAGATTTCGGCGTAACGCGCGTACTCGCCGCCGATGCTGCCCTCGGAATTGTCGAAGATCAGCTCCACCTGGGCCTGGCTGACCGGCTTGCGCGAGGACGAGCCGGAGAAGATCACGTCGGTCAGCGAATCGCCGCGCAGGCGGCTGGCCGAACTTTCGCCCATCACCCAGCGCACCGCGTCGATGATGTTCGACTTGCCGCAACCATTGGGACCGACCACGCCGGTCATGTTGGTCGGCAGGTGCAGCACCGTGGGGTCAACGAAGGATTTGAAGCCGGACAGCTTGATCGTGGAAAGGCGCATTCGTCGGGGTTCTCAAGCAGCCGGTCGAGCCGGCCGGCACCGGCGCGTCTTCACGCACCGCCGCAGGGTCCAGGGGAAGCTCGCGAACGGTTCCGCAGCCCTTGCCAAGTGATTGATTCCAATGGCAGAGCGCGGTCCCCGTCACGCGGCCGGAGGGCAGTATACCAGCGGCCAAGGGGCGCCCGGCCTCCCCCGCCCCGGCCTTCGGCGGGAGGACTTCAGCCCGCTTCGGCGGGCGTCCGGGCCTGGATCGACAGGGCGTGGATGTCAGTGTCCATCATCGCGCCCAGGGCTGCGTAGACCCGGCGGTGCCGGGCCAGGGGCGCCAGGCCGGCGAAGGCCTCGCTGACGATGTGGACCGCGAAATGGCCGCGTCCGTCGCGGGCGCCGGCGTGGCCGGCGTGTTTGTGGCTTTCGTCCACGACCTCGAGCGCCAGCGGCTGCAGGGCCGCCTCCAGCGCCGCCCGGATCGCCGCCGGGCGCTGTTCGCGCGGCAGGCTCACGGCAGCACCGGCTTGAACGGACGGATGTCGACGCGCGCGTAGACACCGGCCGCGACATAGGGATCGGCGTCGGCCCAGGCGCGCGCGTCCTGCAGCGAAGCGAACTCGGCCACGATCACGCTGCCGGTGAAACCGGCCGGGCCCGGCTCTTCGGCATCGATGGCCGGCAGCGGACCGGCCAGCTTCAGCCGGCCCTGGTCGCGCAAAGCCTCGAGCCGCGCCAGATGGGCCGGGCGCGCGGCCTTGCGGCCTTCGAGCGAATTGGGATGGTCGATGCCGTGGATCAGATACCACATGGGGCTGGGCCATTGATGCGAAGGCCTGCATGATAGCCGGATGTCCGAACGTCTCAGCGTCCATCCCGTCAACCCGCAGGCCCGGCTGATCGAAAAAGCCGCGGCCATCCTGAGGGCGGGCGGCCTCGCCCTGCTGCCCACCGACGCGGGCTACTCCCTGGTCTGGTCCCTGAACGGCAAGGAGGCGGAAGAGCGCGTGCAGCGCCTGCGCGAACTGGACAGCAAGCACCCTTTCACCTTACTCTGTCGGCAATTGAGTGAGGCCGGCCGCCTGGCCCGGCTCGACGATCCGGCCTTCCGGCTGATGCGATCGCTGACCCCCGGACCCTGCACCTTCATCCTTCCGGCCTCCGCGGACCTGCCCAAGCGCATCAAGAACAGCGGCCGCAGCAAACGCCGCGACATCGGCATACGCCTGCCCGACCACGTGGTCGCCAGGGCCTTGCTGGAAGCGATGGGTGAGCCCTTGCTGTCGACCAGCCTGGTGCTGCCGGATGACCCGCATCCGACCAGCCACGAGGCCGAGGGGGTAGCCGAGCGCTGGTTGCGCTGGGCCGATGTGATGCTGGACGCCGAGGACTGCGAGCCCGGCCCCACCAGCATCGTGGACTGCACGGGCGACCAGCCCGTGGTGGTGCGCCAGGGTTTCCACCCGGTGGCCCTCTAGTCCGATCCGCACGTGTTCCGCACCATCCCGGCCCGGAGGGGCCCCGCTCGATGAGAGCACCACCGATTGCCATGAGCATCCGATGAGCGACAACACCGCGCCCGAAGCGGAGCACCCGGCCTTTCCCGTCCAGCCCCAGCAGCAGGAAATGCCGCTGGCGATGGTCCTGGGCCAGCCGGTGCTGCAGATGCCCCAGGACCTGTACATCCCGCCGGACGCGCTGGAAGTCATCCTCGAGGCCTTCGAGGGTCCGCTGGACCTGCTGCTCTACCTGATCCGCCGGCAGAACCTGAACATCCTGGACATCCCGGTCGCCGAGATCACCCGGCAGTACGTGGACTACATCGAAGTGATGCAGGAGCTGCGCTTCGAGCTGGCGGCCGAATACCTGGTCATGGCCGCGATCCTGGCCGAGATCAAGTCGCGCATGCTGCTGCCGCGCCCGCCGGCCGAGGAAGGCGTCGAGGGCGACCCGCGCGCCGAGCTGGTGCGCAGGCTGCAGGAATACGAGCGCTTCAAGAAGGCCGCCGAGGACATCGACGGCCTGGACCGCCTGGACCGCGACACCACCGTGGTGCACGCCCACGTGCCCGAACGGACCGTGGCCAAGGTGCCGCCGCCGGTGGACCTGCGCGAGATGCTGCTGGCCCTGCGCGACGTGCTCAAGCGCGCCGAGCTGTTCACCCACCACGCGATCAGGCGCGAGGCGCTCAGCGTGCGCCAGCGCATGGGCGAGGTGCTGGGCAAGCTGGGCGACGGCCAGTTCCACGGTTTCGAGACCCTGTTCAATGCCGAGGAAGGCCGGCTGGGCGTCGTGGTCACCTTCCTGTCCATCCTCGAGCTGGCCAAGGAACAGCTGCTCGAGATCGTGCAGGAAGCGCCGCTGGCGCCTATCTACGTGAAGTCCCTGGCCGCCGGCGACGGCGAGCCGGCCGACATCGAACTTCCCGAACCGACCTCGGACGGCGCCGACGCGCCGGCCGCGTAAGTCCACTCCAACCCGCGAATCCATGGACCAGACCCTGATCCGACAGATCGTCGAGGCCGCCCTGCTGGCCGCCCCGCAGCCGCTCACCCTGGCCCAGCTGGCCGGACTCTTTCCCGAGGACGAACCGGCGCCGCCGGGCGCGATCGAACAGGCGCTCGCCGACCTGCGCGAGGCCTGCGCCGACCGCGGCGTCGAGCTGGTCGAGGTGGCCTCGGGCTTCCGCTTCCAGGTCAAGGCCGACGTGCACGGCTGGGTCGCGCGCCTGTGGACCGAACGCCAGACCAAGTACACCCGCGCGACCCTGGAAACGCTGGCGCTCATCGCCTACCGCCAGCCGATCACGCGCGGCGAGATCGAACAGATCCGCGGCGTCAGCGTCAACGCCAACATGATCAAGATGCTGGAGGAGCGCGAGTGGATCCGCTCGGTCGGCCACCGCGACGTGCCCGGCCGCCCGGAGCTGTTCGGCACCACCAAGGCCTTCCTGGACTATTTCGGGCTCAAGAGCCTGGACGAACTGCCGCCGCTGGCCGAGCTCAAGGACATCCCCGAGCTTGAACCGCAGCTGCCCTTCGACGTCGCGCCCGCCGGCGTGGCCAGCGCGGCGCTCGCCGCCAGCCTGGACGACGTGGCCGACGGCGAAAACGAAGACCAGAACGAGGATTCGGCCGACGAGGCCGATGACCAGACGCAAGACGACCGCACCGTCGAGACGACGACTGCGCATTCCCATCCAGAGGCCGGCGAAGACGCCGAGCCGGAGCAGAAGTAATGAGCGACAAGATCAAGAAAACCCTCTCGCTGCGCGTCAAGGGCAGCGAGCCCGCCGCCAGGGTCGAGGAGCGCCTGCACAAGGTGCTCGCCCAGGCCGGCCTGGGCTCGCGCCGCGCGCTCGAGGAACGCATCGCCCAGGGCCTGGTGAAGGTCAACGGCGCCGTGGCCCAGACCGGGCAGTCGGTGAGGGGCGGCGACCGCATCGACCTCGATGGCAAGACCTTCGTGGCCACGGCGCTGACCGAACCGGCCAGCGTGCTGCTGTACAACAAGCCCGAGGGCGAAGTCACCACCCGCGAAGACCCCGAGGGCCGCCCGACCGTGTTCGAGTCCCTGCCGCGCCTCAAGGGCGCGCGCTGGATCGCCGTCGGCCGCCTCGACATCAACACCACCGGCCTGCTGCTGCT
>CAMLKR010000089.1 GCA_946480565.1 uncultured Arenimonas sp. | reverse complement strand
TCTCGCGGACGCGGCTGATGTTGAAGTGCGGGGTCTCGAGCTGGTCGTCGGCGACCACGACCACCGGGGCGTCGTGCCGGGTCTCGATCTCGACCAGGGCGCGGCGCTTTTCGTTGAGCAGGTAGTTGGCGATTTCCGGCGGCGCCTGCACCAGCACCTGCCCGGTGTTCTCCTTCATCGCATGCTCTTCGGCCAGGCGCAGGATGGACAGCGACAGCGACTCGACGCTGCGCATGCGGCCGTGGCCCTCGCAGCGCGGGCAGACGATCTGGCTGGATTCGCCCAGGCTCGGGCGCAGGCGCTGGCGGCTCATCTCCAGCAGGCCGAAGCGCGAGATGCGGCCGATCTGCACGCGGGCGCGGTCCTGCTTGAGGGCGTTCTGCAGGCGCTCTTCCACCAGGCGCTGGTGCTTGCCCGAGGACATGTCGATGAAATCGATCACCACCAGGCCGCCCAGGTCGCGCAGGCGCATCTGGCGGGCCACTTCGTCGGCGGCCTCGAGGTTGGTGTTGAACGCGGTTTCCTCGATGTCGCTGCCCTTGGTGGCGCGCGAGGAGTTGACGTCGATCGCGGTCAGCGCTTCGGTCTGGTCGACCACGATGCTGCCGCCCGAGGGCAGGCGCACCTGGCGCTCGTAGGCGCCCTCGATCTGGGACTCGATCTGGTAGCGGTTGAACAGCGGGGTCGGGTCTTCGTAGAACTTGAGCTTGCGCAGGTTCTGCGGCATCACCGAGGCCATGAAGTCCTTGGCCTCGTCATACATCTCGCGGGTGTCGACCAGGATCTCGCCGACGTCGGCCCGCAGGTAGTCGCGCAGGGCGCGGATGATCAGGCGCGATTCCTGGTAGATCAGGAAGGGCGCCGGCTTGGCCAGGGCGGCATCGGTGATCGACTTCCAGACCTGCAGCAGGTAGTCCAGGTCCCACTGCAGCTCGTCGGCGGCGCGGCCGACGCCGGCGGTGCGGATGATCACGCCCATGTCGTCCGGGATCTGCAGCGCGTCCATGGCCTCCTTCAGGGCCTGGCGGTCGTCGCCCTCGACCCGGCGCGAGACGCCGCCGGCGGTGGGCGAGTTCGGCATCAGCACCATGTAGCGGCCGGCCAGCGAGATGAACGTGGTCAGGGCGGCGCCCTTGTTGCCGCGTTCGTCCTTGTCCACCTGGACGACGACTTCCTGGCCTTCCTTCAGCAGTTCGCGGATGCCGGCCTTGTTGTGGTCGACGCCGGCCTGGAAGTAGTCGCGGGAGATTTCCTTCAGCGGCAGGAAGCCGTGGCGCTCGCCGCCGTATTCGACGAAGGCGGCCTCGAGGGAGGGTTCGAGCCGGACGATGCGGCCCTTGTAGATGTTGGACTTCTTCTGCTCTTTCGAGGGCTGTTCGATGTCGATGTCGTAAAGGTTCTGGCCATCGACGATCGCCACGCGCAGTTCTTCGGCCTGCGTGGCATTGATCAGCATGCGCTTCATTGTCTGGATTCCTCACGCGCTCTTACCGCGAGGAACGCCGGGGTCCGCGCCCGATGTTTCCGGCCCGGGGCGCGTTGCGCACCCGGACCTGGCAGGAACTTCCAGCGCTTCATCACCTTGGGCGTACCCGCGGGAGCGCTTGTTGTGTTTTGTTCGGTAAAGGGGCCCGGGCCACGCCGTGCGCGATCCGGTGTTCGCGAACCCTCGGGTTCGCGGCGATATCCGTCCGCCTTCGGCACCGGCTAACATGGTCACCCCCGTGGGGTGTGGTAGCGGTTCCCCGGGATTCGCGGGCGGGCGGCTTTCGGCCGACACCCCCAGCGAAATCAGGACGTTATCTCGCGAAGCGATTGTATAGGCGGAACCCCCATGGCGGCAAATGAAGTGTCTTCGGGCGTGAAGATGGTCAAGGTGCCCGAGGACCGGGACGGCCAGCGCCTGGACAATTTCCTGCTGCTGCAGCTCAAGGGCGCGCCCCGGAGCCTGGTCTACAAGCTCGTGCGCAGCGGCCAGGTCCGGATCAATGGCAAGCGGGCCAAGGCCGACAGCCGCCTGGCCGGGGGCGACGAGGTCCGCATCCCGCCGGTGAAGCTGAACGAAGCCGGGGAGGCCCGGCCGGTGCCCAAGGGCCTGCTGGACCGGCTGGCCGCCAGCATCGTGTTCGAGGACAAGGCCATCCTGGCCGTGAACAAGCCCAGCGGCCTGGCCACCCACGGCGGCAGCGGCATCAGCCACGGCCTGATCGAGTCGCTGCGGGCCCTGCGCCCGGGCGAGCCGCTGGAGCTGGTGCACCGGCTCGACCGCGACACCTCGGGCGTGATCATCATCGCCAAGAAGCGCTCGGCCCTGCTGGAGCTGCAGGCGCTGATGCGCGCCGGCGAGGACGACGAGGGCCCGGGCAAACGCTACCTGGCCCTGCTGGTCGGGCGCGTGCCCAACGGCACGCTGACGGTGGACGCGCCGCTGCAGAAGTCGGTGCTGCAGGGCGGCGAGCGCTCGGTGCGGGTGGATCCGGCGGGCAAGCCCTCGGTCAGCCACTTCAAGGTGCTCGAGCGCCGCGGCGGCCACAGCTACTGCGAAGTGCGCATCGAGACCGGGCGCACGCACCAGATCCGCGTGCATGCTGCGCACCTGGGCCATCCGGTCGCGGGCGACGAAAAATACGGCGACCCGGACGCCAACAAGCGCCTGGCCCAGCAGGTGGGGCTGAAGCGCCTGTTCCTGCACGCCGCCTCGATCGAGTTCGCGCTCGACAAGGGCAAGACGCCCTACCTGATCAATGCGCCGCTGAGCGAAGACTTGGCCGCCGTCCTCGACCGCCTCGGCTGAAATCCGGGAAATCCGGGGTCAGAGTGCATTTATATTCGGGCGCCAGCGAGGATCTGGCATAGATAAATGCACTCTGACCCCGGATTTCAGGGTTTCAGAGTTGTTCGGCCTTGGCGGCGCAGATGAAGTCGTTTTCGCTCAGCCCGCCGACGTCGTGGGTGGAATAGCGCACGACCGCGCGGTCGTAGTGCACGCCGAGGTCGGGGTGGTGGTCCTGGGCATGGGCGACGTAGGCCAGGGCGTTCACGAATGCCATCGTCCGATAATAGTCGGGGAAGCGGAAGGTCTTGCGGATGGCGGCGCCATCCTCGACCAGGTCCCAGCCGGGCAGGGCGTCCAGGTAGCGTGCCACCATCTCCTCCGACAGTTGGTTTTCGGCGCCCTTCAGGGGCTGGCAGCGGCGCGAGGCGAGTTCATTGATCGAGGTCATGACAGCGTTCCGTGGCGGTTGGGGGAAAGTATAGGCTGCGGGTCTACAATGCGCGCCATGATCAACATCTCCGAATCCGCGCAGGCCTATTTCCAGCGCCTGCTGCAGTCCCAGGGCGGCGACGCCGTGGGCATCCGCCTGTCCGCCGTGAACCCGGGCACGCCGCGCGCCGACGCGCGCCTGGAGTTTGCCGAACACGGCGACCTGCTGGGCGACGAGTGGGCGGTGGAGTGCGAGGGCTTCACGCTTTATGTGGACGCGCCCAGTGCGCCCTACCTGGACTCGGCCGACATCGATTTCGTCAACAACGCCACCGGCGGCCAGCTCACCATCAAGGCGCCGCGCATCAAGGGCGACCAGCCGGCCGGCGACGCCTCGCTGGTCGAGCGGGTGCAGTGGATGATCGAGTCGGAGATCAATCCGCAGCTGGCCTCGCACAAGGGCCGGGTGGCGCTGGACTCGATCGGCGCCGATGGCGTGGTCTACCTGCGCTTCGGCGGCGGCTGCCATGGCTGCGGCATGGCCGACGTGACGCTGAAGCAGGGCATCGAGAAGTCGATGATGGCGAAATTCCCGGAAGTGACCGCCGTGCGCGACGCCACCGACCACAGCACCGGCAGCGCGCCCTACATTGCCCGCGGCTGAACGGCGCCGGCAGGCGAGGGCCGCTTAACCGATTCTTTCCGGGGGAGGCCGTTACTCTCTCGCGGCCCTTCCCACATCCGCGGTGCCCGTGAGCGAAAACCACGACTTCGATCCGGCACAGGCACTCAACGAGGCCGGGTACCGATGGCGCTGGCGCTCGTTCTCGACGCGCTCGGAGCCGCTGCCGGTCCGTCTGCGGGTCGGTGTGCTGATGCTCGTGCTGGGCGGGCACATGCTCGCGTACTGGGTGTTCGACAACAGCACCTTCAGCGTGACGCCGCCGGAGCGCGACCGGATCACGACCCTGGTCTTCCTGGACCCGCCGCCCGAGCCAGAGCCGCTGCCCGAACCCGAACCCGAGCCAGAACCGGTACCGCCGCCGGAGCCCGAACCCGAACCCGAACCCGAACCCGAACCCGAACCCGAGCCGGTTCCCGAAGAGCCTGAGCCGGCCCCGGTCGAACCGGAACCGGAGTCCGAACCCGAACCGGAGCCCGAGCCCGAGCCCGAGCCGGAAACCCCGCCGGTCGAGGAACCCACGCCCCCGGCCGAACCCGAGGTCGAGCCCGAACCTGCGCCAGAACCCGAGCCCGTCACCCTGGACGTGCCCGAGCCGCAGCTGGTCATCCTGCCGGTGGCCGAGCCCGAACCCGAGCGCCTCGTCGCTACGGCCCCGAAGATCCAGATCGAGGTCGCGCCTGCACCCGCGCCAGTGGACCTGCCAACGCAGGCCCCCCAGCGCCTGGCCGTCAGCGCGCCGCCCGAGCCTCTGCCGCTGCCGACCGAAACGCCGAAGAAGAAAAAGCTGAAGCCCGAGGTGGTCCTGGGCGACGTGCCGGAACCCGAACCCGAGCCGCTGCCGGAAGCTTCGACCGGCTTGCCGCCGCCGTCGGCCCCGATCGCCGCGTCGCCGCCC
Source organism: uncultured Arenimonas sp. (assembly GCA_946480565.1). Next base: position 4,286 of record CAMLKR010000089.1, on the reverse strand, counting down.
CCCTCCGGTCCGCGCACGATGCAGGCCGTCGAGCTGTCGCCGATCGCGCGTCCCTCGACCGGCGGCCTGCAGCTGTATCGCGCCGACGGTTCGCTCGACCTGCCCGAGGACGTCAAGCGCGGACTGGCCGACCCGACCAGCAGCGATCGCCAGTTCGGTTTCCAGATGCCGGGCCTGGAGGAGTCGGGCACCTTCATGAAGCGCCAGCCGGCCCTGGTCTACCAGGAAACCCGCTTCGACCAGTACTGGAAGCCGAACAAGGACGTGCTGACCTCGCTGTTGGAGGAGGCAGTGAAGAAGACGACCAAGAGCATCGAGATCCCGATCCCCGGCAGCCCCGGCTCCAAGCTGGTGTGCACGGTGTCGATCCTGGCGGCGGGCGGTGGCTGCGGCATCCGCAACAACAACGACGGCTACGTGGTCGAGACCGACGACCCGGATACGCTCGACCCCGAAGAGGACAAGCAGTGCCAGGCCTGGTGGGATCGCATCGTCGGTGCCACCAGCCAGGACGTCTGGCGCCACACGCGCGACCTTTACGAGGCGCAGTGCCGCAAGCCGCTGGCCAAGTCGACCGCGGTGCCGATCAAATGAACAAGGCCCCTTGCGGGGCCTTGTCTTCAACGCCTGCGATGCGAGCGGACGATCAGCGTTCGTCGAGCTTGCTCAGGTCGTGCAGGTCGCCCGCCTGGCTGGCGTAGTAGGCCGACAGGTCGTCGATGTCCTCGTCGCTCAGGCCCGCGGCGAAGCCGGCCATGATGGCGTTCTTGCGCTCGCCCGACTTGTAGTCGTGCAGGGCCTTGGCCAGGTATTCCGGGTACTGGCCGGCCAGCTTGGGATAGGTCCCATCCAGGCTTTCGTTGCCGGTGGCGCCGTGGCAGGACGCGCAGGTCTTGGCCTTCTCGGCGCCGGCGACGGGGTCGCCCTTGGGGCCGGCGGCCAGCGCCGGGGCGGCGAGGGTGATCAGGGCGAGGGCGGTGGCGATACGGAGCATGGTCATCAGGCCCTCACTTGGCCGGCTTCAGGCTGGACAGGTAGGCGGCGATGTCCGCGATCTCCTGTTCGGAGAAGGACTCGGCCTGGGCCTGCATGGTCGGGTGCTTGCGCTCGCCGTTCTTGTAACCGGTCAGCGCGGCGACCAGGTACTGCTCGTTCTGGCCGCCGACCTTGGGCACACGGTAGGTCGGGTAGGCGTTCTTGTAGTCGGCGATGCCGTGGCAGCCCGTGCAGGTGTAGAACAGGGCCTTGCCCTTCTCGGCGTCGCCCTTGGCGGCGACGGGCAGGGCGGCGAAGGCGAGCGCGAGGCTCGCGGCGGACAACAGGATTCGCTTCATCAGGGGTTTCCGGCTCGCTTGAGGGTCGGGCGGACAGCGTTAAACCGAAATTATAGCCGCAGCATCCGAAGCCCGGACAGGGGGTTGTCATCCGGATCGCGACGGCCTGTCACCGTTGGGCATCCAGACTTCCGGCATATGCGTGTCTTCACGACCCTCCTGTACTGTTCTATTCAACTACAACACCCCCGCCAAAGCCGAGACCCATGAAGACCTCCAGCCGTTCCCCGAAGCTCCGCGCCGCCGCCCTCCTGGCCCTGGCGATCTCCCTGGCCCTGGCGGGTTGCGGCGGCCAGGCCCCCGAAGGCGAGGCCGATGCCGACAAGACCGCGGAGGCCGCGGACAAGAAGGAAGAAGGCAAGGACGGCAAGCCAGGCGAGAAGAAGGTAGAGGCCGTGCCGGTCGAGGTCGCCGCGGTGGCCAAGCGGCCGATCTCGGCCAGCTACGCCGGCACTGCGAACCTCGAGGCCCCGGGCGAAGCCCAGGTGGTGGCCAAGACCTCGGGCGTGCTGCTGCAGCTGCTGGCCGAGGAGGGTGACCAGGTGAAGGCCGGCCAGGTGCTGGCGCGAATCGACCCCGACCGTCCGCGCCTGGAGATGGAGCGCGCCCGCGCCACGGTGCGCAAGCTCGAGAACAACTACCGCCGCTCGCAGGAGCTGCTGGCCTCCAAGCTGGTCAGCGCCGAGGCCAGCGACCAGATCCGCTACGACCTGGAAGCCGCGCGCGCCGCCTACGAACTGGCCCAGCTCGAGCTGTCCTACACGAACATCGTCGCGCCCATCGACGGCGTCATCGCCCAGCGCGCGGTGAAGCCGGGCAACCTGATCCAGCTCAACTCCTCCCTGTTCCGCATCGTCGACGATTCGCGCCTTGAGGCCGTGCTGAACGTGCCCGAGCGCGACCTGGCGACGATGAAGCCGGGCCTGGCGGTGAACATGGTCGCCGACGCGATGCCGGGCAAGGTGTTCACGGGCATCATCGACCGCGTCAGCCCGGTCGTGGATGGCGGCAGCGGCACCTTCCGCGTGGTCACCGCCTTCAAGGGCGGCGAAGGCCTGCGGCCGGGCATGTTCGGCCGCATCGAGGTGGTCTACGACCAGCGCGCCGATGCCCTGACCGTGCCGCGCTCGGCCTTGCTCGAGGACGCCGGCGAGACTGCGGTGTTCGCCGTGCGCGAGGCCAAGGCCGTGCGCGTGCCGATCGAAGTCGGCCACATGAGCGGTGAATTGGTGGAAGTGCGCAAGGGCCTGGCCGAAGGCGAGCAGGTCGTGACCGCCGGCAAGATCACCCTGCGCGACGGCGCCTCGGTGGAGGTGCTTAACCCGCCGGCCGGCGGAGCCGTGGACACCGATGTCGCCCAGGTGGCGCAGGCCGGCAAAGGGACGTCCAACTGATGAACCTCGTCGAGTTCTCCGTCCGTCGGCGCGTCACCGTGCTGATGGTGACGCTGACCTTCGTGCTGTTCGGCGCGATCGGCCTGTCGTCGCTTCCGGTCAACCTGCTGCCCGACCTGAGTTATCCCACCCTGACCGTGCGCACCGAATACACCGGTGCGGCGCCGTCTGAAATCGAAACCCTGATCAGCGAGCCGGTGGAAGAAGCCGTCGGCGTGGTGAAGGGGCTGCGCAAGCTCAAGTCCGTGTCGCGCACCGGCCAGAGCGACGTCGTGCTCGAGTTCGCCTGGGGCACCGACATGGACCGGGCCAGCCTGGAGGTACGCGACAAGCTCGAGTCGCTGCGGCTGCCGCTGGAGGCCAAGCAGCCGGTGCTGCTGCGCTTCGACCCGACCACCGAACCCATCGTCCGCCTGACCCTGTCGGCCAGCGAAACAGCCGGCGCCGCCGACGCCAACGCCGAGCTGGTGCGCCTGCGCCGCTTCGCCGACGACGAGCTCAAGAAGCTGCTCGAACCGGTCGAGGGCGTGGCGGCGGTCAAGGTCTCCGGCGGTCTTGAGGACGAGATCCAGGTCCACATCGACCAGCAGAAGCTGGCCCAGCTCAACCTGGGCATCGGCACCGTCATCGACCGTCTGAAAGCCGAGAACGTGAACATCTCCGGCGGCCGCATCGAGGACGGCAGCCAGCGCTACCTGGTCCGCACCATCAACCAGTTCTCCGACGTCGAGCAGATGCGGGACCTGCTGATCACCGCGCGCACCGGCGGCGGCGGCAACAGCGCCGCGCAGGAAGCCGCGGCCGCGGCGGCACGCGTGGCGGCCCTGACCGGCTCGGCCGAGGCCCTGGCGGCGTCGGCCAGTGCCCAGAGCGCCGCGTCGGGCGCCGGCAACGCGCCCGGCGGCGGCCAGGCGATCCGCCTGCGCGACATCGCCACCGTGGTCCAGGGTTTCAAGGAGCGCGAGGCCATCATCCGCCTCGACGGCCGCGAGGCGGTCGAACTGGCCATCTACAAGGAAGGCGACGCCAACACCGTCACCGTGGCCGACGCGGTCAAGGCGACGATCGAGCGCATCCGCAGCCAGATCCCGGCCGATGCCGAGCTGCGCACGGTGGACGACCAGTCGGTGTTCATCGAAAGCGCCATCAGCGGCGTGCAGTTCGACGCGGTGTTCGGCGGCCTGCTGGCCATCCTGATCATCTTCTTCTTCCTGCGCGACGGCTGGAGCACCTTCGTCATTTCGCTGTCGCTGCCGATCTCGCTGATCGCCACCTTCTTCTTCATGGACCAGTTCAACCTGAGCCTGAACGTGATGTCGCTGGGCGGTCTGGCGCTGGCGACCGGCCTGGTGGTGGACGACTCGATCGTGGTGCTGGAGAGCATCGCCAAGGCGCGCGAACGCGGCCTGGGCGTGCTGGAGGCGGCCATCGCCGGTACCCGCGAAGTGAGCATGGCGGTGGTCGCCTCGACCCTGACCACGATCGCGGTATTCCTGCCGCTGGTATTCGTGCAGGGCATCGCCGGCCAGCTGTTCCGCGACCAGGCGCTGACGGTGGC
>CAMLKR010000088.1 GCA_946480565.1 uncultured Arenimonas sp. | reverse complement strand
TGCAGGCCGTCGCCACGTCTCACTTTCGCGAGCCGAAGGGACAAGCGCGTGCCCCCAGAAGGCACGGAAGCTCGCGGAGTTGGGCCCCTCGCGCGCCTTCTGAATTCGATACCCCGGCCCAGACGGTCCGCAGGCCGTCGTGCGTGAGGGCTCTCTGCGGTCTCGAAAACATGGACGTCTTCGAGAAGACTCCATGGATGGATTCACGGCGTCCGCAGAGAGACCTCACGTGCGGCGGCCTGTCGCCAAGAACGGGCCCGGCGCCGCCATCCAACGGACGGCGGCCTTTCTCAGGGAATGACCACTCCACCAAAAAGTCAGAAGGAATAGCGGGCGATAAGCTGGTAGACCGGACCGGCGGATTCGGTTTCGAGCTCGTACTCGTCGTAGTCCCGGTCGACCTGGTCGAATGCATTGTCGAACTTGTCGAACACCTCGTCCTTGCTGGCGTCCAGCAGGTTCGAGCCGGTCAGCCGGACCGACAGGTTCTCGCCGAAGCGCTTCTCGACGAACACCTCCAGATCGGCGCCGTAGCGGGTGCTGACCTCCTCCGCCAGCACCCGCAGCTCCGCGTCGCCCTGCTTACGGTAGCTGGCGCCGAAAGAGGCGCCCCAGGACGGCAGGTCCTGGATGAAGCCGACGTTGTAGACATAGCGCGCCTGGTTGTTGAAGCGGCGATCGCCGAAGCCGTCGTCCACCGAACTGTCCAGCCACGAATAGTTCACGAACACGCCGGTGTTGGGCAGCCCCAGCGCGGTCAGCGGCGTCGACGCGTCGAACTCCAGGCCATAGACGTAACCGTCTCCGACATTGGCCGCGGTGTAGACGAAACTGCGCGGATCGAACACCGGATAACCCGGCGTGGATTCGTCGGCGCCCGGGTTCTCGTCCAGGAACTCTTCGACCTCGTCGGCGTAGTCGTCCAGCGCCGTTTCGTTCGGCACGCCGGTGTTGACGACCTCGATCAGGTCGGAGACATCGCGGTAGAACAGGTTGATGCCGACGATGCCCTGGCGGCCGAGCCGGCGTTCGACGCCCAGGTCGATGCCCCAGGCCGTTTCCGGATCCAGCTGCGGATTGCCGGCGAAGTCGTTGTCGCCGAACTCCTCCTCCAGCGTCAGCGGCAGCACGAAGTCGAAGTTCGGGCGGCGCACCGTGCGGCCCAGCGACAGGCTGAGGCGGTCGTCGTCGCTCAGGTTCCAGCGCAGGCTCGCCGAGGGCAGCAGCACCGCGTAGTCGTTCGATTCGGACTCGCCGTCGGCGGCCACGTCCACGTCGGTGGTCTCGTAGCGCAGGCCGGCCTGCCACTCCAGCGCCTCGCCCGCCCCGGAGAACATCAGGTAGGGGTCGATCCGTCGCTCGTCGATGGTGCTGGTGTTGCGGTCGAAGTCGGCGTAGGGCGGCAGCGGGTCGCCTTCCACGTCGGTGTCGACCTCGCTCACGCGCCGGTCGGTGTCGCGCTGCTTGTCCTGCAGGTCCAGGCCGAACTCCATCTCGGTGCGGGAGAACTCGCGCTTGTGGGCGAGCTTGAGGCTCAGCTCGGTGTCGTCGGTGTCGACCAGCTCGCGGACACCCTCGATCTCGTCGAAGGACGGCGGCGTATCGTCATCGTCGTAGCTGGTCTCTTCCTCGGTATCGAAACTTTCGTCCTCGAAGCCGGCGTAGCCGAGGTCGATCTCGCTGCGGCCGCCGGCCATGTCGAAGGCGTAGGAAGCGCCCAGGGTCAGGTTGGTCTGGTCGATGTCGACGATCTGCTCGTTCACCGACAGCAGGTTGTCGCGGCGGCTGCTGGTCGGGTCGTTGTATTCGATGGAGTTCTCGGTCTGGGTCCGGTCGGTGCGCACGTACAGGCCGGTCAGGCGCAGGTCGCCGGTGCCGATCTCGCGGCTGTAGGAGACGTTGGCGGAGTAGTCGTCGCCGTCGCGAACGTCGGTCTGGTCCTCGCGGTCGACGAAGTCGCCGCCCGGTTCCTCGAAGCGGATGCTGGACTTGCGCTTGGGGTTGTAGCGGCCCTGGACGTTGATGCCGCCGAGCAGCCGCCCGCCGCCGACTTCGCCCGAGGCGACCGCGCCGTAGGTCGGTTTCACCTCGCCGTCGTCGAAGCGCAGGGCGCCGGCGCGCACGTAGGCGCCGTCGAACTCGTAGGCGTCGCGCAGGATGATGTTAAGCGCGCCGGCCACGGCGTCGCCGCTGCGGTTGGCGCTGGGCGCGCGCACGATCTCGATGCGCTCCACCAGCTCGGCCGGGATGCGGTCGACGAAGAAGCTGCGGTCGGCGCCGGCGCCCGGCACCTTCTTGCCGTTGATCAGGATCTGGGTGTAGCCGGGATCCAGGCCGCGCAGCTGGGCGCCGTCGTATTCGAGCACGTCGGAGACGAAGGCGACCGAGGGCACGCGCTTGAGCATGTCGCCGACCGTCAGCGGTTCGAAGCGCTGGAAATATTCGAGGTCGTAGGACAGGGTCGGGGCGATGTCGTCGGCGCGGTCGCGGTAGCTGATCTCGCCCTGCACGACGATTGCGTCCAGTTCCTTCACCGCGCCGTCCGGCATGGCCGGCGGAAGCTCCTGGGCGGCGGCGCCTGCGGTGGCGACCATCAGGGCGCCGGCGAGGGCGCGGGACAGGCTGGCGGCGAGCGGATTCTTCTTCATGGCGCGGACTTCCCCTGGAGATAAACCGCAAGTTGTACGGCGCCGCGATGGCGGAAACGTGACAGCATTCCGCTGTCACATCTCCGCCGCACGGCTGCGATACAAACGTCACCCGAACCTTTTCCAGACACCTGCACGGAGTCCACGCATGCCTTTTCGCCTGCTTCCCCTCGCCGTCGCGCTTGCGCTTGCGGCCGGCTGCTCGTCCACGCCGGAGCGCGAGCCCGACGAAATCGCCGAGGTCGACCCGCTGATCCGCGACGCCGGCATCGACTACGCGACGGTGGCCGAGGCCTTCGTCACCGCCCGCACGCCCCGGGACAACATCGACTCGCCGGCGTCCTGGGCCACTGCCGAGGGCAAGGTGTGGCTGTTCGCGACCGCGAAGGAGGGCAAGGGCCTGGTGCTGTACGACGGCGACACCGGCGCCACGCTGCGCAGCGTCGGCACCGAGGGCGGCCGCCCGGGCCAGTTCCGGCGGCCCAACGGCGTGTCGGTGCACGGCGACCATGTGTTCGTGGTGGAACGCGACAACCGGCGCGTGCAGGTGCTGGCCCTGCCCTCGCTCGCGACCGTGGCCCTCTTCGGTGAGTCCGAGCTGAAGAAACCGTATGGTCTCTGGGTGCGCGAACACGCGCCCGGCGATCTCGAGGTGCTGGTCACCGACGCCTACATGGAAGGCGAGGACACCCAGGGCAACGAGATCCCGCCGCCGCTGGCCGAGCTGGACCGGCGCGTGCAGCGCTACCGCGTGCGGGTCGAGGGCGAGGCGGTGTCGGCGGTGAGCGCCGGCGCGTTCGGCGACACGACCGAAGCCGGCGCCATCCGGGTCCCTGAGTCGATCTGGGGCGATCCCGCGCACGACCGCCTGCTGATCTCGGAAGAGGACCTCAGGACCGGCACGGCGGTGCGCGAGTACGGCCTCGACGGCGGATACCGCGGCCGCACGATCGGCCTGGGCCGCTTCCAGGCGCAGGCCGAAGGCCTGGCGCTTTGGGCCTGCGCCGACGGCAGCGGCTACTGGCTGGCTACCGACCAGTTCAAGGACCGCAGCCTTTTCCACGTCTACGACCGGCGCACGCTGGAGCCGCTGGGCGCCTTCGCCGGCCGGACCGTCGCCAACACCGATGGCGTCTGGTTGCACCAGGCGCCGACGGCGCGTTTCCCCAAGGGCGTGTTTTACGCGGTGCACGACGACATGGCGGTCGGTGCGTTCGACTGGCGCGCGATCGCGGCGGCGCTGGACCTGCGCGAGGACTGCGCCGCGCCCTGAACCCGGCCGGCCGGCTGGCCGATTCCCGCGCACCGGTTCGTTGGTGCGGTGACAGGCCCCGTTCCCGCGCCAGGAACGGGGCCATCCATCCGGGGACGCCGCCATGCCCGACCGCAGCGATGTGCAGTGGTTCAAGACCCGTTTCCAGGCCCGCATCGAGCCGGCCCTCGCCGGCACCCCGCTGACGGTCGACCTGATGACGGCGATCGCCTGCCAGGAAACCGGCGAGGTCTGGCCGCTGCTGCGGCGCAAGAACCTCTCCGAGGCGCGCCTGCTCGAGCTGTGCGTCGGCGACACGCTCGACGCCGACCGGGGCCGGCGCGCCTTCCCGCGCAACCGCGCCGCGCTGGAGGCCGAGCCGCGCGGCCGCGAGATGTTCGCGCTGGCGCACCAGGCCCTGGTGGACATGGCGGCGCACGTGCCGGCCTACCGCGCGGCGGCCGCCCGGCCGCACAAGTTCTGCCGCGGGTTCGGCCTGTTCCAGCGCGACCTGCAGTTCTTCCGCGACGATCCGGACTACTTCCTGGAGAAGCGCTATGCCGACTTCGGGCAGTCGCTGGGCCACTGCGTCGCCCTGCTGCGCGAGGGCCTGCGGCACTTCGGCTGGACGCGCCGCGACCGCCTGGACGACCGCGAGATGTGCGCACTGGGCATCCGCTACAACACCGGCGGGTTCCGGCCCGAACGCGGGCTGCAGCAGGGCTACCGCAATGGCGCGGGCAAGTATTACGGCGAACTGTTGTTCGACTACCTGCGGCTGGCGCATACCATCGCGCCCGGCGCGTCGCCGGCGCTGCCCGAACCCGCGCCGGGCGAAGCCATCGTGCCGCCACCGAGCCCGGTCACCGCCAGCGGACCGGCGCTGCGGGTCGACACCCGCATCTCGACCCTGCGCCTGCGCCGCGAGCCGCGGATCAGCCGGCCGGCGACGGCCAACGTCATCGCCGAACTGCCGGATGGCCACCCGGTGCGCGCGGTCGGCGCCCGCGCGGTCAACGGCTTCCGCGAAGTCGAGACCAGCCTCGCCGGCGCCCTGCTGCGCGGCTTCGCGCATGCCGATTTCCTGCGGCCCGATCCGGGCGCCGCGGCGATTCCGGTTCTTGTCCCGGCCACCGAGCCACCGGCCACCGGCATCCGCGCCGTGCACCTGCCGCGCCCGGCGGGACGCATCACCCGACGCAAGGACCCGGCCGGCGCGCATTCGCTCAACGAACCCGGCTGGCCCGGGCATCCGCGGCCGCCCGGGCGCCGCGGCACCGACGCCGCGCAGCTGCGCGACGAACTGGCTGCCATCATCCGCTGGCTCGACGTCGAGAAGCCCTCGCACAAGCGCTACCAGCCGACTGACCGGGCGACCTTCTGCAACATCTACGCGCACGACTACTGCCACTTCGCCGGCGTCTACCTGCCGCGCGTATGGTGGACGCCGCGCGCGCTGCTGGCCCTGCAGGCCGGCGAGGACGTCGCCCCGCTGATCGGCGACACCGTCGTCGAGATGCGCGCGAACGACCTGTTCCGCTGGCTGCGCGATTTCGGCCCCGCCTTCGGCTGGCGCCAGACCGGCACGCTGGACAAGCTGCAGGACCATGCCAACCAGGGCGGCATGGCCCTGGTGGTCGCACGCCGAAAGGTCGAGGGCCGCTCCGGCCACATCGTGGCGGTGGTGCCGGAGACGGCCGACCATCGCGCCCGCCGCGACGCCGGCGGCGCGGTGCTGTCACCGCTGCAGAGCCAGGCCGGCGCCGGCAATTTCCGCTACGGCCACGGCGGCAGCGGCTGGTGGCGCGATCCGAAATTCGCGGAATTCGCCTGGTGGATCCACGCCTGAGGCCACGCGCCGGGACGTGGCTCAGGCCGTCACGATTCGCAGCAGGTCGTCCAGCAGCGCCGCGGCGGTGACCTCGGCGCCGGCGCCAGGGCCCTGGATCTGCAGCGGCCGCTCGCGGTAGCGCGTGCTCCAGATCGCCACCCGGTTGTCGCAGCCCCGGCCGACCGCCAGCGGGTCGTCGGCCGCGAGCGCCTCCAGGCCGATGCGGGCGCCGGCGGCGTCGAAGCGCGCGACGTAGCGCAGCACCTTGCCGTCCCGCGCCGTGCGCGCCGCGCGTTCGGCGAGCGGCCCATCGAGTTCCGCCAGCGCGGCCGGCACGTCTTCGGCAGCGGCCGCGGCCAGGGCGGGCGTGAGCAGGGAATCCACCCGCACTTCCGCCTGTTCCAGCGGGTAACCGGCGGTGCGCGCCAGGATCAGCAGCTTGCGGCAGACGTCCTCGCCCGACAGGTCCACGCGCGGATCGGGCTCGGCATACCCCTGGGCCACGGCGGCGCGCACGCGGGCCGAAAACGGCTCGCGGCCGTCGTAACCATCGAACAGCCAGGCCAGGGTGCCCGACAGCACGCCGACCACGGCGCCGATGCGGTCGCCGCCGGCCCGGAGTTCGCGCAGCGTGCGCAGCAGCGGCAGGCCGGCGCCGACGGTGGCGGCGTCGCCGTAGTGCCGGCCCTCGGTGGCCAGTGCGCGGATCTCGTGCTGGCGCAGCAGCGGCCCGCCCAGCCCGAGCTTGTTCGCGCTGACCACGTGCAGCCCCTGCCGCAGCCAGCGCGGATGCCAGGCGGCGAGCCCGGCGCTGGCGGTGGCGTCCACGACGATGTCGCCCGGGGCCAGGCCCGGCAGGGCGCCGGAACCTTCGTGCGCTTCGCCGTGGCCGAAGGCGTCGGGCCAGGCGCGCGGCACGGCGTCGCCGACGATCCGCAGCCGGCGCCGCGAGTTGGCGACCAGGGCGAGCTGCAGCCGGGGCTCTTCCAGCGTGCGCAGCCGCTCCAGCAGGGCACGGCCCACGGTGCCCACGCCCAGCAGCGCGATGCGGCGGGGTTCCGGTTTCGGTCTTTCGACCGCCAGGCCCAGGCCGCTCATCGAACCACCTCCGCGTCCGCGGTCCGCGCCGCGCGCTGCAGCCCGGCCTCGACGTCGGCCTCCAGGTCCTCCAGTGCCTCGATGCCGATCGACAGCCGCAGCAGGCCTTCGCCGATGCCGGCCACCCGGCGCGCGTCCGCCGACATCGCCGCGTGGGTCATCGTCGCCGGATGCGCGACCAGGCTCTCGACCCCGCCCAGCGATTCGGCCAGCGTGAAGTGGCGCAGCCCATCGAGGAAGCTGCGCACGGCCGGTACGCCGCCGGACAGTTCGAACGAGATCATGGCGCCGAAGCCGCGCTGCTGGCACGCCGCCAGCGCATGGCCCGCGTGGGTGGCCAGGCCCGGATAGTGCACCGCCGCCACCGCCGGATGCCGCTGCAGGCGTTCGGCCAGCGCCGCGGCGTTTTCCTGGTGCACGCGCAGGCGGGCGTCGAGCGTGCGCAGGCCGCGCAGCGTCAGGAAACTGTCGAAGGGCGAGCCGGTGAGGCCCAGCGCGTTCGCCCACCAGACCAGCGACTCGTACAGCGTGGGATCGCGCGCGACCACGGCGCCGCCGACCACGTCGCTGTGGCCGTTGATGTACTTGGTGGTCGAATGCAGCACCAGGTCGGCGCCGAAGTCGAGCGGCCGCTGCAGCGCCGGCGACAGGAAGGTGTTGTCGACCAGGGCCAGGGCACCCGCGGCGTGGGCGTTGAGGACGACCTCGCGCAGGTCGGTGATGCGCAGCAGCGGGTTGGAGGGCGTCTCGATCCAGACCAGGCGCGTTGGCCTGGACAGCGCGGCGGCCAGGGCCTGCGGGTCGGCCAGGTCCACCAACGCCAGTTCGAAGCGGCCCTTGCGCGCCAGCGCATCGAACAGCCGCCAGCTGCCGCCGTAGCAGTCGTGCGTCACCACCAGGCGGTCGCCCGGCTGCAGCAGCGCTTCCAGCACCAGGGTGATCGCGGCCATGCCGGTGGCGGTGACCACGCCGCCGGCGCCGCCCTCGAGTTCGGCCAGGGCTTCGCCCAGCTGGTCGCGGGTCGGATTGCCGCTGCGGGTGTAGTCGTAGCGCCGCTTCTGCCCGAAGCCGGCGAAGCTGAAGTTGCTCGACAGCACGATCGGCGGCGTCACCGCCCCGAAGGCGGCATCGGCGTCGATGCCGGCGCGCACCGCGGCGGTGGCGGGACAGCGCGCGCTCATGCCGCACCCCCGGCACAGGCGGCCAGGGCTTCGGCGAGCACGCCGGCCATCGCCGCCTCCTCCTTCAGGAAGGCGTCGTGGCCGTAGCGCGAGCGCAGCTGGCGCAGGCGCGCCGGGCCGCCCAGGCCCTCGACCAGGGCCTGCAGGTCCGACAGTGGCACAAGCCGGTCCTCGTCGATGGCGACCACGGTGGTCGGCACGCGCACCTCGGCCGGATCGACGCGGTGCAGGTCGATGGATTCGGACAGGCGCAGGAAGGCCGTGCTGGTCCAGCGCGCGGCGTAGCGCCTACCGCAGCTTTCCAGGTAGTCCTCGGCGGCACAGCGCGCCTGCTCGCCGTCGATCACCGCCGGCGCGTCGAAGCGCTCGGCGAACTCCTCCGGTGTGCGGTAGCTCAGCATCGCCCACTGCCGCGCCAAGGCCAGGCCCTGGCTGATCCCGCCCTCGCTGCGACCCAGGCCCACGCACTGGCGCTGCAGCGCGCGCCAGGCGCTGGAGTACGGATGCGCGCGGTGCGCGCCGGAGATGGCCACCAGGCGGCCCAGGCGATGGCCGTGCCGCGCCGCGAACTGCAGCCCGACCATCGCGCCATAGGACGCACCCACGAAGGCGGCAGCGCGCGCAAGGCCGAGACGGTCGAGCACGGCCGCCAGCGCGTCGGCCTGGTCGGCGCTGTCGATCGGTGCATCCAGGCTGCCGTCGGCGCCCAGCCAGTCGATGGCGAGCACGCGCAGGCGGTCGGTGTCGATCGCCCGGCCCGGGCCCACCTGGGCATCCCACCAGCCGGGTCCGCCGCCGCCGGCGGCGCTGGCGTGGCGGTCGGCCGAGATGCCGCCGGCGACCAGCACCACCGGTGCGTCCGCCGGCCCGACCCATTCGCCGCGCACCACGACCCGGCGCGGACCGGCATGGCGCAGGTCCAGCCGCAGGTCGAGCACGAAGCGGCGGGCCGCGCGCGACACCGGCATCGCGCCGGCATCGAAGGCGCAGGACTCGGGGGCGGCGGCCACGGCATCGTGGGCGGAAACAGGGGTCAGGCTCATCACACGCTCCTTGGAAGGTAAGGACCCAAGGAGGTTCATGCGGTTGAAAGCGGCCGTCGTGCGCCCCCGCGGCGCGGGGAGCGATACGACCCATCTCTCGGCGGACTGGCGTCCCCGCAGGAATTGGCACCT
>CAMLKR010000087.1 GCA_946480565.1 uncultured Arenimonas sp. | reverse complement strand
TCCTGGACGAACCCACCGCCGGCCTCGACCCGATCGGCGCCGCCGCCTTCGACGACCTGATCCGGACGCTGCAGAAGGCGCTCGGCCTGACCGTCTTCCTGATCACCCACGACCTCGACACCCTGTACAGCATCTGCGACCGCGTCGCGGTGCTGGCCGACCGCCGCGTGCTGGTCGCCGCCCCCCTTCCGGAGGTCGAGAAATTCGACCACCCGTGGGTGCAGGACTATTTCCACGGCCCGCGCGGACGCGCCGCACAGGCCGCCAAGGCCCAGGAGGCTTGAGCATGGAAACCCGCGCCAACCACGTGTTGATCGGCGCCTTCACCCTCGCCGTTTTCATCGCCGCCGTGCTGTTCGCGCTTTGGGCGGCCAAGTACACGACCGAGAAGAGCTTCCGGGAGTACGACGTCGTGTTCCAGGAAGCGGTGACCGGCCTCAGCGTCGGCAGCCAGGTGCTGTATTCGGGCATCAGTGTCGGCGCCGTGCGCAAGCTGTCGCTGATGAAGGACGACCCACGCAAGGTCGTCGCCCGCATCCGCCTGTCGGCCGATACGCCGGTGAAGACCGACACCCGCGCCAAGCTCGCGCTCACCGGCCTGACCGGCGTGGCGATCATCCAGCTCACCGGCGGCAGCCCCGGCAGCCCGGCGCTGGAGCCCCGCGAAGGCCAGCGCGTGGCCCTGATCCCCAGCGAACCCTCGGCGCTGCAGAACATCGCCGCCACCGCCAGCGAGATCGTCGACCGCGTCAACCAGCTGCTCAGCGACGAGAACGTCGCGCGCGTCACCCGCACGCTGGACCAGCTCGACCAGATCACCGGCTCGATCTCGGGCGAACGCGAGGAAATCGCCGCCCTGATCCGCAACGCCCGCGCCGCCAGCGAAAAGCTCGACCAGACCCTGGCCAGCGCCGATCGCACCATCAACAACCTCGACCAGGGCCTGGTGCAGGAGCTGCCGGCGCTGGTCGCCAAGCTCGACCGCACCCTGGGCAAGCTTGAAGCCGCCAGCGTTTCCGCCGACGCCATCCTCAGCGACAACCGCGAGGCGGTCGCCGACTTCAGCCAGGACGGCCTGGCCCAGGTCGGGCCCACGCTGCGCCAGCTGCGCTCGCTGATCCGCGACCTCAACGGCCTGGTCGAACGCGTGGAAGGCAATCCGGCCGGCGTGCTGCTGGGCCGCGAACAACCCGAGGAGTTCGAACCATGAGCCGAGTTTCCCTGCTGGCCGCCGCCGCGATGCTGCTGCTCGGCGGCTGCGCCGCGATCGGCGGCCCCAAGACCGAGGTGAAGGTGTACGCGCCCGCGACGGCGATCACCGCCGACCCCGCCTGGCCCGCGGCCGACTGGTCGCTGTCGATCGGCGTGCAGGCCGCCAACGACATGCTCGACTCGGCGCGCATCGCGGTGCGCCCTTCGCCCGACCGTTTCCAGACCTACAAGGGCGCGGCCTGGGCCGACACCGCGCCGGACATGCTGCAGACCGCCCTGGTCGAAGGCTTCGAGGATTCCGGCAGGATCGGTGCCGTCGGTCGCTTCGGCGGCGGCAACCGCGGCGACTTCGGCCTGGTGCTGGAGGTTCGCGCCTTCGAAACGATCTACCGCGGCGAGCAGCCCGACGCGGTGATCGAAGCCCAGGCGACGCTGTACCGCCTGCGCGGCGGCCGCGGCGTGGTCGCCAGCAGGCGTTTCCGCCAGGCGGTGCCCGGCGCCTCCCCCGACCTCGACAGCATGATCTCGGCCTTCGGCCAGGGGATGTCCGCGCTCAGCACCGAGGTGGTGGGCTGGACGCTGGTGGAAGGTGACCGTGCGGTCAAGGCCGCGCCGGAAGAATCCGCCGGAAAGTGAGGTTCAGCCGCGGCGGCACCGCGCGCGCCGTGCGCGGCAGTGCGTGCCGCCAGTTCGCCTGGGTGTCGCCGGCCATCACCAGCAGGCTGCCGTGCGGCAGGTCGAGCGCGAACTTCTTCGTCGCGTCACGTCGGTGCCTGAAGGCGAACCGGCGCGTGCCGCCCAGGCTAAGCGAGGCGATCACCGGCCGCGGACCCAGCTCGGGCTCGTCGTCGCTGTGCCAGCCCATCGCGTCCCTGCCGTCGCGATAGAGGTTGGCGAGCACGCTGTTCATCGCCACGCCGGCGGCGGCGTCGATGCGCGCGCGGATCGCGGCCAGCGCCGGCGGCCAGGGCCGCGGTTCGAAGTGCGTGCGCGAGTACACGTAGCTGGTGCCAGGATCGCCGATCCAGCAGCTGCGCCGCGGCGAATCCACCTCGCGCCCGAACATCCGGATGCGGTGAATCTCCCAGCGGATTTCGTCCATCAGGCGGTCGAGCAGCGCATCGGCTTCGGCGCGCGGCAGCCAGTGCGGGTCAAAACGCAGGTCGGCGTCGGGGATGAGGTAAGGGCGCATCAGGACGCGGCCGCCTTCACTAACTCCTATCCACCAACTCCTGTGTCATTCGCCGGTATCGGCGACGGACGCCAGGATCTGGCCGAGTTCCAGCAGCCGCAGGTCGCTGCCCGGCGCCCCCACCAGCTGCAGCCCCAGGCCGCCCGGCAGCGGCAGGCTCAGCGCGGGGCAGCCGGCCAGCGAGGCCAGCGCGGTGAGGTCGGCCAGGTTCGCCGGTTCGTCGGCGCCGAAGGCCGGCGGCGGCGTGGCCACGGTCGGCAGCAGCAGCACGTCGTACTGCTCGAACAGGCGCCGCACCATGATCACGTGGTCGTCCAGGCGCTGGGCGGCGCGCGCGTAGTCGGTGGCGGTCTTGCGCTGGGCGAA
Organism: uncultured Arenimonas sp.; assembly: GCA_946480565.1. The sequence continues at coordinate 6,426 of CAMLKR010000087.1, read as the reverse complement.
GTCGAGCAGCCAGCGCAGGCGGGTCGAGGCGCCGTCGAGGCGGGGTTCGTGCGCAGCCAGGATCTCCGCCTCCATCAGCAGCAGCGCGGCGCGACGGGTGGCAGCCACGTCCAGCGGCGCCACGTCCAGCGCCACCGGCAGCGCACTGCCGAACACCGGCGCCACCCGCGCCATGACGGCGCTGAAGTTCTCGACCACCGACGCATCCACGCCCAGCGCGGACAGGTCGGCGACCACGCCGGCCTTGAGCTCGCCCGGCACCCAGTCCGGCGGCGACAGCGGCACGCGGCGCTTGCGCGAGCGCGGGTCGCCGGCGTCGTAACCGGCCAGCACCGGCAGCAGCAGCGCGGCGTCCTGCACGGTGCGGGTGACCAGGCCGGCGCAGTCGAGCCGGCGAAGACCAATCGCCATTCCGCGGCAGCTGATCTCGCCGAAGGTCGGCTTGTGCGCGACCAGCCCGCAGAACGCGGCGGGGATGCGCGCGGCGCCCAGGGTGTCGGACCCGAGCGCGGCGATCGCATGGCCCGCGGCCACCGCGGCGGCGGCACCGGCCGAGGCGCCGCCGGCGGCGCGGTCGGGCAGCACCGGGTTGCGCACGTCGCCGTGGTGCGGATTGCGGCCGACGGTGCCGAAGGCGGCCTCGTCGATGGCGGTCTTGCCCAGGAACACCGCACCGGCGCCGCGCAGGCGCCGCACCGCGTGCGCGTCCTGTTCGGCCAGTCCGGGGTGGCCGGGCAGGCCCAGACCGGTCGGCATGCCGGCCACGTCGAAGTTGTCGTTGATCGCCAGCGGCACGCCGTCCAGGCGGCCCAGGGGCTTGCCCTCGGCGCGGCGCTCGTCGCTGGCGCGCGCCGCGGCCAGGGCGCCGGCGGCGTCCACCCAGGTCCAGGCGTTCAGGCCGCCATCGCGCGCGATCGCCGCCAGGCAGGCGCCGGTCAGCGCCTCGCTGCTGGTTTCGCCCTTGGCCAAGGCGTGCAGCACGCGGTAGAGCGGGGCCTGGCGCAGGGCGTCGGGGCTGGCGGTCATGCGCAACGGATCCGTGACGGGGCGTTCAGCCGAGTTTCCTTGATTGCCCGTCCGCGGGCAAACCGGGACAATCCGGACATCAGCGTATGGAGCCGGCGGTTATGAGTGAACGTGACGTGATGGAATACGACGTGGTGGCCGTGGGCGCCGGCCCGGCGGGCCTGTCGTTCGCGATCCGGCTCAAGCAGCTCAAGCCCGAACTGAGCGTCTGCGTGATCGAGAAGTCCTCGACCATCGGCGCCCATATCCTATCCGGCGCCGTCATCGAGCCGGGCCCGCTGGACTCGCTGCTGCCGGGCTGGCGCGACAACCCGCCGCCGGTCTGCGTGCCGGCCACCGAGGACGAATTCTGGTTCCTCACCAAGACCGGCGGCACCAAGTTCCCGATCGTGCCGCCGCAGATGAACAACCACGGCAACTTCATCGTCAGCCTGGGCGCGATGTGCGCCTGGCTGGCGCCGCAGGCCGAGGCGCTGGGCGTCGAGATCTACCCGGGTTTCGCCGCCGCTGAACTCCTTTACGACGAAGCCGGCGCCGTCGCCGGCGTGCGCATCGGCGACATGGGCGTGGCCAAGGACGGTTCGCACAAGCCCGCCTACACCCAGGGCATCGACATCAAGGCCAAGGTGACCGTGCTCGCCGAAGGCGCCCGCGGCCACCTGACCAAACAGCTGGTGCGCAAGTTCGGGCTGGATGCCGAATCCGACCCGCAGAACTATTCGATCGGCATCAAGGAACTCTGGCAGGTGCCGGAAGGGCGCGTGAAGCCGGGCAAGATCGTGCACTCGCTGGGCTGGCCGGCCGACAGCCACACCTACGGCGGCAGCTTCCTGTACCACCTGAACAACAACCAGGTCGCGCTCGGCTATGTGTCCGGCCTGGACTACCGCGACCCGCACTACCAGCCCTACGAAGCCTTCCAGCAGTGGAAGAACCATCCCTCGGTGAAGGCCCTGCTCGAGGGCGGCAGCATCCTCAGCGCCGGCGCGCGCGCCATCGTCACCGGCGGCTGGCAGTCCCTGCCCAAGGTGGAGATGCCGGGCGCCCTGCTGATCGGCGACACCGCCGGCCTGCTCAACGTGCCCAAGATCAAGGGCACGCACCAGGCGATCCGCAGCGGCATGCTGGCGGCCGAGCACCTCGCCGGCCAGTCCGACGGCCTGAGCAGCGCCGGCTTCGACACGAAGCTGCGCGCCTCGCCGGCGATGGCGGAACTGAAGAAAGTCCGCAACATCAAGCCCGGCTTCAAGAAGGGCCTGTGGTTCGGCCTGGTGAACTCGGCCTGGGAAACCGCCACCGCCGGTCTGTCGCCCTGGACCTGGCGCTGCAAGCCGGACTGGAACTCGCTGCAGAAGCTCGACGTCGCCGAACGCCCGAAGCGCGACTACGTCGAACGCACGCTGGCCCCGCGCGACCGCCTGGCCGGCGTCTACTTCGCCGCCACCGAACACGACGAAGACCAGCCGGTGCACCTGAAGGTGCACGACACCGAAATCTGCGTCACCCGCTGCGCCGAGGAGTACGGCAATCCCTGCCAGCGTTTCTGCCCCGCCGGTGTGTACGAGATCGTCGCCGAGCCGGCCGCGCCCAGCGGCAAGCGCCTGCAGATCAACGCCGCCAACTGCGTGCACTGCAAGACCTGCGACATCAAGGACCCGTACGAGATCATCACCTGGGTGACGCCGGAAGGCGGCGCCGGCCCGAACTACCAGAACCTCTAGCGCGGACGCGGCATGAAGATCGCGCTCGCCACCGCCATCGCCTCCTTCACGCTCGACGAGGACATGGCGCCGCTGCGCGAGGCCTGCGCCGAGGCCGGCATCCAGACCCAGGTGCTGGCCTGGGACGACCCGACCGTGGCCTGGTCGCGTTTCGACGCGGTGCTGCTGCGCTCGAGCTGGGACTACATCGACCGGCTGCCGGAGTTCCTGGCCTGGTGCGAACGCGTGGCGGCGCGGACGCGGCTGTGGAATCCGCCCGAGGTGGTGCGCTGGAACACCGACAAGCGCTACCTGGGCGAACTGGCGTCGCGCGGCGTGCCGGTGATCGAAAGTTTTTTCCTGGCGCCCGGCGACGACCCGGCCGCCCTGCCCGACCACGACGAGTTCGTGGTCAAGCCCACGGTCGGCGCCGGTTCGCGGGATGCCCGGCGTTACCTGCGGGCGGACCGCGAGGCCGCCGTCGCGCACGCACGGCGGCTGCTGGATGCCGGACGCCATGTGCTGGTGCAGCCCTACCTGCGCGCGGTGGACGAGCAGGGCGAAACCGCCCTGCTGTATTTCGGCGGCCAGTTCAGCCACGCCATCCGCAAGGCGCCCCTGCTCCGTCGCGGCCAGCCGCCGGGCGCGGCGCTGTCCGCGGAGAAGATCCAGTCGCGCACGCCCTCCGCCGCCGAGCACGACGTGGCCGCGAAGGTGCTGGCTGCCCTGCCCTTCGGCATGCCGGTCTACGCCCGCGTCGACCTGCTGCCCTCAGCCGAGGGCCCGCAGCTGCTGGAGCTGGAGCTGACGGAGCCCTCGGTCTTCCTGCCCTACGGCCCCGGCGCCGCCGACCGCTTCGCCGCCGCGCTTGGCGCCGGCCTTTCCTCAGGCGCCTGAAACCCGCACGACCACCTTGCCGAAGTTCCACCCCGCCAGCAGCCCGATCAGGGCCTCCGGTGCGTTCTCCAGCCCATCGATGCGTTCCTCGCGCAGCTTTACGCGGCCGGCGGCCGCCCATTCGCCCATGTCGCGCCGGAAGGCCTCGAACCGGTCGGCATAGTGGTCGAGGATGATCACGCCCTGCATCCGCACGCGTTTCTGCAGCACGGCCGAAAGCAGCAGCGGCAGCCGGTTCGGGCCCGGCGGCAGGTCCTTGTCGTTGTAGTGGGCGATGAAGCCGATCACCGGCACGCGCGCGCCGACCTTGAGCAGGGGCAGCACCGCCTCCAGCACCGCACCGCCGACGTTCTCGAAATAGACATCGATGCCGTCCGGGCAGGCCGCGGCCAGCTGTTCGGCGAAGTGCGGATCGTGCCGGTCAAGGCAGGCATCGAAACCCAGCTCCTCGACGGCGTAGCGGCACTTCTCCCTGCCACCGGCGATGCCCACCGCACGTGCGCCCCGCAGCCTGGCCAGCTGCCCCACCACGGAACCCACGGCGCCGGTCGCGGCCGCCACGACCACCGTTTCACCAGGCTGCGGCTGGCCGACGTCCAGCAGCCCCACATAGGCGGTGAACGCCGGCATGCCCAGCAGGCCCAGCGCCTGCGAGGGCGGATCGAGGTCGCCCAGGGGCATCAGGTCGGCGCCATCGGACACCGCGTAGTCCTGCCAACCGGCATTGGCCAGCACCAGATCGCCGGCGCGGAAGCGCGCATGCCGCGACTCGACCACGCGGCTCACCGTGCCTCCGACGAGCGTGCCGCCCAGCGGAATCGACTGCGCGTACACCGGCGCGACGGCCTCCATCAGGTTGCGCATGTAGGGATCCAGCGAAAGGTAAAGCGTGCGCAGCAGCACCTCACCTTCGGCTGGCGTGGGCACGTCGGTGCGCTCCAGTCGGAAATCGGAAGGCGTTGGCGCGCCGTTGGGGCGGGCCGCCAGAACGATCCGGCGGTTCACTGCTTCAATGTCGGGCATGGGTTCACTCCTTCAGGGGCGACAGGCGTGTGGAGGAACGCGACGTGTTCCGGTCACCAGGAGTGAAAAGGACTTCTGGATTCCATTACCGGAAAATATGCGCCCTCACACGTGGCGGCGAACCTTAGCAGCCGCTTCCGGCAGCGACGACGCCAGCGTGATCAACACTTTGTTGATCACGCTGGAAAGACGCATTGCGCGCCTCAATCCCCGAGCAGGCGGCGCACGACTTCGTCGGCCAGGGCTTCCGCGGACTGACGGGTGGTGTCGAGCACGATCTCGGCGTTCTCCGGCCGCTCGTAGGGCGAGTCGATGCCGGTGAAGTTCTTGATCTGGCCTGCGCGGGCCTTTGCGTAGAGCCCCTTCACGTCGCGCTGTTCGGCGATGGCCAACGGCGTGTCCACGTGCACTTCCAGGAACTCGCCGGGCGCGAACAGCTCGCGCGCCAGCCGCCGCTCGGCGCGGAAGGGCGAGATGAAGCTGACCAGCACGATCAGGCCGGCGTCGCTCATCAGCTTGGCGACCTCGGCCACGCGGCGGATGTTCTCGACGCGGTCCTCGTCGGTGAAGCCCAGGTCCTTGTTCAAGCCGTGGCGCACGTTGTCGCCGTCCAGGATGAAGGTGTGCAGCCCCTGCGCGTGCAGCCGCTTGTCCACCAGGTTGGCGATGGTGGACTTGCCGGAACCCGACAGGCCGGTGAACCACAGCACCCGCGGCTGCTGGCCCTTGATGCGGGCGCGCGCGGCGCGGTCCACGTCCAGGTGCTGCCAGTGGATGTTGGCGGCGCGGCGCAGGGCGAAGTCGAGCGTGCCGGCGGCGACGGTCGCGTTGTCGTAGCGGTCGATCAGGATGAAGCCGCCCAGCGCGCGGTTGCGCGCGTAGGGTTCGAAGGCGATCGCCTGGTCCAGGCCCAGGTTGACGTACGCGACCTCGTTCAGCGCCAGGTTCTTGGCGGCCAGCCGCGCCTGGCTGTTCACGTCGATCTTGTGCTTGATCTCGGTGACCGTGGCGGTGACGGTCCGCGCGCCGATCTTGAGCCAGTAGGGCCGGCCCGGCAGCAGCGGCTGTTCGCCCATCCACAGCAGGTGGGCGGCGAACTGGTCGGCGGCCTGCGGCGGATCCGCGGCGGCGGCGATCACGTCGCCGCGGCTCACGTCCACTTCGTCGGCCAGGGTCAGCGTGACCGCCTGGCCCGCCACCGCGCGCGCCAGGTCGCCGTCGGCGGTGACGATGCGGTGCACGCGCGAGCGCCGGCCCGACGGCACCACCACCACCTCGTCGCCCGGCGCCACGCTGCCCGCCACGAGCGTGCCGGCGAAACCGCGGAAATCCTGGTTGGGGCGGTTGACCCACTGCACCGGAAGGCGGAAGCCGCTGTCCACCGACAGCCCGGATGCGGGACTGGACTCCAGCACGTCCAGCAGCGACGGCCCGAGGTACCAGGGCATCGCCGCCGAGCGATCCAGCAGGTTGTCGCCCTTGAGCGCCGACAGCGGGATCGCCGTCACCTGGGCGATGCCCAGTTCGGCGGCGAGCGCCCGGTAACCCTGGGCGATGATCTCGAAGGTGGCCTGGTCGTAGCCCACCGCGTCCATCTTGTTCACCGCCAGCACCACCTGGCGGATGCCCAGCAGGGCGCAGATGTAGCTGTGCCGGCGCGTCTGGGTCAGCAGGCCCTTGCGCGCGTCCACAAGCACCACGGCCAGGTCGGCGGTGGACGCGCCCGTGGCCATGTTGCGGGTGTACTGCTCGTGGCCCGGGCAGTCGGCGACGATGAACT
>CAMLKR010000086.1 GCA_946480565.1 uncultured Arenimonas sp. | reverse complement strand
AACTCACGCGCATGCGCCTGGCCGTGGCGCCGCTGCAGGACATCACCGGCCAGCTCACGCGCGTGCACACCCAGCTGGTGGGCGAAGAGATGCGCCTGTATTTCCGCGACGTCTTCGACCACACCCTGCGCGTCAACGACGCGGTCGACACCCTGCGCGAAATGCTCACCGCGGCGATGAGCGTGAACCTGGCCCTGGTCACCGTGGCCCAGGGCGAAGTGGTCAAGCGCCTGGCCGGCTGGGCCGGCCTGCTGGCCGCCCCGACCCTGATCGCCAGCTGGTACGGCATGAACTTCAAGCACATGCCGGAACTGGGCGGGCCCTACAGCTACTGGATCCTGATCGGCGGCACGGCGGCGATTGTCACGGGCCTGTTCGTCGTGCTGCGCCGCGCCAAGTGGATCTGACGCGGGCCTGACACCGATTCCGGAAGTGCCGGGCAATTGACCCGGGTCAAGGCAGGGTCGGGCGGGGCCGCCTACCCTGCCTGCCATGACCGCGATCCCGCCCTTCGACGCCGACCTGCTCCGCCGCTACGACCGGCCGGGGCCGCGCTACACGTCCTACCCGACCGCGCCGCAGTTCCACGGCGGATTCGGCCCGGCCGAACTGGCGCGCGCGGCCCGGCAGAGCAACGAAGACCCGATCCCGCGCCGGCTGTCGCTGTACGCGCACGTGCCCTTCTGCTTCAGCCCCTGCTTCTACTGCGGCTGCAACCGCATCATCACCCGCGACCTGGCGCGCGCCGAAACCTATCTTTCGCGCCTGGTGCGCGAGGCGGCGCTGCTGGGCCCGCTGTTCGACCGCGACCGCGAGGTGATCCAGGTGCACCTGGGCGGCGGCACCCCCAACTTCATGACCCCCGGCCAGATCGGCGAACTGCTGGAAAGCCTGGACACACACTTCCGCTTCAGCCGCTCGCCCGACCGCGACTTCTCGATCGAACTCGACCCGCGCTTCGTCAACCCGGGCGACATCGAGGCGCTGGCCTTCATGGGCTTCAACCGCGCCAGCCTCGGCGTGCAGGACTTCGACCCGGCGGTGCAGAAGGCCGTCAACCGCATCCAGTCGGTCGAAGAAACCCGCGCCGTCATCGACGCCTGCCGCAAGCATGGCTTCCGCTCGGTGAACGTGGACCTGATCTACGGCCTGCCGCTGCAGAGCCGCGAAGGTTTCGGCCGCACGCTCGACACGGTGATCGAAGCGCGCCCGGACCGCCTTGCGGTTTACAGCTACGCGCACATGCCGCAGCTGTTCAAGCCGCAGAAGCAGCTCGACGCCAGCCTGTTGCCCGACCCCGAGACCAAGCTGGGCCTGCTGCAACTGGCGATCGAGAAACTCTCGGCCGCCGGCTACCGCTACATCGGCATGGACCACTTCGCCCTGCCCGAGGACGACCTGTCGCTGGCCCAGGAACGCGGCGGCCTGCACCGCAACTTCATGGGCTACACCACCCACGCCGAAAGCGACCTGGTGGGCCTGGGCGTGAGCGCCATCAGCCACATCGGCGACACCTACTGCCAGAACCCGCGCGACCTGCCCAGCTGGGAGATCGCCATCGACGCCGGCCGCCTGCCCACCTGGCGCGGCATGACCCTGGACGCCGACGACGTGCTGCGCGCCGACCTGGTCCAGCAACTGATGTGCCAGGGCGAGATCGACATCGCCGCCCTCGAGGAGCGCCACGACGTGGATTTCGAGATCTATTTCGCCGCCGACCTGGAGCGGCTGCGCCCCCTGGAAGCCGACGGCCTGGTCGAGCGCCCGGCCGGCCGGATCCGCGCCACCTCGCGCGGACGCCTGCTGCTGCGTATCATCGCCGCATGTTTCGACCGCTACCTGCACCAGGCCGACGAGCAGCCCGCGCGCTACTCGAAATCCATCTGACCCGCCCCGGGGCCCGCCCGTGAGCACGGTGCCGCGCCGGCCACGGCCCAGCCCGATCGCCGACGACGGCAACGAGCTGCGTTTCTGCAGCACCTGCGCCTTCTCCGACGCCTGCCTGTCCCAGGGTTACGACAAGTCCTCGCTGATGGACCTGCACGTGCTGGTCGAGCACATCGGTCCCTTCCACGAAGGCGAGCACATCTTCCGCGAAGGCGACGAGTTCAACGCCATCGCCGCCGTGCGCGCCGGTACCGTCAAGACCTATGTGCTCGACGCCAGCGGCCACGAACAGGTGCTGGGTTTCCACCTGCCCGGCGAGATCATCGGCCTCAACGCCATCAGCGAGGCGCGCTACCCCTGCAACGCGGTGGCGTTGGACACGGTGATGCTGTGCCGGTTCTCCTTCCCGAAGATGGCCCTGCTGGCCACGCGCATGCCGGGCCTGCAGGCCCAGCTGTTCAAGCTGCTCAGCCAGGACATCGGCAAGGCCGCCCTGCTGGCCGGCGACTACAGCGCCGACCAGCGCATGGCGGCCTTCCTGGTGGCGCTGTCGCGGCGGTTCGCCCAGCGCGGGTTCTCCGCCACCCGCCTGCACCTGACCATGACCCGCACCGACATCGCCAACTACCTGCGGCTGGCGCCGGAAACGGTGAGCCGGGTGCTGAAGCGGCTGCAGGACGAGGGCCTGATCCGGGTCGAGCGTCGCGAGCTCGAGATCCTGGACGCCGCGCGGATCGAGGGGCTGGCCCTGGCGGTGCTGCGGAACTGAGCGCCTGACAGGGCGCGGCTTGACCCAGGTCAGGGACGCACCGTTCTTCACGAACGAGCATGGCGGCATCCTGACTGGAGATCCGTCATGAGCACTACCCGCAAACTATGGGCCGGCCTGGCCGCCCTGCTGATCGTCTCGTTCTCTGCCCTGCTTTGGGTCGGCAGCGAGATCCACCGCGTCATGCCGCCGATTCCCGAGCAGGTGGTCACCACCTCGGGCGAGGTGGTGTTCACCAGGGACGACATCCAGACCGGTCGCCAGGTCTGGCAGTCCATCGGCGGCCAGCAGCTGGGCTCGATCTGGGGCCACGGCGGTTACGTCGCGCCGGACTGGACCGCCGACTGGCTGCACCGCGAGGCGGTGGACATCCTCGACCGCTGGGCGCGTGAGGAGTACTCCGTGGCCAGCCACGCGGCCCTGGGCAAACCCGAACAGGCGCTGCTGGAAGCCCGTCTGCAGGAGCGCCTGCGCGCCAACACCTTCGACGAGGCCACCGGCACCATCACCATCGACACCGACCGGCTGGCCGCGATCAACAACGTCTCGGCGCACTACCAGAGCCTCTTCAGCAACGACCCGGCCACCCGCGAGCTGCGCGAGGCCTATGCGATGAAGGAAGCCACGGTGCCCGACGCCGAACACCGGCGCCAGATGACCGCCTTCTACTGGTGGACCGCCTGGACCGCGGTCACCGAACGCCCGGGCAAGGACATCACCTACACCAACAACTGGCCGCACGACCCGACGGTGGGCAATACGCCGCCGCCGCACCTGCTGACCTGGACGGTGTTCAGCGTGCTGTTCCTGATCGCGGGCATCGCCCTGCTGGGCTGGCACTACGCGGTCAGCCACGACAAGGAAGACCACCCGGTGCTGCCGGCCACGGATCCGCTGGCGAAGATCGTGGTCACGCCTTCGATGAAGGCCACCGCGAAATACTTCTGGATCGTGATCGCGCTGTTCCTCAGCCAGATCCTGCTCGGCGCCATCACCGCCCACTACCAGGTGGAGGGCCAGGAAGCCTACGGCTTCGCGCTGTCCGAGATCCTGCCGTACTCGCTCACCCGCACCTGGCATACCCAGCTGGCGGTGCTGTGGATCGCCACGGCCTGGCTGGGCATGGGCCTGTACATCGGCCCGGCGATTTCCGGGCATGAGCCGAAATACCAGGCGCTGGGCGTCAATGTGCTGTGGGTCTGCCTGATCATCATCGTGGTCGGCTCCTTCGCGGGCCAATGGTTCGCGGTGATGCAGAAGCTGGGCCTGGAGCACAACTTCTGGTGGGGCCACCAGGGCTGGGAATACGTGGACCTGGGCCGTTTCTGGCAGTGGTTCCTGTTCCTGGGCCTGGGCATCTGGCTGACGCTGGTCGGCCGCTGCCTGGTGCCGGCGATCAAGGCCGGCGGCGAATCGAAGTCCATCACCACCCTGCTCTTCCTCTCCACCGTGGCGATCGGCCTGTTCTACGGCGCCGGCCTGCTCTGGGGCGAACACACGCACCTGTCGATGGTCGAATACTGGCGCTGGTGGGTGGTGCACCTGTGGGTGGAAGGCTTCTTCGAAGTGTTCGCCACCGCGGTCATCGCCTTCCTGTTCACCAAGCTGGGCCTGATCCGCACCACCACCGCGACGATCGCGGTGCTGTTCGCGACCATCGTGTTCATGGCCGGCGGCGTGCTGGGCACCCTGCATCATCTCTACTTCACCGGCACGCCGACGGCGGTGATCGCCCTGGGCGCCTCGTTCTCCGCGCTTGAAGTGGTGCCGCTGGCCTACCTGGGCTTCGAGGGTTACCACACGTACAAGCTGGGCAAGGCGACGCCGTGGATGCAGCGCTACAAGTGGCCGATCCTGTTCTTCGTGGCGGTGGCGTTCTGGAACCTGGTGGGCGCCGGCCTGTTCGGCTTCCTGATCAACCCGCCGCTGCCGCTGTACTACATGCAGGGCCTGAACCTGACCCCGCTGCATGGCCACACCGCGCTGTTCGGCGTGTACGGCATGCTGGGCATCGGCCTGATGCTGTTCTGCCTGCGCGGCATGAAGCCGCAGGCGATCTGGCCCGAGGCGCCGCTGCGCACCGCGTTCTGGTCGCTCAACATCGGCCTGAGCGGCATGGCGCTGTTCACCCTGCTGCCGATCGGCATCCTGCAGCTGCAGGCGGCCATCGGCGAGGGCTACTGGTACGCGCGTTCGGCCGAGTTCATGCAGCAGCCGATCATCGACATGCTGGTGTGGATGCGCGTCCCCGGCGACACCATCTTCAGCGTCGGCGCCGTGGCCCTGGCCTGGTTCGTGGCGCGGCTGTGGATCAAGCCGCGCACCGCTCCCGCCAAGGTGGAGGGAGGAACCGAAGCAGCGCGCTAGGGACAGCCGAGCTTCGAATCCTGCGACGGGGCCGCATCAGCGGCCCCGTTTCTTTTCCGACTGACCTGCATCAAGGCGGACCCGCGGCGGCCGCCGCACCATGGATGCCAGAACCGCCGGAGTCCGCCATGGCCCTCGCCACCATTCCCGCCGATCGTCCCTCCCCGCTCGCCATGCTGGTCGCCGCGCCGCACCGCCTGCTGTTTTTCATCGGTGCCGCCAACGTGCTGGCGGCGATGGCCTGGTGGTCGGGCTGGCTGGGGGGGCTTCTGCCCACGCCGACGGTGCCGGCCGGCTGGATGCACGGCTTCATCATGCAGTACCAGGTGTTGCCGACCTTCATCTTCGGCTTCCTGCTCACCGTGTTTCCGCGCTGGATGGCACAGACGGAAGCGAACCGATGGCACTACCTGCCGGTCGGGCTGGGCCTGGTCGCGGGCCAGGCGCTGACGCTGGCGGGGCTGCTCTCGGGCTCGGCGCTGCTGCTGCACGTGGGCGTGGTCAATACGCTGGCCGGGTGGATCGCGGCGATGGCGGTGCTGGCCGGCTGGCTGGCGCGCGACCGCAGCGGCAACTGGCATGCGGTCTCGTGCTTCGCGGGGCTGCTGATGGGGCTGGCGGGGCTGGTCGCGTTCGCGATCTACCTGCATGTGCCAACCGAACCGCGGCTGGCCTTCGCCATGCTCAAGATCGGCACCTTCGGCCTGCTGGTGCCGATCTATTCGACGGTGGCGCACCGCATGTTCCCCTTCTTCGCCGGAAACGTGGTGCCGGGCTACCGGCCGTGGCGGCCGATGTGGCTGCTGGCGGTGTCGTGGCCGCTGTGGCTGGGCCATGTGGCGCTGGAGCTCGCGCATCTGTACCAGTGGCTGTGGCTGGTGGACCTGCCGCTGCTCGCGCTCGGTGTGCTGACGCTGTGGCGCTGGTGGCCGCGCGGGCCGGCGCCGGCGCTGCTGCGGGTGCTGTTCTTCGGTTACGCCTGGCTGCCGGTGGCGCTGGCGCTGTATGCGGCGCAGAGCCTGTGGTTCCTGGGCAGCGGCGAGTTCGCGCTCGGGCGGGCGCCGGTGCATGCGGTGTCGGTCGGATTCTTCGGCAGCCTGCTGGTGGCGATGGTCACGCGCGTGACCCAGGGCCATTCGGGCCGGCCGCTGGTGCTGGGGCGCATTCCGGCGATCGCCTTCATCGGCATGCAGCTGGTCGCCGTGCTGCGCGTATTTTCCGAGCTGGCGGCAAATCCGGCGCCGTGGTTCCTGGCAGCGGGTCTGGCCTGGGTGGCGGTGTTCCTGCCCTGGGTGGTGCGATCGCTGTGGATCTACGCCACGCCGCGCGCCGACGGCCGCCCCGGTTAAACGGGAGCTTCCGATGCTGACCTTTTATCTTCAGATCAAGGCCGTGCACATCGCCGCGGTGCTGGCCAGCGGCGGCCTGTTCGCGCTGCGCGGCGCCGGCGTGCTGGCGGGGCAGCGCTGGGCGATGGCGGCGCCGCTGCGTTACCTCAGCTACAGCATCGACACCGTGCTGCTCACCGCGGCGCTGATGCTGCTGACCGCGCTCAAGCTCAATCCCTTCGCCGTGCCCTGGCTGTCGGTGAAGCTGGCGCTGCTGGTGGTCTACGTCGTGCTGGGCACGCTGGCGCTCAAGCGCGCCAGCACCCGGCGCGGCCGTGCGATCTGCTACGCGGCGGCGCTGGGCTGTTTCACCTTCATGTACTTCGTGGCGCGCACGCACCACCCGCTGGGGCTGCTTCAGGGGCTGGCGCCGTGACCTCGCCCGCCCTGCACCCCTGTTTCCTCGGACCCTACGGCGAAAACGACACGCTGCTGGAAAAACTCGTGGTCGAGTTCCTGCGCGACCACGTCTACTGGCGGCGCAACTTCCATCCCGAGGATCCGCCGGCGATTCCGACCGGCGCGGCCGGCGAACCGGGCTTCCGCGACTTCGAGGCGCGCATGCGCCGCGAGCTGCACTCGCTGTCGGCGGCGCTGAAACGCTCGGTGCCCTTCCACAGTCCGCGCTATATCGGCCACATGGTGTCCGACCTGCTGCTGCCGGGGCTGGCGGCGCAGTTCCTCACCCTGCCCTACAACCCGAACAACGTCAGCATCGATGCGGCGCCGGTGACCATCGACCTGGAGATCAAGGTCGGCCTGCAGCTGGCGCGCATGTTCGGCTACGTCGACGACCCGGCGCGGCCCGACTGCGCGTTCGGGCATCTCACCTCCGGCGGCACCCTGGCCAACTTCCAGGCCCTGCGGCTGGCGCTGGCGCTCAAGGCCTTCCCGGTGGCGCTGCGCACCGCCGCGCCGCCCGACCTGGCCCTGCCGGACGATGATCACGCCGCCTTCAACATGACGCCGGCGGCCGCCATCGCCCTGCTGGCGGCCTGGGACGGCTGGCTGGCCGCGCTGCCGCCGCCCGAACGTCGCCGCTGGCGCAGCCGTCTGAACGCGCAGCGGCTCGAGACGCTCGGCCTGGCGGAGTTCCTGGGCCGGCATGCGTCGCTCGGGTCGCCGCGCGTGTTCGCGCCGGTCACCGCGCACTACTCGTGGTCCAAGGGCATGAAGTTGATGGGCCTGGGCCGGGCGCAGCTGGAGCTGGTGCCGGAGTCGGGCATGCGCATGGACGCGGCCGCGCTCGATGAACGCCTGGCGGACTGCCAGCGCCGGCGGCAGCCGGTGCTGGCCGTGGTCGGCGTGCTGGGCAGCACCGAGTTCGGCACCGTGGACCCGGTGCACGAGCTGGTGGCCGCGCGCGACCGCTGGGCGCCGCGCGGACTGGGTTTCGGCGTGCATGTGGACGCGGCCTGGGGCGGTTATCTCGCGACCCTGTTCCGCGAGGCCGACGGCCGCCTGCGTCCGCTCGCGGACATGCGCGAGGAATTCCGCGATTTCCCGGCGCCGGAGGTGTACGCCGCAGTCGGCGCGCTGCGCCATGCCGACTCGATCACGGTGGACCCGCACAAGCTCGGCTACCTGCCCTACGGCGCGGGCGCCTTCCTCTGCCGCGACCAGCGCGCGATGGCGCTGCTGGCCGAAGACGCCGACTACGTATTCGGCGCCGAAACCGGCGGCGACTATTTCCAGCGCTTCCGGCAGCTGGGCCGCTACATCCCGGAAGGTTCGAAGCCGGGCGCGGCGGCCGCTGCCGTCTACGTCACCCACCGCGTGCTGCCGCTGGACCACGGGAACTTCGGCGCCCTGCCGCGCGAGAGCATCCTGGCCACCGAAGCTTTCCGCACCGCGGCCGCACGCTTCGCCGCGCGGCTCGAGGGGCGGCTGCACTGCCAGGTGCCGTTCGAACCCGACAGCAACCTGATCTGCCTTGCGCTGAACCCGGCCGGAAACAGCGACGTGGCAGCCATGAACCGTTTCGTGCGCCGCCTGCACGAAGGCCTGAGCTACGACCCGAGCCAGCCGCTGCAGGCGCGCGAGTTCTTCGGCTCGATGACCACGCTGCGGCCAGCGCTGCTGGGCGAAGACGACACCGCCCGCGTCCTGGCCTCGCTCGGCCTGGACCCCACCACGCTGGACGCCGGCGGCGAAGACGACGACCGGCTGGTGGTGCTGCGGCACACCCTGATGAATCCTTTCCTGCTCGACAGCGGCAACGGCATCAGCTACCTCGAACTGTACTTCGATTACCTTGAGCGCCAGGCGATGTCCCTGATGGCGGTTGCGACATGACCGTCGCGGCGGATCGCCGCTGGCTGCGGCAGGCGCTGGCCAGCCTCGAACAGGAGGCGGCGCGCTCCGCCGACACCCACCTGCTGCGCGTGGACCTGCCGGCCTTCCCGGACATCCGTTTCTACTTCAAGGACGAGGCCTCGCACCCCACCGGCAGCCTGAAACACCGGTTGGCGCGGTCACTGTTCCTGTACGCGCTGTGCAACGGCCGCCTGCGCGAAGGCCAGGGCGTGATCGACGCGTCCTCGGGCAGCACCGCGATTTCCGAAGCCTGGTTCGCGCGGCTGCTGGGCCTGCGCTTCAAGGCGGTGATGCCGCAGTCCACGGCGCCGGCCAAGGTCCGTGCGATCCGCGCCCTCGGCGCCGACTGCGTGCTGCTGCCCGCGGGCCTGGACGCCAGCGCCACCGCACGCGAACTCGCCGCCACCCACGGCCTGTGTTACCTCGACCAGTTCGGCCTGGCCGAACGGGCCACCGACTGGCGCGGCAACAACAACATCGCCGAATCGATCCTGGCGCAGATGG
>CAMLKR010000085.1 GCA_946480565.1 uncultured Arenimonas sp. | reverse complement strand
GACGTGCTCGACGGCACCTGCCCCGACCTGCTGCAGGACCTGCTGGAAGTGCGCGGCCTTGGCGTGATGAACATCCGCCAGATGTTCGGCGACACCGCGGTGAAGAAGAACAAGTACCTGCGCCTGGTCGTGCACCTGGTGCGGGCGCAGGAACCTTCGCTGGAGGCGATGGCGCGCATCACCGGCGAATCCGGCAGCCGCAAGGTGCTCGACCTCGAAGTCCCCGTGGTCGAACTGCCGGTGGCCGCAGGCCGCAACCTGGCGGTGCTGGCCGAAGCGGCGGTGCGCCTGCACCTGCTGCGCAGCAAGGGCATGGACCCGGCCGCCGCCTTCCTGGCGCGGCACAGCGAATTCCTCCAGCAGGGCGAACCCTCGTGAACGACAGCACCCGGCCCCTGCTCATCGTCGTCAGCGGCATGTCCGGATCGGGCAAGTCGGTGGCGCTCAACACGCTGGAAGACCTGGACTTCTTCTGCACCGACAACCTGCCCGCCGAACTGCTGCCGCGCTTCGTGCGCAGCGTCGCCGGCGAGGAGTCGGGGCGCACCCGGCTGGCGGTGGGCATCGACGTGCGCAACCGCACGCCGGACCTGGCGCGCATCCCGCAGTGGCTGTCGGAAGTCGGTGCCCTGGGCTTCGACCACAAGCTGGTGTATTTCGACACCCGCGACGAGGTGCTGCTCAAGCGCTATTCCGACACCCGGCGCAAGCACCCGCTCAGCCACGGCGGCCTGCCGCTGGCCGACGCCATCCGGCTCGAGCGCGAACGCATGCGGCCGCTGCAGGCCATCGCCGACCTGGTGATGGACACTTCCGAACTGAACGTGCACCAGATGCGCCGGCAGGTGATCACCGCGCTGGGCATCGGCGCCAGCCAGGGCCTGTCGCTGCTGTTCGAGTCCTTCGCCTACAAGCGCGGCCTGCCGGCGGACGCCGACTTCATCTTCGACGCCCGCGCCCTGCCCAACCCGCACTGGGACGCGCGCCTGCGGCCGCTGTCGGGCCGCGACGCGGCGGTGCGCGAGCACCTGGAACAGGACCCGGTGGTGCGCGCCTACGCCGAACAGGTCACCACCTTCCTCGACGCCTGGATCCCTCGCTTCGAGGCCGAGACCCGCAGCTACCTAACGGTGGCCTTCGGCTGCACTGGCGGCCGGCACCGATCGGTCTACCTGGCCGAGCGCCTGGCGACGCACTTCCGCGACCAGGGCCGCGAAGGCGTGCTCAGCTTCCATCGCGAACTGGAATAAGCCGGGCTAGGCGCCGCGGGCCAGCCAGGCCTCGATGCCAGCGCGGTCGTGCGCGCGCAGCAGGCTGCGGGCGCGCCGGCGCAGGCTGGCCAGGTCGCAGTCGCGCACCGCCCGGCGCACCTCCAGCAGCGTGGCCGGATGCAGGCTGAAGTCGCGCAGGCCCAGGGCCAGCAGCAGGGGCACATTGTCGGCCTCGCCGGCCATCTCGCCGCAGACCGCCACCGGGATGCCGTTGCGGCGGCCGTAGGCGAACAGTTCGCCCAGCAGCCGGAGCACGGACGGATGCCGCGGCGTGTACAGCGAGGCCAGCGCCTCGTGGTTGCGGTCCACCGCCAGCAGGTACTGCACCAGGTCGTTGGTGCCGACCGAAACGAAATCCACCAGGTCGACGAAGTCCGGCAGCGCCAGTGCGGCCGCCGGCACCTCGATCATCGCGCCCAGCTCCAGGCGCTCGCCGGCCTGCAGCCCGTCGGCCGCCAGCGAGGCGCGCGCCGCCTCGACCAGGGCGCAGACCGCCAGCATCTCCTCGCGGCAGCAGACCATCGGCACCAGGGCGCGCACCGGCCCGTAGGCCGCGGCGCGCAGGATGGCGCGCAGCTGGGTCAGGAACAGGCCCTCGTGCGCCAACGACAGCCGCACGCCGCGCAGGCCGAGCGCCGGATTGGGTTCGCTGCGCAGGGCCAGCCCGGTGTGGTCGGCCTTGTCGGCGCCGAGGTCGAGCGTGCGGATGGTGACCACGCGCCCGGCCATGCCCAGCACCAGGTCGCGATAGGCCAGGAACTGTTCGTCCTCGGTCGGCAGCTCGCGCCGCTGCAGGAAAAGGAATTCGGTGCGGTACAGGCCGATGCCGTCGGCGCCCAGCGCATGCGCCTCGGCAACGTCCTCGCGCGACTCGGCGTTGGCGTACAGGCGGATGTCGACGCCGTCCTTCGTGCGCGTCGGCTGCCGGCGCAGGCGCGAGAGCTGGGCCTGTTCGCGGCCGATCTGGGCCTGGCGCCGGTGGTAGCGCTGCAGGTCGCCGGCATCGGGCTCGAGCACGATCTCGCCGGCGGCCGCATCGACCATCATCGCGTCACCGTCGTTGGCGTGCACCAGCGCTTCGGCCGCACCGACCAGCAGGGGAAGGTGCAGGCTGCGCGCCAGGATGGCGCTGTGCGACAGCGGACTGCCGGTGGCCGCGACCACCGCCACAACCCCCTGCGACTGCAGTTCGGCCAGCTCCGAGGGCGATACGGCATCACAGACCAGGATCTCGCCCGACAGGCCGCGGGCGCCGTCGTCGCCGCGCCGGTGCAGGGCGGCGTGCACGCGGCCGATGACGTGGTCGAGGTCTTCTCGGCGGCTGCGGAAATAATCGTCCTGCATGCCCTCGAACACCGAGGCCAGGCGGTCGCGCTGGAGCTTCAGGGCGTAGTCGGCGCTGTAGCGGCCGGTACTGACCAGGTCGTCCAGGCCGTGCAGCAGCTCCGGGTCGTCCAGGATCATCACGTGCAGGTCGAGGAACTCGCCCACTTCCTGGGCCAGGGCGCCGTGCAGGCGTTCGCGCAGGCCGTGCAGTTCGGCGCGCGCCGCGTCCAGCGCGCGGTGCAGGCGCAGGATCTCGTCGGGCACGGCCTCGGCGTCGATGCGCCGCTCCTCCACCGCCAGGGCCTGCGGCAGGCGCACTCGCACGCGTCCCAGCGCGATCCCGCGCGACGCCCCCTGGCCGCGCAGGGCGCGCCGCATTATTCGTCCTCGTCGAAGCGGCGTTCGAACAGGGCGGTGGCGGCCGCGGCGGCGGCCGCTTCGTCATCGCCGTCGACCCTGAGCACCAGGGTCGCGCCGGGTGCGGCGGCCAGCAGCAGCACGCCCATGATCGACTTGGCGTTCACTTCGCGGCCGCGGCCGACCAGGGTGGCCTGGGCCTTGAACCCGGACAGCAGCTGCACGAGTTTCGCCGCGGCCCGTGCGTGCAGGCCCAGGCGGTTGGTCACCTGAAGTTCGCGTTCAAGCATCGTCGATCACCACGCCATTGCGCGCGCCGGCGGCGGCCGTGCGGGCGAGTTCGTCCAGGGGTTGTTCGGGATAGTTCTGCACGCGCAGCAGCATGGGCAGGGACAGGCCGCTGACGCGGTGGCTCGGGGTGCCCAGGCGGGACAGTTTCTCGGCGATGCGGGCCGGGGTGGCGCCGTACAGGTCCACCAGCATCAGCACGCCGTCGCCGGCATCCACCTTGCGCAGGGCGGCGCTGGCCGCGGGCAGCTGGGCATCGGGGTCGCCGTCCCAGTCGGCCTCGAAGGCCTCGGTGGGCAGGGGCAGCGGGCCCAGCAGCCGGCGCGCCGCGCCCAGCAGCGGGGTACCGACGCCTTGGTGGCTCAGGAGGAGGATGCCCACGGACATGCCCAAACCTTACCAGACCCCCCCGTTTTCCGTCTTGGCCCTTTGTGGGCCAAGCAGGTCCAATGCTCGTTCGCGGACGATCCGGCGTGCGCCGTCCCGCACACAAGGGGGTCCCCGCCCGCTCGGGCGTAAGCGTCATCCTGACCAACTCACGAGCGGCCGTTGCGGGCATCCTGCCCTCCACTTCGGTGACCCCCTTGTGTGCAGGCCGTCGCCACGTCTCACTTTCGCGAGCCGAAGGGACAAGCGCGTGCCCCAGAAGGCACGAAAGCTCGCGGCACCACACGCCTCGCGAGGCCTCTGAGTTCGATAACCGGCCCGGATGGTCCGCAGGTCGTCGTGCGTGAGGGCTTTTTCCGGGGCTTCGAAAACATGGACGTTTTCGAAGAGCCCCCATGGATGGGTTCACGGCGTCCCCGGAGAAAGACCTCACGTACGGCGGCCTATCGCCTAGAACGAGCCCGGCGCGGAAAACGTCACGTCCGGCCGCCTATCGCGAGAACGATCCCGACCCATGCCCGGCAGGGACGTCTTGGGGCTTTGCAAAGCAAGCGCGGAGGTAGGCGCGGACGCACAAGCCCCCGCATAATGTGCCGGCCTTCCCGGGAGCCGCCTGATGGCCGAAGCCGTCCGCCACGACAAGACCGCACGGCAGCTCCGGCTGCTGTCGGACGCGCTCGACACCGGCCGCCTGGGCCCGGTGCGCCGCCTGGTGAACAGCCTGTCCCCTGCCGAGATCGGCAACCTGCTCGAATCCCTGCCGGCCGGCAAGCGCGAGATCGTCTGGGGCCTGGTCGACCCCGAGGACGACGGCGAAGTACTGGTGCACGTCGGCGACGACGTGCGCGAAAGCCTGCTGGCCGACATGGACCCCGACGAAATCGTCGCCGCGGTCGAAGACCTGGACATCGACGACCTGGCCGAACTGGCCGAAGACCTCCCCGACACCGTGATCGAGGAAGTCCTGAAGTCCATGGACCGCGAGAACCGCGAACGCCTGGAACAGGTGCTCAGCTACGGCGAGGACACCGCCGGCCGCCTGATGAACCCGGACGTGATCACGGTGCGCACCGACGTCACCGTGGACGTGGTGCTGCGCTACCTGCGCCTGCGCGGCGAGATCCCCGAACACACCGACCACCTGTTCGTGGTCAGCCGCCGCCACCAGTACCTGGGCCGCGTCGCGATCGCGTCACTGCTGACGCACGACGCGGGCACGCCGATCAACGAACTGATCGACGACCAGCAGCCGGCCATCCAGGCCGACATCCCGGCCAACGAAGTCGCGACCCAGTTCTCCGACCACGACTGGATCTCGGCACCGGTGGTGGACGCCAACAACATCCTGCTCGGCCGCATCACCATCGACGACGTCGTCGACATCATCCGCGACCACGCCGCCCACCAGGCCCTGAGCGCGGCCGGCCTCAACGAGGACGAGGACCTGTTCAGCCCGGTGCCGCGCGCCGCGCGCCGGCGCGCGATCTGGCTGGGCATCAACCTGGCCACGGCCTTCCTCGCGTCGTGGGTGATCGGCCGATTCGCCAACACGCTCGAACAACTGGTCGCGCTGGCGGTGCTGATGCCGATCGTCGCCAGCATGGGCGGCGTCGCCGGCACGCAGACCTTGACCCTGATGGTTCGCGGCATGGCCCTGGGCCAGGTCGGCAGCGGCAACCTGCGGGCGCTGTTCAGCAAGGAAGTGCTGGTGGGCTTCCTCAACGGCATCGCCTGGGCCCTGGTGGTCGGCGTGATCTCGGCGGCATGGTTCAGCGACGCCAAGCTGGGGGCCGTGATCGCCGCGGCGATGGTGATCAACCTGGTCACCGCGGCCCTGGCCGGCGTGGGCGTGCCGCTGATCCTGCGGCGCATGAACATCGACCCGGCCCTGGCCGGCGGCGTGGTGCTGACCACGGTCACCGACGTGATGGGTTTCTTCTCCTTCCTCGGCCTGGCCACCCTGGTGCTGCTGCGCTGACATGTCCACCGTGGTCCTGCACCGGCTGGCGCGACTTCCCAATGCCTGGCTGCTGCTGTCCCTTATCGCGCTGGTGGTGCTGTATCCATTCCTGGAGCCCTTCCCGGGTGGCCATGCCGCGATCGCGGTATTCGACCTGGTTATCCTGGTGCTGGCCCTGAGGGCAGCCCGGGCCACCGGCCCGGAGGCGCGCATCGGCTACGTGCTGGTCTGGCCGGCGATGCTGCTGCACATCGGCGCGGCGTTCGCGCCCGGTCACGGGCTGCTGGCGGCGAACCTGGCGACGCAGGCGATGTTCCATGCTTTCGTGGTGGTCTGCCTGCTGCGCTACATGCTGCGCGACGAGGTGATGACCCTGGACGAACTGTTCGCCGCGGCCGGGCTGTACGTGCTGATGGCCTTCGTGTTCGCCTACCTGTACGCACTGGTCGAAAGTTTCGTGCCCGGATCGTTCTTCATCAACCCGGCGAACAACCCCGACGGCATCACGGCCTGGTGGGACCTGCTGTATTTCAGCTTCACCTGCCTCACCAGCGTCGGCTTCGGCGAGATCACCCCGGTGAGCGACCACGCGCGATCGCTGGTGATGATCGAGCAGATGCTGGGCGTGCTCTACCTGGCCCTGGTGATCTCGCGGCTGGTGGCGATGCAGGCGCGGCGCCGGGACGGCATGCCGGGCGGATGAGCGAGGGCACGCAGGAACTGATCCACACCGTCGCCGCGGTGATCCGCGACGCCGGGGGTCGGGTGCTGCTGGTGCGCAAGCGCGGCACCGCGACCTTCATCCAGCCGGGCGGGAAAACCGAGCCCGGCGAGGACGCGCTGGCGACGCTGGCGCGGGAACTGCACGAGGAACTTGGCGTATCGATGCGCGCGGACTCGGCGCTGCCGCTGGGCGGGTTCGAGGACGTGGCCGTCAACGAAGCCGGGCGGCGGGTGTGCGCCCAGGCCTTCCTGGTCGAGGTGGACGGCCATCCGCTCGCGGGCGCCGAGATCGAGGAGCTGGCTTGGGTGCACCCGGCCGATCCCGGTGCGCTGGTGATCGCGCCCCTGTCGCGCAACCAGCTGCTGCCGCTAGTCGCCCGGCTGTGGTCGCCGGTGCAGCGTGATGCGCAGCGGCACTACCCCTGGGGCGGCGACAGCGAAGGCTGGCACCTGCTGCAGCGCGAGGACCTTTCGGTGATCGCCGAGCGCGTGCCGCCGGGAGGCAGCGAACGGCGGCATCGCCATGCGAGGGCGCGGCAGTTCTTCTACGTGTTGTCCGGCCGCGCGCTGATCGAGATGGCGGGACGCGAGGTCGCGCTCGCCGCCGGCCAGGGGCTCGAGGTGCCGCCGGGGCTGCCGCACCGGTTCATGAACCCCTACGACGAAGACGTGCACTTCCTGGTCGTCTCGATGCCGAGCACGCGCGGCGACCGCCGCGACGACCCCGGCTAGCGCGGCGTCGGTTTGCCCTGCTCGGCCAGGGTCAGCGCGACCTTGTCGCGCAGGTAGGCCGGTTCGAGCGCGTCGGCGGCGATGGCGCGGCCGAGCTGGAAGTCGCGCGCGGCCAGGCGCGCCAAGTCGGCGGCGTGCGGCAGGGCATCGGCATCGAAGCCAGCCAACAGGCCGGCGTACCGCTGCACCAGCGCGCCGTGTTCGGCACCGAAGCCGGTGCCCACGCCATGGCGTGGGCCGGCCGGCAGCGGCGCCAGATGCGGCGGCACGATCAGTTCCTCCGCTGCTCCCGACACCAGGCCATCGGCATCACGCACGAATTCGCCGAGATAGACCTCGCCCATGCGGGCGTCGATCGCTGCGAGGACCCGTTCGCCCTGCCCCTGCATCGCCAGCGTGGCCAGGGTCGACACCGGCAGCACCGGGCGGTCGAGCGCCAGGGCCAGGCCCTGCACGATCGCGATCGCCAGCCGCACGCCGGTGAAGGCCCCGGGGCCGCGGCCGACAGCAATGGCATCGAGCTGGGACTTGCGCAGGCCGGCGTCGGCCAGCAGCTGCTCCGACCACGGCAGCACCAGCTGGGTGTGCCGGCGCGGCGCGAGCTCGTGCAGTTCGCGCACTTCGCCGTCAAGGTACAGCGCGACCGAGCAGGCCTCGGTGCTGGTCTCGATCGCCAGCAGCTTCATGTCCAGTCCTCTTCCACCGCCTGCGGCGCCGCGGTCGATTCTGGGGCAAAAAAACCCTGCACGTCGGCCAGCACGCGGGTGCGCGGCATCGGCGGCAGGCTGTCCAGGAACAGGCGGCCGTAGGATTTTCCGACCAGGCGCGGGTCGCAGAGCACCAGCACGCCGCGGTCGGACGGACTGCGGATCAGGCGGCCGACGCCCTGCTTGAGCGCGATCACCGCCTGCGGCAGCTGTTCGTCGCGGAAGGGATTGCCGCCGCCGCGGCGCACGGCTTCCAGTCGCGCCTCCAGCACCGGATCGTCGGGCGCGGCGAAGGGAAGCCGGTCGATCACCACGACGCTGAGCGCCTCGCCGGCCACGTCCACGCCCTCCCAGAAGCTGGCGGCGCCGAGCAGCACGCCGTTGCCCGAGGCCCGGAACTGCTCCAGCAAGGTGTTGCGCGGCGCCGTGCCCTGGACGAAGAGCGGCCAGGGCGCGTCGCGCATCATCTCGGCCGCCTCGCGCAGGGCCCGGTGCGAGGTGAACAGCAGGAAGGCGCGGCCGTTCGAAGCCTCCAGCACCGGCCAGACGGCGTCGATCATGGCGCCGACGTAGTCGCGGCTGTTGGGTTCGGGCAGGTTGCGCGGCAGATAGCACAGCGCCTGCGCGGGCCAGTCGAAGGGGCTGGGCTGCAGCAGCTCGCGCGGCCCGTCCAGGCCCAGGCGTTTGCCGATGTGTTCGAAATCGCCGGCCACCGCCAGCGTCGCCGAGGTGAAGATCCAGGCTGCGCGGCTCTGCTCGCGGTATTTGCGCAGCGGGCCGGAGACGTCCAGCGGCGTGCGCTGCAGGGTGAAGCCGCGCTGCGTCAGCTCGTACCAGCGCACCGAAAAATCGGGGTCAGGTTCACTTTCCAGACCCGGATTCGCCCCGTGCTCCGGAGCCCCGTCGCCGGAAAGTGAACCTGACCCCGATTCTTCGTCGCCGCGCCAGCCGCGCAGGCGGCGCAGCAGTTCGACCGCACGGTCCGAACAGGCGGCGAAGCCCGGCGCCGCGTCCGACAGCGGACCCAGCACGCGCTGCAGTTCCGACAGGGCGTGTTCGAGCGCATCCAGCGCCGGCGGCACCGGCGCATGCGCCATCAGGCGCGCCATCGGGCCGCGCTGCGGCAGCTTGTCCATCGCCAGGCGCAGGTCGCGCATCGACTGCTCCAGTCCGCGCGCCGGGCCGAGCACCGTGGCCAGCGAAGCGGTGACGTTCTTGCATTCGGCCAAGCAGTCGCGGGACAGATCCAACAGCTGTCGCGCCCCCAGGGCCTCACCGAAGAACTGCGCGGCGAGCTCGGGCAATTGGTGTGCTTCGTCCAGCACGAATGCAGCCGCGCCCGGCAGGATCTCGCCGAACCCTTCCTGCTTGATCGCCAGGTCCGCCAGCAGCAGATGATGGTTCACCACCACGACGTCGGCAGCCTGGGCCTGCTGCCGCGCCTTGGCGACGAAACACTCGCTCCAGAACGGGCATTCGCCGCCCAGGCAGTTGTCGGC
>CAMLKR010000084.1 GCA_946480565.1 uncultured Arenimonas sp. | reverse complement strand
CAGGCCGAACGCGCCCACCTGCAGAGCTTCATCGACCGCTTCAAGGCCCAGGCCAGCAAGGCCCGCCAGGCCCAGAGCCGCATGAAGCGCCTGGCCAAGCTCACCGGCACCGAGGCCGTGCGCGCCGAGCGCAGCTTCCGCATCGCCTTCGCCGATCCGCCGAAGCTGCCGCACTCGCTGATCCGGCTCAACCATGTGGATGCCGGCTATCGCGGCGACGCCGGCCCGGTGAAGATCCTGGCCGACGTCGGTTTCGGCCTCGAGGCCGGCGACCGCATCGGCCTGCTCGGCCCCAACGGCGCCGGCAAGTCGACCCTGGTGAAGACCCTGGTCGGCGAACTGCCCCTGCTAAGCGGCGAGCGTGTGGCGCACCCGGACCTGCGCATCGGCTATTTCGCCCAGCACACGGTCGAGAGCCTGCACGAGGGCCAGAGCCCGCTCTGGCACCTGAAGGAATTGGCGCCCAACGCCGGCGAGCAGCAGCTGCGCAACTTCCTCGGCCGCTGGAACTTCGTCGGCGACCGCGCCTTCGAAAGCGTGGACGGATTCTCCGGCGGCGAACGCGCGCGCCTGGCCCTGGCCCTGATCGCCTTCCTCGAACCGAACGTGCTGCTGCTCGACGAACCGACCAACCACCTCGACCTGGACATGCGCGAGGCCCTGGCCGAGGCGCTGAGCGATTTCCCGGGCGCGATCGTGCTGGTCTCGCACGACCGCCACCTGATCGGCCTGGTCTGCGAAAGCTTCTGGCGCGTCGCCGACGGCAAGGTCGAGGAGTTCAACGGCGACCTGGACGAATACGCCGCCTGGCTGCGCAGCCGCAACAACGAGCCGAAGGCGGCCAGGCCGCCGGCCTCGGCGAAACCGGCCCCGGCGCCCAAGCCGGTGCGTTCAAAACAGGAAACCGACGCGGCCGCCAAGCGCCTGAAGCAGGTGGAAGCGCGCATCGCCGCGCTGCAGACCGAGCTCACCCAGGTCGAGGCCCAACTGGCCGACCCCGCCATCTACGGCAACGACGGCGGCATCGAGGTCGCCCAGCTGGCCCAGCGCCAGGGCGAGCTGGCCAGGGAGAAGGACGCGCTCGAGTCGGAGTGGCTCGAGCTGGCGGAATAAGCCCGCGCCGGGCGTCAGCCCGGCGAGGCTGCCACGGCCGCCAGGAAGTCGCGGCCCCAGCGGTCCACGTCGTACTCCTCGACGATGCCGTAGAGCTGCCGCAGCCGGCCCTCCGCCTCGTCCGGATGCATGGCCAGCGCCTGCGCCAGCGCCGCGCTCAGGTCGGCCGGGTCGTGCGGGTTGGTCAGCAGCGCGCCCTTGAGTTCGGCCGCGGCGCCGGCGAACTCCGACAGCACCAGCACGCCGCGTCCGCCTTCGATGCCCTGGGTGGCGACGAATTCCTTGGCCACCAGGTTCAGGCCGTCGCGCAGCGGCGTGATCCACATGACGTCGGCCGCCGCGTAGTGCGCGACCACCTCCTCGAAAGGCAGCGGCCGGGCGAAGAAGCGCACCGGCGTCCAGTCCAGGCGTGAATGCCGGCCGTTGATGCGGCCGACGGCCTGTTCGATCTGGGTCTGCAGCTGGCGGTAGACGGTCATCTCCTTCGCCGCCGGCACGCAGATCACCACCAGGGTGACCTTGCCCTGCAGCTGCGGCTGCGCCTCGAGCAGCCGGTCGAAGGCCTCGAGCTTCTCCAGCGTGCCCTTGGTGTAGTCCAGGCGCTCGATCGAAAGCACCAGCTTGCGCGGGCTGATCTCGCGCCGCAGTTTCTCCAGGCTCTTGCGCACCGCGGGCTGGGCCAGCACCGAACGCACGCGGCCCAGGTCGGTGCCGACCGGATGCGCGCCCAGGCCGATCTCGCGGCCGTGGATGCGCAGGCGCGTGGTCATGGCGTCCAGCCCCACTGCGCAGCCGTAGGTCAGGAAGCGCGGCGCGCAGGATTCGCGCGCCAGCACCTCGGCCGGCATCGCGCCGCGCACGACGTCGACGAAGTTCTCGACCTGGCGCGGGATATGGAAGCCGATGTAGTCGCAGCTGAGCAGGCTGCCCAGGATCTCGCGCCGCCAGGGCACGACGTTGAAGATGTCGGCGGAAGGGAAATAGGTGTGGTGGAAGAAGGCGATCTTGACGTCCGGGCGCAGCTCGCGCAGTCGGCCGGGCACCATCCACAGGTTGTAGTCGTGCAGCCAGACGGTGGCGCCGGGTGCGGCCTCGGCGGCGGCGGCTTCGGCGAAGCGCCGGTTCACCCGCAGGAAGATCTTCCAGTCCTCCTCGCGGAAGCGCGCGCGCTCCCAGAAGGTGTGCAACATCGGCCAGAAGGCCTCTTTCGAAAAGCGCTTGTAGAACGCGTCGACCTCGGCCTTTCCCAGCGGCACACGCACGGCGGTGAGCTGCGGGTAGGCGTCGGCGTCCACCGACGTGCGGGTTTCGAAGGCGCCCTGCTTGCCGTCGTCGATGCTCCAGGCCACCCAGGAGCCGGCCTGGCCCTTGCCGAAGAAACTGAGCAGGCTGGGAATGATGCCGTTGGGCGAGCGCGGGCGCCGGCGCACACGCACGCCGTCCTCGACGGCCTCCTCGTACGGCAGTCGGTGGTAGACCATCACCAGGCCCGCCTGGCCGTGCGCCATGCCGGCGGCGGCCGGGCGCATCGGATCGTCGCCGGCGAGCAGGCCGAAGTGCTCGATCGCCTCGAGGATGCCGCCGCAGCCAGGGGCTTCGGCGTGCAGCACGTGCTCGAACCGTTCCGTCGCCGCCAGCAGGGCCGGTTCGGAGTGCCCGACGCAGACGCCGCGGAAGCCGGCTTCGTACATGGACAGGTCGTTAAGGGTGTCGCCCGCCACGAGTATGCGGTCGCGCGGCAGTCGCAGCTGGGCCGCCAGCTCGGAAAGCGTGCGGCCCTTGTCGGTGCGCGGCGGCAGGATGTCGAGGTAGCGGTCGGCCGAGTAGAGCACCGAGCACCCGAGGTCGCGGGCGGCCTGCTCGATGCCGGCGCGCTGCGGTTCCAGCGCCCCGGGTTCGCAGAAGTAGGAACAACGGCGTTCCTGCGGCACGTCCTGGCGCAGGAGCGCGGGGAACCCGCGCATGGCTTCGGCGACCGGGCGCTCGCCGGGCCAGCGGGCGTCGATCGTCGACTGCAGGGGCTGCAGCGGCTGCAGGCTGCGGCCGTCGACGACGGTCGCGCCGACGTCGCAGATCAGATAGTCCGGTCGCGGCAGGGCGGGGTCGGACAGCAGGGGCATCACCGCTTCCAG
Source organism: uncultured Arenimonas sp. (assembly GCA_946480565.1). The sequence goes on along the minus strand of CAMLKR010000084.1, from coordinate 6,031 downwards.
GCCGCGGCCGGTGATCCAGGCCAGGCGGATCTGCGGGTGTTCGTCCACCAGGCGGTAGAGGCGCTGGCGCGCCAGCGGGTCGCCTGCCAGGAAGGTGCCGTCCAGGTCGGTGGCCAGGATCAGGCGGGGAGTGTCTTCGTGTTCAACGGGAAGCGTTGTTTTCTGGGTGCTCAAGGGTCTTCCTTGCGGGGTGGGTCGGATCCGGTTTCCGGCAGCAGCTCGAGCGCGCCCGGCGTGGTGCGCAGCATCGGGTGGAACTGGGCCGGATGCGGCCGGACGCGTCGGTGCGCCGACAGCCGCAGCAGCAGGTAGAGCGTCAACAGGCCCAGCACGGCGGCGAAATAGAGCGGCAGGGCCGGCGGTCCGAACCGGCTCATGGCCTGGCCCGCCACCGCCGGGCCCAGCATCGCGCCGATGCCGTGCACCAGCAGCAGGCTGCTGCAGCCCGCCAGCAGGTCCTCGGTGGGCAGGGTGTCGAGCATGTGCGCGACGCTCATCGGATAGATCGAAAACGCCAGGCCGCCGTAGACGAAAAACGCCGCGAACAGCAGCGGCGGCGACCAGGTCGTGACCGAACCGGCGGCCAGCGCCACCGCGCCCGCGAGCCCGCAGGCCAAGGCGAGCCCGATGCGCCGGTCCACCCGGTCCGACAGCCGGCCCAGCGGCCACTGCAGCAGGGCGCCGCCCATGATGGTGGCGACCATGAACCAGGCGATGCCGCTGCGGTCCAGGCCAAGTTGTCCGGCATAGATCGGGGCCAGGCCCCAGAACGCGCCCATCGCCAATCCGGACAGCCCGGCGCTGGCCGCGGCGGCCGGAGCCGTGCGGTACAGCCGCACCAGGCCCAGCCGGGGTGTCGGCGGAAAACTCGGCTGCGCCAACCGGGTCAGCGTCACCGGCAGCGCCGCCGCGCAGATCAGGATCGCGACCAGGCTGAACAGCGCGAAGCCCCGGTCCACGCCCAGGCCCAGCAGCAGCTGGCCGCCGGCCAGCGCCGTCAGGTTCACCGCCATGTAGACCGCGAAGATGCGGCTGCGGTGTTCGCGCTCGGGCTGGGCGTTGAGCCAGCTTTCGATCACGGTGTACAGCCCTACCAGGCCCACCCCGGTGACCAGGCGCAGGAAGAACCAGGCCCAGGGATCCACCCACAGCGGATGCAGCAGCACCGCAATGGCGCAAAGACCCGTGCAGAAGGCGAACGCCCGGATGTGGCCGATCCGGCGGATCAGCGGCGGCGCGGCATAGGTGCCCAGGAAGAACCCGGCGAAATACCCGGACATCACCAGGCCCAGGGTCTGTTCGTCGAACCCCTCCAGCCCGCCGCGCACGGCCAGCAGGGTTCCCAGGAGGCCGCTGCCCGCGAGGAGCAGCGCCACGCCCGCCAGCAGGGCGGTCAGGGGCAGCACCACGGCGATCATCAGAAGTCCTGCTTTTTCCAGGCCGCAAATTGTAACACATTGATCTTATTGAAAAATCCACCTAAATTCAGTCACTTGCCGGCCACCGCGCCGGACTCCGGGCTTGAACTCGCAAGGGCCATACCCACTAATGCGCGCACTCGGCCCCGGCCGCCCAGACGTCCAAGCGACCCATGCCCATCTACGCCTTTGAATGTTCCCAGTGCGGGCACACCTTCGACCGCCTGCAGAAGATGTCCGACCCCGACCCGACGACCTGCCCGTCCTGCGGCGCGGAGGCGGTGGGCCGTCAGCTGACCGCCCCCAGCTTCCGGCTGGCCGGCGCCGGCTGGTACGAAACCGACTTCAAGAAGGACGGCGACAAGAAGCGCAACCTCGCCGACGGCGGCAGCGGCAAGACCGAGGCCGCGCCCGCCGCCTCCGCATCGGCGCCTGCGGCCAAATCCGCGGACCCCAAGCCTGCGGGCTGATCCGGTTGCCGCGCCCGGACCGGGCGGGGTAGGGTCGGTCCATGCAAACCCACCCGTTCCGCGCGATCCTGCTTGTCATCGCCCTGGGGCTGTCGGCCTGCGCCGGCGCGCCGCCGGCCTCGTCTTCCCCCGCGACCATCCCCGGCCTGGCCGAGCCGCTGCCACCGCCCGGCCTGGACGACGCCGGCAATCCACCGGCGCCCGCCGACGCCTTCCTCGCGGCCTTGTCTCGCCACTGTGGCCAGGCCTTCGCCGGCCGGGTGGTGGTGGACGAGCCGGCCAGCGCCGACAATCCGTTCGCCGGCAAGGCCCTGGTGATGCACGTGCGCGACTGCGGCGCCGACCAGGTCCGCATCCCCTTCCACGTCGGCGACGACCGCTCCCGCACCTGGGTGCTGACCCGCACGGCGACCGGCCTGCGCCTGAAGCACGACCATCGCCACGCCGATGGCAGCGCCGATGCGGTGACGATGTACGGCGGCGACACCGCCGATGCCGGCACGCGGGTCCGCCAGGCCTTTCCGGTGGACGCCGAGTCGGTGGCGATGTTCGGGCGAGAGGGCCTGACGGCCTCGGTCACCAACACCTGGGCGATGGAAATCGAGCCCGGGAAACGTTTCCTCTACGAGCTTTCGCGGCCGGGCGGCCGCCTGTTCCAGGTCGAGTTCGACCTCGGCCGGCCGGTGCCGCTGCCGCCGCCGGCCTGGGGCCGCGAAGCGGCCAAGCCTTAGGTGCTACCGCCTCATCCGAAAGAAGGCCACCCGCGGGTGGCCTTCTGTTTTCGGCGGTTCCCCCTTCTCAGCGACGGACGCCGAAACGCGCCCGGCAGCCGCGGTCCACCCAGATCAGGTTGCCGCGGTAGCCCCAGGTGCGGTTCTCGATGCAATTGCCCCGGGAAAGCTGCTGGATCAGCACCGGCCGGCCGTAGCGGCTGTTCCAGGCGCAGGTGGTGTAGGCCTGGTGCACGCTGCTGCAGGTGACGCTGTAGTCGTTCGGCGGCGGCCGGTTCCAGTCGCCGCCCCAGCTGCCGCCGGTGTCCACGAACTCGGCCCGGCAGCCGTCCTTCACCCAGATCAGGCCCGGGCGCTGGCCCCACTGCCGGCCTTCGATGCAGGAGGCGCGGGAGAACTGCCGCGATACGCGGGCCCGGCCGCGGAAATTGGTGGGGCACTGCTGGTACTTGCGGTCGTTGCTGTCGCAGCGGATCTTGCCGCCGCCCCAGGCGTTGCCGTCGTCCCAGCCGCCGCCGGGGCGGTTGCCGCCCAGGGACTGCGCCATGTCCGCCTTGATGCGGCTGAAGGTCCAGCCCGAGTCGATCTGGGCCAGGTAGAAGTCGCGCTGGTCGCGCGGCAGCGGGCGGCCGCCGGAAATTTCCCGGTATTCGACCTCGAGCACCCGGATCCGGTCCGGCACCGAGAGCTGGCGCAGGTCCTCGGGGGCATAGGAGCGGGGCGAGACCTGGGCCGGCGCGGCGGGAGCCGCCAGCATCAGGCCCAGGGTGAGCAAAGCCGCAAGCCAGGATCTGGACATCTCGAATCTCCTCTTCCGCAAGGGGTTGGGACCGGACGCCGGCCGACTATAGCGCCGCCGCGCCAACCCGGCGTGACCGCGGCTGATTTGCGGCGCAGGCGGCCCGGGCCCTAAAATCCAACGCTTTCCGCCGCCCGTCCGGGCCCGGCGTTTCCCCTCCGGAGTCAACATGCGCAGCCACTTCTGCGGCCTCGTCGACGAGTCGATGATCGGCCAGACCGTCACCCTTTGCGGCTGGGCCGATGTCGCCCGCGATCTGGGCGGCCTGTGCTTCATCGACCTGCGCGACCACGAGGGCATCGTCCAGGTCGTGGCCGAGCCCTCCGATGCCGCCGGCAACGCCGCGGTGGTCGCCGCCGCCGCGAAGGTGGGTTACGAGGACTGCCTGCGCATCACCGGCATCGTGCGCGCCCGTCATTCGGTGAACGACAAGATCCGCACCGGCAGGGTCGAGGTGCTGGCGACGCAGATCGAGGTCCTGAACAAGGCCGAGCCGCTGCCCTTCCACGCCCACGAGAACGCCGGCGAGGACGTGCGCCTGAAATACCGCTACCTCGACCTGCGCCGCCCCGAGATGCAGAAGATGATGCGCACCCGCATCAAGCTGGTGCAGGCGCTGCGCCGTTTCCTCGACGCGCGCGGCTTCCAGGACATCGAGACGCCGATCCTGACCAAGGCCACGCCGGAGGGCGCGCGCGACTTCCTGGTGCCGGCGCGCATGCATCCGGGCGAGTTCTACGCGTTGCCGCAGTCGCCGCAGCTGTTCAAGCAGATCCTGATGGTGGCCGGCTTCGACCGCTACTACCAGATCGCCCGCTGCTTCCGCGACGAGGCCCTGCGCGCCGACCGCCAGCTCGAGTTCACCCAGCTGGACATGGAGTTCGCCTGGGTGCGCGAGCGCGACGTGCAGGACGAAGTCGAAGGCATGATCCGCGCCATCTTCAAGGAAGTGGTCGGCGTCGAGCTGGACGCTCAGTTCCCGCGCCTGACCTGGGCGGAGGCGATGCGCCGCTTCGGTTCCGACAAGCCCGACCTGCGCAACCCGCTGGAATTGGTGGACGTGGCCGAGCTCGTGAAGGGCTGCGATTTCAAGGTCTTCGCCGACGCCGCCAACGATCCGGACGGCCGCGTCGCCGCGCTGCGCATCCCGGGCGGCGCCGCGCTCAGCCGCAAGCAGATCGACGAGTACGCCGCGCATGCCGCCAAGTACGGCGCCAAGGGCCTGGCCTACGCCAAGATCGACGAGAGCGGCGCGGTGAATTCGCCGGTGGCCAAGTTCTTCGCCGAAGACGCCTTCGCGGCGCTGCTGGCCGCGACCGGTGCGCAGAAGGGCGACATCGTCTTCTTCGGCGCCGGCGGCTACAACAGGACCAGCGATTTCATGGGCGCGGTGCGGCTGAAGGCCGGCAAGGATTTCAACCTGGTCGCCGAGGGCTGGCGCCCGCTGTGGGTGACCGATTTCCCGATGTTCGACTGGGACGAGGAAGAGCAGCGCTACGTCGCGCTGCACCACCCCTTCACCGCGCCGGCCGTGGACGACATTGCCGAGCTGAAGGCCAACGCGAAGACGGCCGTCTCGCGCGGTTACGACATGGTGCTCAACGGCAACGAGATCGGCGGCGGCTCCATCCGCATCCACCGCAGCGACATGCAGAGCGCGGTGTTCGAGCTGCTGGGCATCGGCGCCGAGGAGGCCGAGGCGAAGTTCGGCTTCCTGCTCGATGCGCTGCGTTTCGGCGCGCCGCCGCACGGCGGCATCGCCTTCGGCATCGACCGCATCGCCGCGCTGATGGCCGGCACCGAGTCCATCCGCGACGTCATCGCCTTCCCGAAGACCACCACCGCGCAGTGCCTGATGACCGGCGCGCCCTCGCCGGTGCCGGACGCGCAGCTGGCCGAGGTGCACGTGATGGTGCGGCCGAAGGCCGGATAAGCCGGTGCAGATCCGCCGCGCCACGCCCGCCGACGCCGAGGCGCTTTCGCGCATCGCCGAGCAGACCTTCGTCGAGGCCTTCGGCCACCTGTACCCGGCCGAGGACCTGCAGGCCTTCCTGGACGAGTCCTATGCGGTCGAGCGCCAGCGCGTGATCCTGGAGACGCCGGGTTATGCGGTCTGGTTCCTGGAGCACGAGGGCGAGGTCGTCGGCCACGCCGCGGCCGGCCCCTGCGGCCTGCCCAATCCGGCGGTGCAGCCGGGCGACGGCGAGCTCAAGCGCCTGTACGTGCTGAGCGCGTTCCAGAACGGCGGCTGGGGCGGGCGCCTGTTCCAGGCGGCGATGGACTGGCTGTTGGCGGACGGCCCGCGCACGCTGTGGATCGGCGTCTGGGAGAACAACCTCGGCGCGCAGCGTTTCTACGCCCGCCACGGTTTCGTCAAGGTCGGCGAGCATACCTTCCCGGTCGGCCGCGTGGTGGACCGCGAGTTCACCCTGCGGCGGGAAGCTTCCTGACGCGGCTTCCGTTGCGGAAGCGAAGTCTTCTGGTCGGTCTTGGCGCCGGCATCACCGCGGGAGCGAAGGCTTGTGCCTGGAGATGGCGCCATCATCACCGGGGAGCCGAGGGTCTCTTTCTGCTCAGTGAAGCCTATTATTTCGCAGAAAGAGACCCTCGGCT
>CAMLKR010000083.1 GCA_946480565.1 uncultured Arenimonas sp. | reverse complement strand
TGTCCACCAGGCGGGCGTCCAGGATCTCCGGCACGCCGCGCAGGGGCAGGGCCACCCGCTTGCCGGCGAACCACAGGCCGTCGGCTTCGGCGATCACCTCAATGCCGCCGGGCGGCACCGCGTCCGGGATCGGCAGTTCGTTGATGGGGGAGTCCCCGCGCCGCTCCTCGGCGGCGAGGAAGGCGCGCCAGGTGCCCGCGTCCACCTGCCATCGCGCGATGGGGGCGGTGCCGGGGACGAGGCGAAGCCAGCGGCGGAGGGAGGCGAGGGCCAGGGCGGACTCCGGGACATGGGCGGTCAGGCCAAGGGTAAAGCGCTTCGGCGCCCGGGCCCATACTTTCGCCACGGGAAACGGCCGCGGGGCGGTGTCACTGTCCGGGCTCCAGTCATCCGGGGAGTCCAGCCACCATGTCCACCACGCGTCGCGATCTGCTCAAGTTCGGCACCCTGGCCGCCGCCAGCGCCGTGCTGCCGTCCCTGGCCTCGGCCGCCGCGCCAGCCGCCGTCATCCCCAAAGCGGCCAAGCCGCTGCGCATCCTGGTGCTGGGCGGCACCGGCTTCACCGGGCCGTTCCAGATCGCCTACGCGCTGGCGCGCGGCCACCAGGTGACCATGTTCAACCGCGGCAAGCGGCCGCTGCCCGACTGGCCGGGCGAAGTGGAGCAGCTGCTGGGCGACCGCAACACCGGCGACCTGAAGTCGCTCGAAGGCCGGGAGTGGGACGTCTGCATCGACAACCCGACCACGCTGCCGTTCTGGGTGCGCGACGCCGGCAAGGTGCTCAAGGGCCGGGTCGGCCACTACCTGTTCATCTCCACCATCTCGGTGTATGCCGATGGCGCCAGGCCCGGCATCAACGAAGAGGCGCCGGTGGCGCAGTACAAGGGCAAGGACGCGATGGCGGAAACGATGGAGTCGCTGCGCGCCGACGTCGAGAACCTCTATGGCCCGCTGAAGGCGCTCAGCGAGGCCGAGGCGCACAAGCAGTTCGGCAAGAACGTCACCATCGTCCGCCCCGGCTACATCGTCGGCCCGCGCGACGAGACCGACCGCTTCACCTACTGGCCCAAGCGCATCGCCCAGGGCGGCGAAGTGCTGGTGCCGGGCGACGGCAAGGACCCGGTGCAGATCATCGACGGCCGCGACCTGGGCGAATGGATGATCCGGCTGGCCGAAAACGCCACCACGGGCACCTTCAACGCCTGCGGTCCGGACTACACGCTGAGCACCGACGCGATGGTGCACGGCTGCCATGCGGTCACCGGCGGTCCGGTCAGCTTCACCCACGTGTCGCCGGAATTCGTCGAGAAGAACCAGGCGGCCCTGCCGATCTGGGTGCCGCGCGAAGGCACGCCGTTCTCGGGCTACGGGGCGGTGAGCAACGCCAAGGCGATCGCCGCCGGCCTGACCTTCCGCCCGCTGGCGACCACGGTCGCCGACCTGCTGGCCTGGTACCGCGGCCTGCCGGCCGAACGCCAGGCTGAAACCCGGGCCGGGCTGACGCGCGAGAAGGAAGCCGAACTGCTCAAGGCCTGGCACGCCGGGCAGGGCTGAGCCCGGCCGCTGCGGCATCGGCCGCGTCCGTGCCCGTCGGCACGGCGCGGTCGGTCATCGCGGTGATCAGCGCGCCGGTGAAGAAGATCAGCGCGGCGTAGTACATCCACACCAGCAGGATCACCAGGGTGCCGAACGAACCGTAGGCGCTGCCGGGCGCTGCCTGAGCCAGGTAGAGCCCGATGGCCCAGCGTCCGAGCACGAACAGGGCCGAGGTGATCAGGCCCCCGGCCAGCGCCTGGCGCGCACCCACCCGGCGGTCCGGCAACCACCGGTAGAGCAGGGCGAAGGCCAGCACGTACAGCACCAGGGTGACGGCGTTGCCCAGCGCCGGAAGCAGGGAAGGCACGTTCGCGAACGCCAGCTGCACGGCGGTGGTCAGCAGCATCGACACCAGCATCAGGAAACCCAAAGCCAGCACGACGCCGAACGAGAAGATCCGCTTGCGCAGCCAGGCCAGCAGGCCGCCGCGCAGCTGCGTGGGATCGGTCGCGAAGATCGCATTCAGGGTCGACTGCAGGCGGGCAAACACCGTGCTGGCGCCGACGAACAGGAGCACGGTGCTCCAGAAGCCCGCCAGCGTGCCGATGCCGGGCTGGCGTTCGGCGTTCTCGATCACGGTGTGGGCGATGTCGCGGGCATCGCGGCCGGCGAAGTCCTGCATCTGGTCGAGCAGCGCCTGCTGCGCCGAGGGGTAGAGCGAGGCGGTAAGCCACAGCACCAGCACCAGCAAGGGCGCCAGCGACAACAGTGCGTAGAAGGCCAGCGACGCGGCGTGGGTCGGGAGGTCCAGGGTCTGGAAACGCCGGGCGAAACGCGCCGGTGCGCTGGCTTGCCAGCGTGCCGTCCAGTGCCTCCAGCGCGGCCCGGCCATGCCGGGGATCAGCGCAGGTCCACCTGGCCGACCTTGTCCTCGTAGTCCTTCTTCGGGTCGACGCCGAACAGCATCTTTACGCCGGCCAGCAGGTTGTTCTCGTTGAGCCAGACTTCGGCGCTCTCGGCGTCCAGTCGCAGCAGGGTGAGTTTCGGATCGTCCTTGCCTTCGTACCAGGCGGCGATGAAGGGATTCCAGAGGCGGTCGACGACCGCGCGGTCCAGGTCTTCGTGCAGGGTGCCGGCGATGCTGGCGAACAGGTCGTGGCCCTTGGACGCGAACGCGGCGATCGCTCTGCCGCCCGGCCGGAGGTTCTGCACCAGCAGATTGTCGCGCGAGGTGAAGAACCAGATGGGGCCGTGGCCGTCTTCGACCATCGCGGTCATCGGTCGGCAATGGCCGTCCTCGACGCCGTCCAGGCCCAGCATCATCGTGCGATCGGATTCGATCGCCTTCCACAGTTTGCGTTCAAGGTCTTTCGGTGTGTTCATGGCGGCTCCTCGGGGGGGAAGGGAGGACTGGATGCCCAGTCGACCGCAGCCTAGCGTCCCCGAAGTTTCCGGCACATGAAGCCGCGCATCGGCCGCGCGGCGAACCGGAAAAATTTACACGGACTCAGCGTTCGGGGCCCGGGGATTCGTCCATGCCGACGCGCAGCTCGGCCATGCCACCCATGCGCGCGACCAGGCGGCCGTCGGCCGTCGCACGCAGGTCGTAGATGCCGATCGGCGTCACCAGTGCGGCGCGTGCGAGCCCGTGGCGCGGATATAGGCCGATGACGCGCAATGTTCCCGCGCCGGTCGATGTGAACGGTGCGAAGTAGGCCTTGAGCGCGCCGTCGGGCCGCAGCGTGCCGATGCAGGTGCCGTCTTCTTCTTCGTGGAAGACCGCCTCGCCGGTGGCGGCCACGTCACGGTGCGTGCCGGTGAAACGTTCTGCCCGGACCGGGCAGGCCGCTGGCACCAGGGCCGCGGGCACCGCCTGGAACGGCGCCGCCAGCATCGCCGCGCTCTGGTCGATGGACGACACCCACTGCATGTTCGAAAGCAGGGCCACCGCCGTCTGCTCCGCGCGCGGCAACCGCGGCCAGATCACCAGGCTGCTGCGTGCGCCCAGGGTCGCGCCGGCATGCTGGGCGCGCAGCCGGCCGTCGATGTCGGTCAGCGTGCGCCATCCGAACCCGACCCGGTACTCATCGTCATCGCCCAGCACCGGCCGACCGTCGTCCAGTCGCGCGGGCTCGAGCATGGCATCGAAGCCCGCCCCAGGCACCACCTCGCCGCGCTGCATGCGGCCCCCGAACTCAGCCACCGCGGACGGCGTGCCGCCGAAGCCGCCGCCGCCCCAGGTGTAGCTGAAATCATGGGGCGGGGCTTCCACGGCCCGGCCGCGATCGTCGCGTTCGTAGGCGCGGCTGGCGTCCGGATCGCCGCCATGGGTCGCATCCGGGACGATGCGCAGGCCGGGCGTCACGTTCTGCGCGACGTAGTCCAGGAAGGGCTGGCCGGCGCGGGCCTCGACCACCGCACTGATCAGGGTGTAACCCCAGGACGAGTAGCTGTAGCGGCTGCCCGGTGCCGACAGCAGCTCGCGGTCGCGGAAGATGGCGACCGCTTCGCGCGCGTCGGCGTAGTGCCGGCGGCCGCGGCCGGCATCCTGGGCCTGGTAATGCGGAAGCCCCGACGTGTGCGCCGCCAGCTGCCGCAGCGTGAATGCTGCCCAGTCCGGGTTCACGCCGCTCCACTGGGTGGCCACGGGAGCATCGAGATCGAGCTTGCCGGCGTCGGCCAGCTGCGCCGCGGCGGCCACAGTGATGAGCTTGGAGACGCTGGCCAGGCGGAACACGGTATCGGCATCCACCGGCGCGCCGGCGGCGAGGTCGCGATGGCCTGCGGAGCCGCGCCAGACGATCCGGCCGTCCTGCCACACCGCCGCGCCCATGCCCGGTACCCCGTTCAAGGCCGCCAGTTCCTCCAGCAAACGGTCCGCCTGCCGCGCCGCCGCCGGTGCTTCCACCGCCGCCGGTGTTCCGGAAGGATCCGCCAGGGCGGATCCGGTACCGCACAGCAGGACAGGCAGCAGGCAGGAACGAAGGGGCACGGCAGGCATCGGCGGCATCCAGGGGGCGGGCCCACAGGACAACGCAGGGCCGTGCGCGTGGTTGACGCGGTGGGCGCAGGAATGCGCGCCGTCCTTCCTGCCCATGCAGGGGTCGCAGGGCACGCGGAACCGGTCCCACGGATGTTGTGGCCAGTGGCGGCTCAGTCCGCCTTCGGCAGCCGCGCGGCGTGCATCGCGCGGATCACCCGCAGCAGATCGTAGTCATCGAACGCGAAGGCCTTCTCGGTGTCCACCCGATGCACCATCACCAGGCCGTGTTTCGGGTAGACGCCCAGCATGTGGACGCCGGCGCCGGTGTGGTAGAAGGACGCGCGCTCGTCGCCCTCGTCCGGCACCAGCACATTCCACAGCTCGCCGTAGGCCAGGCCGTAATCGGCATCCAGAATGGAGACCGGCTGCGTGCCCTGGTCGATCCAGGCGGAAGGAACGAGCTGCCGGCCCTGCCGGCGGCCATGGTCGAGGTAGAGCTGGCCGAACAGCGCCAGGTCGTGCGCGCTCAGCCTGAAGTGGAAGGCGCGATACCTCGACTTGCCTAGCTCGAGGCTGCGGAATCCGTCGGTCTCGTCGGCGATGTTTCCAGCGTCGCCGGGCCAGGCGTGGACACGGCCGCGGTAGTCGAGCATGCCCAGCGGTTGCGCGATCCGGGCCAGGAAGGCTTCGTGGATGCCCAGTCCTGTGCACTTCTCGTAGATTGCCCCGGCGACGTTGAAGTCCCAGTTGTTGTAGTAGAAGAACTCGCCAGGCGCATGGCTGCCGCGCGCCGGTCGCTGTGCCTGCATGCCTTCGCTTTCGGCGGCGGCCGGATGGTAGACGCCGCTGCGCGACTGCAGCAGCTGAAGCAGCGTCGCCGACTTCTCGCGGTCGCTCAGCCCCGGCGGCCGTTCGTCGATGCCGTGATCGCCGACCGTGCGGTCCGGCGCCAGGCAGGGGTTGCCGGACTCTTGTCCGATCAGCGCGTGCAGCAGCGGTTTGCGGATCGAATGCACCAGGCGCTTGCGCCGGATGTCGCCCCATTCGAAGAAGACCTTTCCCTCATGCACCAGCAGCATCGACTCTGACCCGGCCTCGGCCAGCACCTGGCGCAGTGCGGCCAGGCCCTGTTCGGAATAGCCGGCCTGGGCGGGGGTGATGCGCTGGAAGGCGTCGCCGGCGGCGACGGGGCCCGCAAGCCCGCACATCAGCAGCGGCAGCATCGCGATCCGGCGCATGGGTGTCTCCTGGGCGGCCGGCCGATGCTAGCGGGCGGCCGTCGGCGATGGCAAACGAAGCAGGGGGAAAAGAAAAAGCCAGCACCGGTCGCCCGGAGCTGGCTTTCAGGCGGCAGGACCGCCGTCTGGTCAGCGGATGCTTTTCAGACGGGCGGCGCGGCGGCGGGCGCGGGCTTTCTTGTTCATGGTCGGGGCCTTGGGGCGTGGATGGGGGCGCGAGTGTCGCACATCCATGCCCCAGGCGTTCAGCCGGCCAGTCCCGGGCAAGTCACCGGCGCGGGCGTGGTTTCCGGGGAAGGCGCCGGCATGCCCTGGGTGCGGGCGTCCTCGAGCGTGCGGTAGGCGGAGGCGGCGGCGAAATAGGCCGCCCAGGCTTTGCCGCGGTTGCTCGCCGTGGGTGCGGTCGCGAAGACGGTGCAGGCGGCGGCCAGTGTGTCCATGGCGGGGAAATAGGCGGCGATGGCCTTCTGGTAGTCGGCCTGCGCGGCATCCCGGGCGGCGTCGCGGCTTGCGGGCAGCAGTTCCTGCTTCACGGCCTCGGTGGCCGCCTTCCAGGTCGCGTCGTCCAGATAGGCATCCAGCGCCTTGAAGAAGGCGTTCCCCGCGGCCGTCTCGGTGACGGTCGTGCTCAGGTTGACCGGGTACGCGAATCCCGAGCGGCGCTTCTGGGATTCGCTGAGCTCGACCTTCGGCGTGACGAACCAGCCCACGGAGGACTTGGCCTCGAGGCCGTTGTCGTCGTGCACGAGCGCGGCGTGGGTGGCCAGGTCCTCGAAGGTCAGGCTCGCGGCCAGCATCGACTTGTCCTGGCCCGGCGCGGTCACCACGGCCGTCACGTTCAGCGTCCGCACCGCCGAACCGCGGCCCGCGAACAGCCGACGGGGGTAATAGAGCTGGGTGACGACGGCGCGCGTCGCGGCGCCGTCGTCCGAGGGCTTGAACGCGACGTTCGCGTAGAAGGACACGCCGCTCAGGCCCAGGGCGGCGAGGCCGTTCCTGACGCTGGCCTGCACGGCCTGATTGGCGTTGTCGATCGTGGGCGGGTTCGACGCCGTCTCGAACGGCGCGAGCGGCGTGCCCCGGGCGATCACCACGCAGCGCAGGTCATGGCGCATGCGGTTGGCGTCCATGCGCACCAGATAGGCAGGGTGGTCGGCGATGAACGACACCGACTTGTCCTTGCCTGCGGCCGCGATGCCTTTGCGGATCGCCCCGGCGGCCACGGCGAATCCCCGCTCCAGCAGCACGGCGCCCAGCCCGACCAGTCCGGCGCTTTCCTGCACCCCGGTGCTGCTCGGGTCGCATTTCACCAGTCTGGCCCGCCAGACCTGGCTACTCTCCTTGCCGTCCGCGGCGGCGTGGACAGGAGCGGTGAGGACCGCGGACATCAACAGGGCGATGAACGCCGACAGGCAGGTATCAGTTTTCAAGACAGCTTCCCCCGAGTTCTGGTGCGTTGGTGTTGATCCATTGGCAGATGCCCGTCATGGACACGCCGATCTGGCTCTCGCCGGGACAGGCGGCAGGCCTGGGCCCAGGGTCGAATTCGACATGGATGCCGGCGAGGATGAGCCGGTCATCGCGCCAGTGCAGGATGGGCGCGCCGGACAAGGCCGGGGCGGTCTGGCACTGGTGCAGCAGCGCGCCGCCCGGGGTCTTGCAGGTGACCCTGCAGTAGGTGAAGGGCGAGGGTTGCCAGAGCGTCCCGTCCGGCGGGCAAGAACTGGCGTTCGCGGCACCTGCAGGCGGACAGCCGAAGGTGGTGACGCCGACGATCGTCGCCGGGATGTCCACTTTGGTCGGTCGCGTGGCCGCCAGGGGAAGGATGGGCAGGGGCCGGGCGTCGGCCGCGGGTAGGTCGGTTTGCCAGATGTCGAAGTCCAGGGACACGTCGTCGGAATATTCCTGGGTCAGCAGCCGGGCGAGGCGGAACCGCGTGCCGGCCCGGCTGCCTATGCGGTGGAACAGCGCTTCGCATCCCGGCCCCGCTTCCTGGCATTGCTCGATCCATGGCCGGCAATGCGCGGCGGTCAGCACGTGCCTGGCATCCAGGAATACGCCCGTGCAGCGCGGCAGGTCCTGCGTGCGCAGGACGACCAGGGATCGTTCCAGTTGTTCGAATGGAATCGGCTGCAGGCTGTCGCCGGTGAACACGGTCACGGGAGCCTGGGGCGTGACCCGGTTGAAGCAGCGGTCGCGGAAGGCGGCTTCCAGCTCCGGGCAGTTTCCGGCCGTCAGGTTGCAGGCGGCGTCGTAGACCAGGCGGCCTGCCGTGCGGCAGTTCTCCCAGTCCTGCAGCGCGGTGGGACCGAGCAGCTCCAGCAGGACCTGCGCCGGCAGCACGAGGGGGCCGTCAACCGACGGCAACGGCATCTCCGTGTGTCCGGGCGAACGCGCGCTGATCGGGATGACCAGGCCCGGCGCCAGGTCTCGGGGAAGATCGATGACGGGCTGGCGGGCCCTGATCTGCTCCAGCAGCTCGAGGCTCGCCCGGTGCTGGGACGGATCGATCTCTCCCGTCGTGAGCTTCTCGTCCTGGATACGTTCGAGGCGATCCAGGCGCTCCAGACGCAGATCCTTCCCGGGGAGCGTGGGGTCGGAGGCGTCGAGGACGGGCGTGCCGGCCAGCGTGGGTGACGGCAGCAGGGCCATCGCCGCCAGCAACAGGGGCAACAGCGGCCGGCCAGGTTGTTTCGCCATCCAGGTGGCTCCTGCGGTTGACGGGGCTTCCGAGCTACACGCAGCGCCCGCGGGGACCCGGCCAGGCGCGGGCCGGGGCCGCGCGGACGCGAGGCCGACCGAAACCGGCCGGAAATGGCGCCGATCGCCGGACAGGACGAGGGATCGACGGATTCCGGCGGCTCTTGACGCGGATCAGGGCGGTGGCCCGGCGCCTGCGGGACGCTTCCCGCCGGGGCCCGATGCCCCCTGCACGAGGACACTCCATGGAATACCAGATCCGATTGGCGGGACCGAAACCCGACCTGGCGGCGATCCAGCTTTCCCTGCATGCGGTCGATCCGGCGGCGCTGCTGGCCATCGATGCCTCCGGCCGCGAGCTGATGATCGCGACCAACCTGGGCAAGGGCGAGCTGCAGTCGCTGCTGCGGCGCAATGGCCTGGATCTCGCCGATGGCGACCTGCAGGCCCGGCCCTCGGTGTGCTGCGGCGGCTGCGGCGGCTAGCCGCGCGTCAGCCGCGTTTGACCAGCTCGACGCGGCGGTTCTTCGCCCGGCTGGCGTCGTCGGTTTCGGCCGCCAGCGGGCGGCCGGAGCCGTAACCCTGGGTGTTCAGCCGCTCCGCGGCGATGCCCTTGCCGACCAGCGCGGCCTTCACCGATTCCGCGCGCTGCGCCGACAGCGCGAGGTTGCGCTCGGCGCTGCCGGTGCTGTCGGTGTGGCCCTCGATCGACAGCGCCAGCGCCGGGTCGTCCGACAGCAGCTTGGCGATCTCGTCGATCACCGGCATCGCGTCCGGGCGCAGGCTGGACTTGTCGAGGTCGAAGTTGATGTACAGCGCGATGCGGCCATCGGCGTCGAGCTTCTTCTTCA
>CAMLKR010000082.1 GCA_946480565.1 uncultured Arenimonas sp. | reverse complement strand
ACCTGGGCGAGATCGCGCTCGTGGGCAAGGCGCCCGGCCGCTACAACCTGATGCTGGGCGCCGACCACCGCGGCCAGCGCCTGAACACCCTTTACCGCGAAAACATCGCGGAGCCGGAGATCCTCGCCGCGCTCGAGCCCCTGCTCGCGCGTTACGCCGCCGAGCGCGGGGTGGGCGAAGGCTTCGGCGATTTTCTCGTCCGCGCCGGCGTGGTCGCGCCGCGTACCGGCATCCCCGTGGAGCTGAAAGCATGAGCGTCGTCCCCGATCCCACCGCCGCCGCCGAGTCGACACAAGGCCTGGCCGAACTCAACACCTGGCTGGCCGGCCGCACGGCGCTGCAGCGCGTCGAATGGGCGCTGGAAACGCTGTCGGGCGAACACGCGCTGTCCTCGAGCTTCGGCGCGCAGTCGGCGGTGGCCCTGCACCTGGCCACACGCCTGCGGCCGGACCTGCCGGTCATTCTTGTCGACACGGGCTATCTGTTCCCCGAAACCTACGCCTTCGTGGATGAGCTGACGCACCGCCTGCAGCTGAACCTGCACGTCGCGCGGCCCGACCCGGCCAAGGCCTGGTCGGCGGCCGGCATCGCCTCGCTGGAAACCCTGGGCGCCGAAGGCATCGACCGCTACAACCGCGTGCACAAGGTCGAACCGATGCAGCGCGCGCTGAAGGACCTGGCCGTGCGCACCTGGATCGCCGGCCTGCGCCGCGGCCAGTCGAGCACGCGGGCGAACACCGATTTTCTGGAACTCAAGGACGGCCGCTGGAAGCTGCACCCGCTGGCCGACTGGACCGACCGCGACATCGGCCGCTACCTTGGCCAGCACGGCCTGCCCTACCACCCGCTCTGGGAAAAAGGCTACGTCTCGATTGGCGACGTGCACAGCACCCGCGCCTGGGAACCCGGCATGCGCGAGGAAGACACCCGCTTCTTCGGCCTCAAGCGCGAATGCGGCCTGCACTACGACGAGCCGGTGGCGCGCAGCGCCTGAACCGCCCACGGGGCGCAAACGCGCCCCAAGCCCAACGCCAGCCCACCGGAGGCGCGCCTATGTTCGCTGGCGCACGGAAGCCTGTGCCGGTTCGTCGCATCTTGGCTGCGTGACGACGACCCCCGGCTCCGGGTGGCTCCGTCGCCATGACGACCAGGCCGGCTCCGGAACCGCGACGACGCGATCCGGCATCGCCTGCACATCCTCTGTCGCTACCCGGCAAGACCGGCGGCGGCGAATCCCTACACGGGAAGGCAGGCATGAACACACGCATCCGATACCTGCCGCTGGCGCTGCTGGCGCTTGGCCACGCCGCGTTCGCGCAGCAGCCCCCCGGCTCCGGCACCCAGCTGCGGCAGCTGCCGCCGCCGGTGGAACTGCCCAAGGCCGCGCCCCGCATCCTGATCGAAGACGCCGATGCGCCCGCGGATCCCGCCGCCGACGGCGCCCGCGTCCTGGTGAACGAGCTCAGGATCACCGGCGCCAGCGTATTCAGCGAGGCCCTGCTGCTCGACGTGGCGACCTTCCGCCCGGGCAGCGAATACAGCCTGGCCGAACTGCAGGGCATGGCCGCGCGCATCACCGCGCACTACCGCGAGCAGGGCTATTTCGTCGCCCGCGCCTACCTGCCGGCGCAGGACATCAGCAACCATGTCGTGACCCTGGCGGTCAGCGAGGGCCGCTATGGCGAGGTCGTGATCCGCAACGACACGAACCTGTCCGACGGCCTGGTGCGCAGCGTGCTGGGCGGTCCTGAAACCGGCGAGCCGATCCTGATCGAACCGCTGGAGAACCGGCTGCTGCGGCTCTCGGACATTCCCGGCGTGGACATCCGCTCCACCCTGGCACCGGGCACCGCGCCGGGCAGCAGCGACCTGATCGTCGACATCGCGCCCGGCCGCCGGGTCACCGGCTTCGCCGATGCCGACAACGCCGGCAACCCCTATACCGGCGAGAACCGGGTCGGCGGCTTGATCAACTTCAACAACCTGCTCGGCCGCGGCGACGTGGCCAGCCTGCGCCTGCTGACCTCCGGGTCCGGGCTGATGTACGGCCGCGCGTCCTACCAGATGATGTTCGGCCGCGCGACCGCCGGCGTGGCCTACAGCCACCTGGACTACGAGCTGGGCGAACAGTTCGAGCCGCTGGGCGCGAACGGCACGGCGAAGGTCGCCAGCGTGTTCGGCTCGATCCCGCTGATCCGCTCGCGCGCCACCAACCTGTATACCGGCCTCACCTACGAACACAAACGCTTCGTGGACCGCATGGACCTGTTCCCGGGCGCCGACCGCGAGGCGGAAGCCGACGTGCTCAGCCTCTCGCTGTACGGCGACCACCGCGACGAGTTCGGCGGCGGCGGCACCAGCAGCTTCTTCCTGAACCTGTCCGCCGGCGACCTCGACATCCTGACTCCGGCCGCCCGGGCCCTGGATGCGGCGACCGCGCGCACCCAGGGCCGCTACACCCGGCTGTGGTTCCACGCCAGCCGCACCCAGCGCATCACCGACACGCTGTCGCTGCATGGCGCCATCACCGGCCAGCTGGCGTCGAAGAACCTGGATCCGTCGGAGAAGTTCGTGCTCGGCGGCATGGACGGCGTGCGCGCCTACCCGCAGGGCGAGGCGATCGGCGACGAAGGTCTGATCGCCAGCCTGGAGGCGCGCCTGCTGCTGGCCCGCTTTTCCGATCGCATTCCCGGCCAGCTGCACCTGCTGGGCTTCGTCGACGCCGGCCGCGTCACCCTCGACAAGGACCCGTGGTTCGCCGGCGACAACCACCGCAGCCTGAGCAGCGCCGGCGTCGGCATGGTCTGGAGCGAACCGGGCGATTTCTCGGTCCGCACCTACTACGCCTGGAAACTCGGCAGCGAAAACGCCCTTTCCGCACCCGACAAGTCGGGCCGCTTCTGGATCCAGGCCGTCAAGTACTTCTGATGACCTTCCGCCGCACCACCCTGCGGCCACCCGAGGAATACGCCATGAACCGCCCGCGCATGTCCCGCAACACGTGGTTCGCGCTTTCCCCGCTGCCGGCGGCGCTGCTGCTGGCCCTGGCCACCCCGGCCGCGGCCCAGTCGCTGGCGCCCACGTCCGGCCAGGTCGTGGTCGGCAATGCCGGCATCGTCCAGACCGGCACCAGCACCACCATCACCCAGGGCTCGGCGAACGTCGTCATCAACTGGCAGGGCTTCAGCATCGGCGCCGACCACAGCGTGCAGTTCGTGCAGCCCGGCGCCAGTTCGATCGCGCTCAACCGCGTGCTGGGCGCCGATCCTTCGGTGATCCTCGGCAGCCTGACCTCGAACGGCCAGGTCTTCTTGATCAACCCCAACGGCGTGCTGTTCGGCAGCGGCTCGTCGGTCAGCGTGGGCGGCCTGGTCGCCACCACGATGAGCCTGAGCGATGCCGACTTCATCGCCGGCAAGCTCGCCTTCAGCGACGCCGGAACGGGTTCGGTGGTGAATCGCGGCCGCATCGAGGCGCGCGATGGCGGCACCGTCGTCCTGATGGGGCGGCATGTCAGCAACCAGGGCGTCATCTCGGCCCAGCTGGGCAACGTCGTACTGGCCGGTGGCGAAGCGGTGACCCTCGATGTCGCCGGCGACGGCCTGCTGAACGTCTCGGTGACCCGCGGCGCGGTGGACGCGCTGGTGGAGAACGGCGGCCTGATCCGCGCCGACGGTGGCCGCGTGCTGCTGACCGCGCAGGCGGCCGGCGACCTGCTGCACACCGTGGTCAACAACACCGGCGTGATCCAGGCCCGGACCCTGCAGAACCGCAACGGCAGCATCCTGCTGCTGGGCGACATGGCCACCGGCACGATGAACGTGGCCGGCACGCTCGACGCCAGCGCGCCCAACGGCGGCAACGGCGGCTTCATCGAAACTTCAGCGGCCAAGGTCAACGTCGCCGCCGGCACCCGGGTGACCACGGCCGCCCCGCAGGGCCGCACCGGCCAGTGGCTGATCGACCCGCAGGACTTCACCATCGGCAGCGCGGTCGGCGACAACATCTCGGGCGCCACGCTCTCGGCCCAGCTGGTGACCACCAACATCACCATCGACACCGCCGGCGCCGGCATCGAGAACGGCGACATCTTCGTCAACGACGCGGTCACCTGGTCGGCCAGCGGCGCGCCTACCACGCTCAGCCTGCTCGCCGACCGCAACGTCGACATCAATGCGGCGATCACGGCGACCAATGGCAACCTGTTCGTCTGCTGCGGCCAGGACATCAACGTCAACGCCGCGATCACCGCCACCAACGGCAGCGTGCTGCTGGCCGCCGGGCGCGACGTCAACCAGACCGGCGCCATCACGGTCACCGACGGCAACCTGATGATCTGCGCCGGCAACGACGTCAACATCGCCGGCGCGCTCACCGTGACCCGCGGCACCAACGACCCGACCCGCAGCCTGGGCCTGGCCCGTGGCCTGACCCTGAGCGCGGACACCGACGGCAGCGGACCGGGCATCGCCGGCGGCACCGTCGTATTCGACTCGCTTGCGCCGCCCGCCACGGTAACGGCGGCCCCCGCGACGATCTACTACAACCCGGTTTCGTATTCGACGCCCACCGACTACAGCACCCGCTTCACGCTGACCGAGGGCGCGGCGCTGCGCAGCCTGATGCTGGTGTTCGCCGACGGCGGCGACCGCGCCTACGACGGCACCACCGCCGCGGTGCTGAACGGCCTGATCGGCGCGCCGGTCGGCGTGACCCTGCTGGCCGGCCCGGGCGCGGTGGCCAACTACGATTCGCCCGAAGTGGGCGTGGACCAGACGATCACCTACAGCGGCTATACGCTGACCGGCGCGGACGCGGGTCTCTACGCGCTGGCGACGAACTGCTGCGACGGCCCGATCGTGGCGCACACCACCGGCACGATCACGGCTGCTCCGCCGCCGCCTCCGCCGCCGCCGCCTCCTCCTCCGCCGCCCCCGCCGCCTCCGCCGGTGGTGACGCCGCCGCCGCCGCTGGTCCCGCCGCCGGCGCGCCCGCCGCCGACCGTGGTTCCGCCCACCCTGGTGACGGTGACGCCGCCGGTGACGCCGCCGACCGTGCTCACGGTCATCCCGCCCGTGGTGGAAGACGATGTCGAGATTGTGGAGACGCCGCCGCCGATGCGTGCGCCGAAGCCCTATCGGAACTGATGGCGTGGGCGCGGGAACGCGACGCACCGTCCTCCGCGCCTGTCCCGGCCCGATGCCCCCGCATCGGGACCGGGGCGATCGCCGCCTCCGGCGCTTGATCGCCCTGCTCGGCGTCGGGATCCTGGGGCCGGCCTGGTCGGCGTCGGAGCTGCCGCCCTCCGGCCTGCAGGCCGCTTCGGCCGAGGCGCGCGAAGTCGCGGCCTGGATCAGCCACTCCGGCGACAACGGCGGCCTGCCCTATCTCATCATCGACAAGGTCGACGCCCGGGTGTTCGTGTTCGACCCGCAGGGCGGACTGGCCGGCGCCGATGCGGCGCTGCTGGGCATGGCGCGCGGCGACCATACGCTGCCCGGCATCGGCGACATGAAACTCTCGGCGATCCGGCCCGAGGACCGCACCACGCCGGCCGGCCGCTTCCTGGCCACGCTGGACCGCGACATCAAGGGCCGCGTCGTGCTGCTGATCGACTACGACGCCTCGATCGCCCTGCACGCCGTCGTGCCCGGCACCCTGGCCGAACGCCGCGCCGAACGCCTGCGCAGCGCGACGCCGGACGACAACCGGATCTCCTACGGCTGCATCAACGTGCCCGCGCCCTTCTACGACGCGGTGGTCCGCCGAACCTTCAAGGACACCGCCGGCATCGTCTACATCCTTCCGGAAACCCGCGCCCCGGCCGAACTGTTCGGCTACCCGGCCCGCCAGGACTAGCTGGTGATCGACTGGCTCAGTTCTATCCAGCTCGGTGCGGCCGGCCACACCGGCGAGTCATGTCCCGCCACCGCCCGCTTGAGGTCGGCGCGATCGAGCTGCGGGGCCAGGGCCAGCAGCAGCTCCAGCGCATAGTCGCGCAGCACGCGTTCGCGCGGCAGCACGGCCCAGCTGGTGCATTCGGGCACGGCGGCGGGTGCGGGCAGCGCGCGCAGGTCGCCGTCGTCGCGTGGGCTCACCGCCATCTCGGCCAGCAGGCCCACGCCCAGGCCGGCGCGCACATAGGTCTTGATCAGGTCGGCGTCGCGCGCGGTCATCGCGATCTGCGGCTCCAGGCCGGCGGCGGCGAAGGCGCGGCGCAGGCTGGATTCGGGTTTGTTGGTGGACTCGTAGCTGATCAGCGGCTGCTCGGCGAGTTCGGCCAGCGTCGGCGCGCGCTGCAGTTTCGCCAGCGCATGCGCGGCCGGCACCAGCACCTGGCGGCGCCAGCGGTACAGCGGCACGGCCAGCCCCCCCTGCGGAATCTCGCCGGCGGTGCTGACCACGGCGAAATCCGCCTGCCCCTGCGCGAGCGCATTCAGCACCTCGCCTTCGGAGGCGGGCTGCAGGTGGATGCTGACGTCGGGGAACTTCCGGGCCAGGTGCGCGATCGCGGGCGGCAGCACGAAGCGCGCCTGGGTGTGGGTGGTGACCAGGGTCAGGCGGCCGTGTTTTTCGCCGCGTTCGTTGGCGGCGTAGGCGCGGATGTTGCCGGCCTCGGCCAGCACGCGGCGGGCGTGGGCCAGCACGTCCTGGCCGGCGGGCGTGATCGCCTCCAGGCTGCGGCCCTTGCGCTGGAACAGCAGGAAACCCAGCTCGTCTTCCAGCTGCTTGAGCTGCTTGGACAGCCCGGGCTGGGTGGCATGCACCTTCTCCGCGGCCAGGGTGATGTTCAGGCCGGAATCGGCGATGGCGACGAGGTAGCGGAGCTGGGTCAGGGTCATGGTCATCCGCAAGCTACCCCGGGGTCGGGGCGGCGTCCATACGGTCCAAATAACCGGATGGCATATGGAAGGGGCGGCCGGTCATTTCCCCGCGGGACGGGGCCGGCCTAGCGTCCTCCCATGGACTCCACCCCGGCATCCGCTACCCTGGGCCCGCACCCGTCGGCCGCGCCGCCCGCGCTGTTTCCCCTGTTCGCGGACCTGCGCGGCCGGCGGGTGCTCGTGGTCGGCGGCGGTGCCGTGGCGCGGCGCAAACTGGAGCCGCTGCTGAACGCCGGGGCGAAGGTGGTGGTGGGAGCGCCCTGGCTGGAGGAGTCGGTGGCTTCGCTGGTCGGCGCGGACCGTGTCGAACACCTCGTGGGCAACTTCGCGCCAGAGTGGCTGGACGGCGCCTGGCTGGTGGTCGCGGCCACCGACGACGGGGCCGTGAACCGCGCGGTCGCCGCTGCCGCGGACGAACGCCGGATCTGGGCCAATGTCGTCGACGACCTGGAACTGTCGTCCTACCAGTCGCCCGCGCGCATCGAGCGCGGCCCGCTGCAGATCGCGATCTCCAGCGGCGGCGGCGCACCGATGCTGGCGCGGCACCTGCGCGAGAAGCTGGAAACCGAACTGGATGAATCCCTGGCCGGGCTGGCGACGCTGCTGCTGCAGGAACGCCGGCGCATCCGCCAGCGCCACCCGCGACTGGCCGAACGCCGGCGCTTCTTCGACGCCCTGCTCAAGGGGCCCGTGACCGAACGCTTCCGCGCCGGCGACCCCGCGGGTGCACGGCAGGCCTTCGAGGCGGCGCTGGGCGAAGCGCCGCCCTCGCGCGACCTCGGCTCGGTGGCCCTGGTCGGCGCCGGCCCCGGCGATCCGGGCCTGCTGACGCTGCGCGCCTTGCGCCTGCTCAATCTGGCCGACGTGATCCTGCACGACCGCCTGGTCAGCGACGGCGTGCTGGCCTTGGCGCGGCGCGACGCCGAGTTCATCGAAGTCGGCAAGCAGGCGTCGAACCACCACGTGACCCAGGACGGCATCCATGCGCTGATGCTGGAACACGCGCGCGCCGGCCGCCGCGTGGTGCGGCTCAAGGGCGGCGATCCCTTCGTGTTCGGCCGCGGCGGCGAAGAACTCGAGTTCCTGCACGCGCACGGCATCGCCTTCGAGGTGGTGCCGGGCGTGACCGCGGCGCTGGCCTGCGCGGCGTATGCCGGCGTGCCGCTGACGCATCGCGACCATGCGCAGTCGGTGCGCTTCGTCACCGCGCATACCAAGGATTCGGTGGACACGCTCGACTGGCGCGCGCTGGCCCAGGAAAAGCAGACGCTGGCCGTGTACATGGGCGTGGCCGGCCTGGACCGCCTCCGGCAGAAGCTGCTGGAACACGGCCGCGCCGCCGGCACGCCCTTCGCCCTGGTGGAGAACGGCTCGCGCCCGGAGCAGCGCGTACTCACCGGTACGCTGGCCGATCTTCCCGAACTTGCCCGTTTACATGACCTGCAGTCGCCCGCCCTGCTGATCCTGGGTGAGGTCGCCGCCCTGGCGCATACACTGCACTGGTTCGGCGACAAGCCCCTGGGCGCTCCCGCCCCGCACGTCGCCCACGCCGCCTGACCTCCCATCCCCCATCGCGCACGGCGCGAACCGGAGACCCGCATGACGCTTTACAACAGCATCCTCGACACCATTGGCGGCACGCCCATCGTCAAGCTGCACCGCATCGCGCCCAAACACGTGACGCTGTACGCCAAGGTCGAGGCCTTCAACCCCGGCGGCTCGGTGAAGGACCGCCTGGCCCTGGCCATCGTGCTCGACGCCGAGGCCAGGGGCCTGCTCAAGCCCGGCGACACCATCATCGAGGCGACCTCCGGCAATACCGGCGTGGCGCTGGCGATGGTCGCCGCGGCGCGCGGCTACAAGTTCGTGGCGGTGATGACCGAGACCTTCTCGATCGAACGCCGCAAGCTGATGCGCGCCTACGGCGCCAAGGTGATCCTGACGCCGGCGGCCGAACGCGGCAGCGGCATGGTCCGGCGCGCCGCCGAGCTGGCGAAAAAACACGGCTGGTTCCTGGCCCGGCAGTTCGAAAACGAGGCCAACCCGGCCTACCACCGCAGCACCACCGGCCCGGAGATCCTGCGCGACTTCGCCGGCCGGCGGCTCGACTTCTTCGTCACCGGCTGGGGCACCGGCGGCACCCTGACCGGCGCCGGCCAGGTGCTCAAGCTCGCGCGGCCGGACCTGAAGGTCATCACCACCGAACCCGCCGGCGCCTCCCTGCTGGGCGGCAAGGAATGGGCGCCGCACAAGATCCAGGGCTGGACCCCGGACTTCGTGCCGGCCGTGCTCGACCGCGGCGTGGCCGACGACATCCGCCCGGTGGACGACATCACCGCCCGCGACACCGCGCGCCGCCTCGCTTCGGAGGAAGGCATCTTCGTCGGCATCAGCGCCGGCGCCACCGTGGCCGCGGCCCTGCAGGTGGCCGAAACGGCGCCCGAGGGTTCGGTGCTGCTGGCCATGCTGCCCGACACCGGCGAACGCTACCTCAGCACCTTCCTGTTCGAAGGCGTGAACGAGGGCAGCGACGA
>CAMLKR010000081.1 GCA_946480565.1 uncultured Arenimonas sp. | reverse complement strand
TTGGCCACCTTGTCGATCTCGTCGATGAAGACGATGCCGTTCTGCTCGCAGGCGGTGATCGCCTGGGCTCGGATCTCCTCCTCGTTCACGAGCTTGGCGGCTTCTTCCTCGAGCAGCATCGGCCGCGCGGCGGCGATGGTGACGCTGCGCTTCTGGGCCTTGCCGCCGCCCAGGTTCTGGAACATCTGGCGCAGCTGCTGGCCCATTTCCTCCATGCCCGGCGGCGTCATGATGTCCATGCCGCCGGTGGGCGGGCTGATCTCGAGTTCGATCTCGCGTTCGTCCAGCTCGCCGCTGCGCAGCTGTTTGCGCAGCTTGGCGCGGGTGTCGGTTTCGCCGTCGGCGGCGACCTCGACCATGAAGCCGGGGCCGCGGCGCTTGGGCAGCAGGGCGTCGAGGATGCGGTCCTCGGCGCGCTCCTCGGCCTGGGTGCGCACGCGCACCTTGGCCTGTTCGCGGAACATCTTCACCGCGCCGTCGGCCAGGTCGCGGATGATCTGCTCGACGTCCTTGCCGACGTAGCCGACTTCGGTGAAGCGCGTGGCCTCCACCTTCACGAAGGGCGCGTTCGCCAGCGCCGCCAACCGGCGCGCGATCTCGGTCTTGCCGACGCCGGTGGGGCCGATCATCAGGATGTTCTTGGGCATCACCTCGTCGCGCAGCGCGGGATCGAGCTGCATGCGGCGCCAGCGGTTGCGAAGTGCGATGGCGACGGCGCGTTTGGCCGGGGCCTGGCCGACGATGTAGCGGTCGAGTTCGCCGACGATCTCGCGGGGGGTGAGCTGGGTCATCACAGTTCCTCGATCACGAGGTTGCGGTTGGTGTAGATGCAGATGTCGCCGGCCACGTTCAGCGCGTTCTCGGCGATGGCGCGGGCGTCGAGGTCGGTGTGGGCGAGCAGGGCGCGCGCTGCGGCCAGGGCGTAGGGGCCGCCGCTGCCGATGGCCACCAGCCCGTCCTCGGGTTCGATCACGTCGCCATTGCCGGAGATGATCAGCGAGCTGTCGCGGTCGGCCACCGCCAGCAGGGCCTCGAGCTTGCCCAGGCGGCGGTCGGTGCGCCATTCCTTGGCCATCTCGACCGCGGCGTGCAGCAGCTTGCCGCCGTGTTTGTCGAGCTTGGCCTCGAACACCTCGAACAGGGTGAACGCGTCGGCGGCCGCGCCGGCGAAACCGGCCAGCACCTTGCCGCCGGCCAGGCGCCGCACCTTGCGGGCATTGGCCTTCATCACGGTGTGGCCCAGGGTGACCTGGCCGTCGCCTGCGACCACGACGCGGTCGCCGCGGCGCACGGACAGGATGGTGGTGGCGTGGAAAACGGTCGGGTCCATGCGGTCTTCCTTGGGAGGAACTCCCGGGATGGGGCCGGGCCCGCAAGCTTACAAGCCGGCTCGCGGCCACCGGCGTGAATGCCGGCCCGGCGAGGCGGCCTCGGCGGCCCGGGCTAGAGCAGCTCGAGCAGGCGTTCGGTCGGCCGGCCGACCACGGCCCGGTCGGCGGTTTCCAGCACCGGCCGTTCGATCAGCCGGGGGTTCGCGGCCAGCAGGGCGGCCCATTCAGCCGCCGGGCGTTCGTCCTGGGCCGACAGTCCCAGGGCCCGGGCCTCGTCCTCCTTGAACCGCACCAGCTGGCGCGGGTCGCCGCCCAGCTTCCCGAGCAGGGTCTTGAGCCGGGCCGCGGTCGGCGGCTGGCCCAGGTAGTCGACGATCTGCGGTTCGACGCCGCGGGCGGCCAGCAGGGCCAGGCCCTCGCGGGACTTGCTGCAGCGCGGGTTGTGCCAGTACCGGAGCATGACGATCACCAAAGTGCGGGGTCGGCTGATCTTAACGTTTCAAACGTCAAGATCATCCGACCCCGCGCCTATAATGCCGGCATGGACGAGAAGACTCCCGACGGCACCACCCACTTCGGTTTCCGCGACGTGCCGGTGGCCGAGAAGAAGAAGCTGGTCGGCCAGGTGTTCAGTTCGGTCGCGCAGCAGTACGACCTGATGAACGACCTGATGTCGCTGGGCATCCACCGGCTGTGGAAGCGCTACTTCGTCGGCACCTCGGGCGTGAAACGCGGCGACCGGGTGCTCGACCTGGCCGGCGGCACCGGCGACATCGCGGCGCTGCTGCACGAGCGGGTGGGCGAAACCGGCAGCGTGGTGCTGGGCGACATCAACGCCGCCATGCTCGGCGTCGGCCGCGACCGGCTGACGGACCGGGGCCTGGTCCGCGGCCTTGAATACGTGCAGCTGAACGCGGAGGCGCTGCCCTTCCCGGACGCCAGTTTCGATCTGGTCACCATCGCCTTCGGGCTGCGCAACGTGACCGAGAAGGCGAACGCGCTGAAGGAAATGCACCGCGTCCTGAAGGTCGGCGGCCGGGCGCTGGTGCTGGAGTTCTCGCAGGTCAAGCCGGAGTGGTTCCGTCCGGTCTACGACTTCCATTCGTTCAAGGTGCTGCCGCGGCTGGGCAAGCTGTTCGCCAACGACGCCGACAGTTATCAGTACCTGGCCGAGTCCATCCGCAAGCATCCGCCGCAGGATGAGCTCAAGGCGATGATGGCGGCGGCGGGTTTCGGGCGCACCGATTACCGCAACCTCAGTGCGGGCATCGTCGCCATCCATTCCGGCTACAAGCTCTAGCCGCAGCTCCCTGGACTTCGTACGTTCCTGGCGCCGGGATCGGTATTGGCGATTGGGGAGAGGGCCGAGAGAGACTCCGTGGCTCAGTCGGCGCGAACGCGCCACGCCTCCGCGAGGGAGATCAGCCCCTCCCGCGCCAGCGCCACCGCCGCCTTCGTGATCGGCACCATGCCTTCCTCGATCGCGACGTGGTGGATGGCGTCGGCCTCGGCGCCGGGCACGATCAGGGACTGGATGCGCGGGGTCACCACCATGAACTCGTACACCGCGCGCCGCTTGTGCACGCCCAGGCCCTCGCAGTGCGAGCAGCCGCGGCCGATGTGGAACACCTCCTCGGGCGCCACGCCCAGCACGCCGCGGATGTGCGGGTCCACCGCCTCCACTTCGCGGCAGTGTTCGCAGGTCAGGCGGACCAGCCGCTGCGACATCACCGCCAGCAGCGAGGCGCGCAGCAGGTAGGCCTCGACGCCCAGGTCCAGCAGGCGCGTGACGGTGGTCGCGGCGGTGTTGGTGTGCAGGGTGGACAGCAGCAGGTGGCCGGTGAGGGCGCTCTCCACCGCGATGCCGGCGGTTTCCTCGTCGCGGATCTCGCCGACCATGATCACGTCGGGGTCGTGGCGCAGGAAGTTGCGCATCGCGCTGGCGAAGGTGAAGCCGGCTGGCCGGTTGACCTGCATCTGCTGGATCTCGTCGATGTAGAACTCGACCGGGTCCTCGATGGTCAGGATGTTGATGCGCTGCTTGCGCAGCTCCAGCAGCATCGCGTACAGGGTGGTGGATTTGCCGCAGCCGGTTGGTCCGGTGGTCAGGAACATGCCGTGGCTGCGGCCCATCACGTCGTCGATGCGCTGGCGGTCGGCGGCGGTGAGGCCCAGCTGCTCGAGGTTCCAGAGGCTTTCGTTGGTGTCGAGCAGGCGCACCACCACCGACTCGCCGTACACCGCCGGCAGCACCGAAATGCGCAGGTCCACCTCGCGGCCGTCGTCGAGGGTGAAGGTGGTGCGGCCGTCCTGGGGCTTGCGGTGTTCGGCCAGGTTCATCGCGCCCAGCACCTTGATGCGGCTGGTGACGGCCGGGTGCAGGCTGCGCATCAGCCGGCGCACCGGCACCATCTCGTCGTCGATGCGGTAGAGCACGTCGGTGCCCTCGACGCCGGGCCGGAGATGGATGTCGGAGGCGCGGCGCGACACCGCCTCGGCGATGAGCCCATGCACGATGCGCACCACCGGTTTCTCGCGCGACAGGCGCTGGGCCTCGACCTCGCTGGTCTCGCCGGTGGCGGCGGTCGGGTCCAGGCCCAGCTGCCGGGCGATGTCGCCGTCCTCGACGCGGTCGTAGTGGCGGGCGATGGCGTCGCGGATCTCGCGCGGCGTCGCCAGCATGGCCTGCACGCGCTGGCGGCATAGGAAGTCCAGCGTGCTCAACGCCTCGTGGTTGCCCGGGTCCTCCATCGCCACCGCGACGCTGCCGCCGTGCAGGTTCACGGGCACCGCCCGCAGCCGGCGCGCGACCTCGGGGCGGATCAGGGCGGTCGCCTGCGGCGAGGGCTCAAGGCCCGACAGCCGCACCAGGGGCACGCCCAGGTCGCGGGCCCGCCGGTAATGGGCTTCGGAGGCGTCATCGCCCTGGGCCAGCCAGTCCTCCAGGGCCAGGGGCTGGCCATCGCGGTTCCAGGGCGAGCTGCCGGTGGGCGCGGCCTGCTGCCAGGCCAGCAGGGCGGCCGGGTCGGCGATCAGGGTCGGGGCGTGCGGCTCGTTCGGGCGGGACATGGCGGTCCTTGGCGTGATTTTCCCCAGTATGGTCCCGCCCCGGGCCCCGGGACTTGCGCCGGATCATTTCCGACCATCGGCCAAGGGCCGGGGACGGGCCGGCCGCGCTAGAATCCGGCGGTCCACCCGCCCGGAACCGCCCATGCGCCGCCTTGTCCTGCCCGTTCTCAGCACGCTGGTCCTGCTCACCGCCACCCTGCCGGCCCTGGCCCAGGACCGGCGCGCCGACGAACATTCCTATGCCCAGCCCGAAAAGGTCCGCATCACCGACCTGGGCCTGGACCTGCAGGTCAACTTCACGCGACGCGAACTGGCCGGCACCGCCACCCTGACCCTGGCCTGGGCCGACGAGGAGGCGCGCGAGCTCGTGCTCGACACCCGCGACCTGAGCATCGCCGCGGTCGAGGCCCGCAATGGCAGCCGCAAGTGGCGGGCGGTGGATTTCGCCCTGGCGCCGCGCGACGAGCGTTTCGGCAGCAAGCTCAGCATCACCCTGCCGCGCCAGTACGAGCAGGTGCGCATCGCCTACGCGACCTCGCCGCAGGCCTCGGGACTGCAGTGGCTGTCGCCGTCGATGACCGCCGGCGGCAAGACGCCCTTCATGTTCAGCCAATCGCAGGCCATCCACGCCCGCAGCTGGGTGCCGCTGCAGGACACGCCGTCGGTGCGCTTCACCTACACCGCGCACGTGCGCACGCCGGCGGACGTGATGGCGCTGATGAGCGCCGACAACGACCCGGCCGCGCCGCGCGACGGCGACTACACCTTCAAGATGCCGCAGCCGATCCCGTCCTACCTGATGGCGATCGCCGCCGGCGACCTGGTGTTCAAGCCGATCTCGGCGCGCGCCGGCGTCTGGGCCGAGCCGCAGACGGTGGACCGCGCGGTGAAGGAGTTCGAAGACACCGAGAAGATGATCCAGGTGACCGAGTCGCTCTACGGCCCCTACCGCTGGGAGCGCTACGACCTGCTCATCCTGCCGCCGTCCTTCCCCTTCGGCGGCATGGAGAACCCGCGCCTGAGCTTCATCACGCCCACGGTCATCGCCGGCGACAAGTCGCTGGTGTCGCTGATCGCGCACGAGCTCGCGCATTCCTGGTCCGGCAACCTGGTGACCAATGCCAGCTGGAAGGACATGTGGCTCAACGAGGGCTTCACCAGCTACGTCGAGAACCGCATCGTCGAGGCCCTGTACGGCAAGGAACGCGCCGACATGGAGTTCGTCAACAGCCGCAACGGCCTGAAGGCGCAGCTGGCCGAGATCCCGGCCGAACAGCAGGTGCTGATGCTGCCGGCGCGCGTGGGCTCGGATCCCGAGGACGCGCTGGGCGCGATCGCCTACGACAAGGGCGCCTGGTTCCTGCAGTTCCTGGAACAGCGCTACGGCCGCGAGGCCTTCGACCCCTTCCTGCGCAGCTGGTTCGACACCCACGCCTTCCAGAGCGTCAGCACCGAGCAGTTCGTCGCCTTCCTGCGCAGCGAACTGATGGCCGGCAAGCCCGG
The DNA here is from genome assembly GCA_946480565.1 of uncultured Arenimonas sp. The sequence continues at coordinate 3,531 of CAMLKR010000081.1, read as the reverse complement.
CGTGGTCAGCGAGGCCGAGCTGGCCACCTGGCTGTCGGCGCCCGGCATCCCGGACTTCGCGCCGCAGACCGCGTCGCCGCGCTTCGACGCCGTCGACGCCACCCGCGAAGCCTGGGTCAAGCGCCGCACCGCCGCCCGCGACCTCAAGACCAGCGCCTGGACCACCCAGGAATGGGTGTATTTCCTCGAAGGCCTGCCCAGGACCGTGGACCCGGACCGGCTGGTCGAACTCGACCAGGCCTTCCGCTTCACCGGCACGGCCAACGGCGAGATCGCCCAGCGCTGGTACCCGCTGACCGTGCGCAGCGAATATTTCGAGGCGCGCCCGGCGATGTCGCTGTTCCTGCGCAAGATCGGCCGCCGCAAGCTGATCATGCCGACCTACGAGGCCCTGGTGCAGACCGCCGACGGCCTGGCCTTCGCCTCGCAGATCTACGCGATGGCCAAGCCGGGCTACCACCCGATCACCAGCGCCTCGGTCGAGGCCCTGCTGGCCAAGGCCAAGGCCGCGCCGGCGCAGTGACCGGATGAGCTCCCGGCGCGCGGGTCGCCCGCGCAAGATCGCACTCGCCGCCTCGCTCGGGCTCGCCCTGGGCGTGGTCGGCTTCGCCGCCAGCGCGCCGGAGAAGGTGCTGCAGGCCGAATTCGCGCGCCAGCGCTGGTTGGCCGGGGCCGAACTGCGGGAGGTGCAGGTGGCCGGGCACCGCTGGTCGGTGTTGGAAGCGGGCGAGGCACACAAGCCGCTGCTGGTGCTGGTGCACGGCTTCGTCGGCAGCAAGGAGAACTGGCTGCCGCTGATGCGCGAGCTGGGCAAGTCCTACCGCCTGGTGGCGCCCGACCTGCCGGGCTGGGGCGACAGCGAACGCCAGGCCGGCGCCGACTACGGGCCGGTCGCGCAGATGCAGCGGCTGGCGGATTTCCTGCGGCAGCTGCCGGAAAAACCCGCGCTGGTGGTCGGCCATTCGATGGGTGGACAGATCGTCGGCCTGCTGGCGGCACGGCAGCCGCAGCTGGTGGATCGCATTTCGCTGATGTCTTCGGCCGGCGTCACCTTCGAGGAGAACGCGTTCGCCAACGCGGTACTGGCCGGCGAGAACCCCTACCAGGTCACCAACCGCGGCGAGCTCAAGCGTTTCCTCGGCATCGTCTTCGCCGATCCGCCCTTCGTGCCCTGGCCGGCGAACGAGGCCCTGGTGCGCCGGCGCCGCGCCGACGCCGCCTTCGAGCAGCAGGTGCTCGAACAGATCGGCCGCGGGCCCGATGCCCTGGTGCTGGAAAGAGAGCTGGGCCGGATCGAGGCGCCGGCCCTGCTGCTGTGGTGCCGCGACGACAAGGTCATCGACGTCAGCGCCGCCGAGACGTTCCGCCGCGGCCTGCGCCAGAGCACGACGGTGCTGCTGTCGGGCTGCGGCCACATGCCGCTGATGGCGCAGCCGCGCCAGGTGGCCGAGGCGTTCACGACCTTCCTCGCGACGCGCTGACCGCCGCTGGAGGCCCATGCCCCGTCCGCCCGCCACGCCTTCGGTTCCTGCTGACGCGGTGGTGTCCTTCGCGCGCCTGGACGCCCCGGCGCCTCTGCCCGCGCTGCAGGCCGAAGTGGCCGCGCTGCTCGGGCAGGACTGGGTCGAGCACGTCAACCGCAACGACTATGCCGGCGGCTGGGACGTGCTGCCGCTGCGCTGCCAGCGCCAGCACCTGGACGCGCATCCGATCCTGCAGGGTTTCGCCATCCATGCCGGCGATGATTGGCAGGACCTGCCCGTGCTCGCATCCTGCCCGGCCCTGAGTGCGCTGCTGCAGCGCCTGCAGTGCCCGCTGCGTTCGGCGCGGCTGATGCGCCTGAAGGCGGGCGCGCAGATCCGGCCGCACCGCGACCACGGACTGAGCCTGGAACAGGGCCAGGCGCGGCTGCACCTGCCGATCGAAACCAGCGACCACATCCGTTTCCTCGTCGACGGCCGCCCGGTGCCGATGCGCGCGGGCGAGCTGTGGTACTTCAACGCCGACCAGATGCACGAAGTGCACAACCCCGGCGAGTACGACCGCATCAACCTGGTCATCGACTGCGTGGCCAATGCCTGGCTGGTCGAACGCATCCACGCCGGCGACCCGCTGCACTGGGCCGACGGCACGGACACCCGCTGAGCGATGGACCTGCTGCCCGCCTACCGGGAACTGATGGTTTCGCCGGAACGGTTGGCGGCTTGCGCACCGGCCGCCACGGTCGCGGAACTGCTGCAGTCGCTCCGTCGGCTCTGGCAGATCGGATCGGTGGACGACAACACGCTGTTCGTCGAACTCAACCGCTGCAACCAGCAGGTGCTCGAGCTCGATCCGGCGGCGCTCGCGGGCCGCTGGTTTCCCGCCGCTTACCAGCCCCGGACCCGCAGCCTCGCCTGGTGCCTGCCCGTGGGCCACGCCACCGAACCGTTCCAGGACCAGTACCTTTCGCGCTGCCAGCAGGCGCGGGTTTTCAACCAGCTCATCCGTCCACGCACCGCCATCGCGCCGCTGCTCGCGGGCGCGGCGGTGATCGCGGCGCCGGTGCCGGCGGGTTTCATCTTCCATCTCTCGCGCTGCGGCTCGACCCTGGTCTCGGGCTGCCTGGCCGAACGGGACGACACCAGCGTGCTGTCGGAATCGCCGCTGCTGACCGAACTGCTGCTCGATGCCTCGCTGTCGGACGAACAGAAGCGGCACGCGCTGCCGCAGCTGATCGCACTGCAGGCCGCGCCTTTCCCGGGCCGCGGCCGCATCGTCGTCAAGTGGAACGCCTGGGACCTGTTCGCCTGGCCGCTGATCCGCGCCGCCTGTCCGGGCGTGCCGCGGCTGCTGCTGTTCCGCGATCCCGAGGAAATCCTTGCCTCGCATGCGCAGGCCGCCGGCCGGCACATGGCCGGCGATCCGTCGCTGGCGCCTCTCGATCCGGTGTTCGGCCCTGCGCCCGGCGACGATCTGCTGGGGCGGCGCATCCGCGTCCTGGGCGGGTTGATGGCGGCGATGGCGCGCCTCGCCGCGGAACCCGGCGCCATGCCGGTGGACTACGCGCAGCTGGACCTGCGTTTGCTCGATTCGATATGTGGGCACTTCGGGCTGTCGCCCAGCGCCGACGCCGCGGAACGTTTTGCGCGGCGCATGGGCGGGCATTCGAAACAGCTGGACCAGCCCTTCGTGTCGGACAGCGAGCGCAAGAAGCGCTGCTTCATCGCCGATCAACGCCAGCGCATCGACAGCGCCCTGGGGCCCCTGCATTGCGCGCTGGGTGGATCGTCGCGTCATGCGCCGCACGTGGACGGCCCCGAGGCCTGAGGCCAGGGCCTGGCCGCTTGGCCGATCCCTGCAGGCCGTTACCGCCAGCCGCCACACAGTGATGCGCTTTTGACTCTACCGGCGTTCCGGCGCGGCGCCTAAGCTGCACCGGTCCCGGCACATGCCGGTTTCGCGGGACCGACCATGTTCAAGGCCCTAGGCACGCGCGAGATCCTGGTCACCACGCTGGCCGCGGCCGGCATCCTGATGATCACCATGGGC
>CAMLKR010000080.1 GCA_946480565.1 uncultured Arenimonas sp. | reverse complement strand
GCTTCGCCTGCGTGGTCTCGTTGCGGCCACCACCCTCGCGCTGGCCGCCCAGGCCGGTTACGCCGCCTCCGGTCCTGTCCAGGCGCCGCGCGTCGACCTCAGCGGCATCGCCTCGGACACGCAGTTCGACCGTTTCATCGTCAAGTACCGCGACGGCAGCCAGGAGGCCGCGAGCGCGGCGTCGCTGCAGCGCGCGCTCGACTCCGCCAGCGTCGGCGCCAACCAGATGATCCAGGGCGCCCGCGCGCAGCGCGGCGAGTCCTCGCGCACGTTCAAGCCGCTGGTGGCCCGCCACCTGCGCCGCATGGCCATCGGCGCCGACGTCGTCACCACCTCGCAGAAGCTCGGCCGCGCCGACGCCGAGGCGCTGATGCGCGAGATCGCGTCGAACCCGAACGTCGAATACGTGCAGATCGACCGCGTGCTGAAGCACACCCTGACCCCGAACGACACCAACTACAGCCAGCAGTGGGGCTACACCGATGCCGACGCCGGCATCCGCGCCAACACCGCCTGGGACACCGCCAACGGCAGCGGCATCATCGTCGCCGTGCTCGATACCGGCCACGTCAGCCACAGCGACCTGAACGCCAACATCGTCGCCGGCTACGACTTCATCTCCAACAGCACGGTCGCCGGCGACGGCAACGGCCGCGATTCCGACTACAGCGATCCGGGCGACTACTACGGCGGCGACCCGTCCAGCTGGCACGGCACCCACGTGGCCGGCACGGTCGCCGCGGTGACCAACAACGCCAAGGGCGTCGCGGGCACGGCCTGGGGCGCGAAGGTGATGCCGGTGCGCGTGCTGGGTCGCGGTGGTGGTTCCACCTCCGACATCGCCGACGCCATCATCTGGGCGTCCGGTGGCACGGTCAGCGGCGTGCCGACCCTGTCGGCGGCCAATGCGGCCGACGTCATCAACATGTCCCTGGGCGGCAGCGGCTCCTGCGACTCCGCCACCCAGGCGGCGATCAACAGCGCCGTCAGCCGCGGCACCGTCGTGGTCGTGGCCGCCGGCAACAGCAACGCCAACGCTGCGAACTTCACCCCGGCCAGCTGCAACAACGTGGTCAACGTCGCCTCGGTCACCAGCGCCAGCGCCCGTTCCAGCTTCTCGAACTACGGCACCCTGATCGACGTGTCCGCCCCGGGTTCGTCCATCCTCTCGACCCTGAACGCCGGCACCGCCGGTCCGGGCGCCGAGAACTACGCGTCCTACAGCGGCACCTCGATGGCGTCGCCGCACGTGGCCGGCACCGTGGCGCTGGCGCAGAGCCGTCGCCTGGCCCTGGGCCTGCCGCTGTGGACCCCGGCCGAGGTGGAAGCCCAGCTCAAGGCCACCGCGTATCCGCTGTCGGGCGCCTGCTCGGGCGGCTGCGGCGCGGGCATCATCGACGCCAATGCCATCGTGGCCGCGGCCGGCGGCAGCACCCCGCCGCCCCCGCCGCCGCCGACCGGCGGCACCCTGACCAAGGGCGTCGCGGTGACCGGCCTGGCCGCCACCACCGGCAACTCGCTGAACTACACGATGGTCGTCCCGGCCGGTTCCACCAACCTGACCTTCACCATGTCGGGTGGCACCGGTGACGCCGACATGTACGTGCAGTTCGGCAGCGCGCCGACCGACACCTCGTACGTCTGCCGTCCCTACCTCAACGGCAACAACGAGACCTGCACCATCGCGGCCCCGTCCGCCGGCACCTACTACGTCCGCTTGAAGGCCTACTCGAGCTTCTCCGGCGTCAGCCTGGTCGGCAACTACTCCACCAGCACCGGTGGCGGCACCCAGACCTACAGCAACACCGCCGACTACCAGATCCGCGACAACACCACGGTCGACAGCCCGATCACGGTCTCCGGCCGCAGCGGCAATGCCCCGAGCAATGCCTCGGTGGCGGTGAACATCGTGCACACCTACCGCGGCGACCTGCGCGTGGACCTCGTGGCTCCGGACGGTTCGCTGTACAACATCAGCAACCGCGCCGGCGGCAGCGCCGACAACCTGGTGGGCACCTACACCATCAACCTGTCGAGCGAAGCGCTGAACGGCACCTGGCGCCTGCGCGTCAACGACAACGCCGCCGGCGACATCGGCTACATCAACAGCTGGTCGATCACGTTCTGATCCCCGGCGGTTGAGGCTCCAAGACAAGACCCCGGCCTAGGCCGGGGTCTTTTTCTTTCCGGGTTCCGACGGCAACCGCCGGAGCCGCGCAGGCGCGGGGATGCCCTCAGCCGGCGGCTTCGAAGCGGTTCGCGGCGACGTTCTTTCGGACCTTCAGCGGGTCCCAGATGCGGCCGTTCATGGCGATGTAGACGCCGGCCGGCAGCGACTGCACCGCACCGACCGCAGTGCCGATGTTGAACTCGGCGTCCGAGCCGCGGAACCGCGCCGGGTTCAGGGCGCCGGTCAGCACGATGGTCTTGCCGGCGATGGTGGCCAGCACTTTCGCGGTGTCCACCATGGTGTCGGTGCCGTGCGTGACCAGCACGTGCCTCGCCGGCTGGGCGGCGATGGTCGCGCGCAGCAGCTCGCGGTCTTCGGCGGTGATGTGCAGGCTGTCCTTGCGGATGATCGGGATCACCGTGAAGCGGAAGGCGACGCCGAGTTCCTGCAGGATGCGGCCGATCTGCGGCTCGCCGACCTGGTAGTCCGACTTGTCGTCGAAATAGACCTTGTCGATGGTGCCGCCGGTGGTGACGACCAGAAGCTCGTCCATGGGAATCCTCCTTGATGCCGGGATTATACGGCCGGTGGCGGGCGCCGCCGGGCGAAACGCCCGCGCATGCCGTCCCAGCTGGCGGCCACCACCAGCACGGCCGACAGCGCCACCTGCGCCAGCGCCAGGCCGCGCACGCCGGGCGTGGCCCAGGCCGCCATCACGCCGTGGCTGAAATACACCAGGGCCGCCAGCGCGCCCCAGAAGCCGGCGCGACGATGGCGCAGCAGCACCAGCACCAGGGCCGGCAGGATCGGCAGCGCGAAGAACAGCGCCATCGCCCAGGGCGCGCTGCGCGCCGGCGGCGCCAGCCAGCCGTGCCAGGCCAGCTGCAGCCCGAACACCGCGACGATGGTGGCCGCGGCCACGCGTGTGGCCAGGCTCATGCCTGCAGCTTCCGCGCGACGTCGGCCAGGCGCCGGCCCAGGGCGCGGGCCAGCTGTTTCTCGTCGTCGCTGGGCGCCGGATCGTCCTGCGCGCCGGCGACGTGGCTGGCGCCGTAGGGCGTGCCGCCGCTGCGGGTGGTGTTGAGCGCCGCCTCGGTGAAGGGGATGCCGACCAGGACCATGCCGTGGTGCATCAGCGGCACCAGCATGGTCAGCAGGGTCGACTCCTGGCCGCCGTGCATCGTCGCGGTGGATGTGAACGCCGCGGCCGGTTTTCCGACCAGGGTGCCCGAGGCCCACTCGGCGCCCAGGGTGTCGATGAAATGTTTCAGCGGCGCCGCCATGTTGCCGAAACGCGTCGGACTGCCCAGGGCCAGGCCGGCGCATTCGGCCAGGTCGGCCTTGCTGACGTAGGGCGCACCGTCCTCGGGCACGGGCGGCGCCGCGGTCTCGGTGACGGGGGCCACGGGGGGCACGGTGCGCAGGCGCGCCTGCATGTCCGGCACCTCCTCGACGCCGCGGGCAATCTGGCGGGCGAGCTGCGCGACCGAACCGCCGCGGCTGTAGTACAGGATCAGGATGTCGGCCATGCGCCATGATAAGCCGGACGGCCCGGGGCGCGCTGTCCCGCGCGGGCGTGCCGCCCCGTTGCTGGTTCCATGCAGGACCGGCTCGGAGAGTTGCCGCGGAACCGCGGGTCGGACCGATACCACCGGGGCAGGGGAGTCGAGCGTGCGCACACAGGACCCGAAACGACGCTGGGAGGCCTGGCAGGTGCTTGCGGCCGTGGTCGTGGCCCTGGTGCTGCTGGGATTGCCGGTGGTGATGCACCTCAACCGCACGCCGCTGCCGCCCGACGAACCGTTCCCGGCGACCCTGCTTGGACATCCGCTGCGCCTGCAGACCTCGGCAGGCGATCGCGTGCTGCTGCTCAGCGAACAGCGCGTGCGGCACTGGTACTGGAACAACCGCGGCCGTTTCGGTGGCCGCAAGGCCTCGGAAGAGCAGTGGCACCTCGAGCTGTGGGCACTGGATGCCGGCGATGGCCGCGTGCTCTGGCGCCGGCGCCTGCCCGACAACGGCAGTGCGGCCATGGCCTCGACCTCCGACATCGTCACCGCCGGGGGCGACGTCCTGCGCCTGGAGCTGCGCGAGCCGCTGCGGGTGTCGGCCCTCGATGGCGCCGTGCTGCCCGAGCCGGCGGGCGAACGGCTGTCCGCGGCCGGAACGCATGTGCACGACGCCTACGGCACCGTTACCCGCGGAATGCCGCTTGCGACCCCGGGCGCCTGGATCGGCCTGCTGGCCGAGGATGAACTGGAAAAGCTGTCGGCCGACCGCAAGTGGACGCCGGAAGGCCTGGCCGCATTGCCCCGCGATGCCGCGATGCGCCTGTATCGCGCCAAAGTGGATCGCGTGTCGGCGGCGCCCGACCATTGGCCCGCGGAGCTGGGCGGCAACTGGGGCGAGCGCAACGCCTACTCTGACTATCGTGTGCTCGAGTCGGCACCGGTGTTCCACCATGCCGGCCTGTTGATCGCGAAGGCCCGGGGGCCGGCGATGCGGATGGCCGATCCGGACGGCGCGCTGGTGCTGCATCGCCCCGGTGGTGAAGCGACCAGTCCATTGCGTCTGGCGCGCGTGCGCGGCGACACCGGCGCCGTGCTCTGGGACATCGCGCTGCCGCAGCAGCGCCTGAGCCATGTGATGCCGGGCGAGCGCACGCTGGTGCTGGCGGGTCCGGGTCCGCGCATGGCGCCGGAAGCGACGCCCACGCTCCGGATCAGCGTGATCCCGCTTGATGGCGGGGTTTCGCGGGACTTCGATCTGGGCTCCGCGAGCCGGGCGCCACCCGACGCACCCTGAACCGGCGCGGCGGGCGGAGGGGGCTTTGTATTACCCTTCGCCCATGGACCTGCCCGAGACCCTGCGCCGCTGGTGGCACCGCATCGACCGCGAACGCGTGCAGGCCTTCGCCCAGTTCCTGTGGACACGCTTCCTGGACGACCGCTGCTTCGAGACCGCGGGCGCCCTGGCCTACACCACCCTGTTCGCGCTGGTGCCGCTGAGCATGGTGGTGTTCGGGATCCTGTCGGCCTTCCCCCTGTTCGACGTGTGGACGGAGCAGCTCGTCAATTTCGTGTTCTCGAATTTCGTACCCAGCTCGGCCCGGGTGGTAGAAGGCTACCTGCGCGGGGTCGCGACCAGTGCCGAGGACCTTCCGCTCACGGGGATCGGTGCGCTGCTGGTGTCGCTGCTGGTGACGATGTGGAGCATCGAGAGCACCTTCAACCGCGTCTGGCGCGTTCCGACGCCGCGGCCGCGGCTGATGCGCTTCCTGATGTATTGGACGCTGCTCACGCTCGGCACGCTGTTGGCAGTGACGAGTCTGGCCATCACTTCCTACCTGTTCTCGCTGCCGGCGCTTTCGGGCGTGGAACAATTGGGCTGGAGCCAGCGCCTGCTGAGCTACCTTCCGAACCTGGTCGAGCTGATGGTCTTCAGCTGCGCCTACTGGCTGATTCCCCATCGCAGCATTCCCTTCCGGTTCGCGCTGGCCGGCGGCCTGTTCGCGACGCTGCTGTTCGAGCTGGCCAAGCAGGGCTTCGCCGCCTACCTCCTGAACGTTCCCACCTATGCCCAGCTTTACGACAAGCTGGCCGTGGTGCCGATCTTCATGCTCTGGCTCTACCTGAGCTGGGTGGTGGTGCTGCTGGGCGCGTCGTTCGCCGCCTCACTGTCGTCCTTCCGCTACCAGCCGCGGGCGCTGCAGCTGCCGCCGGGCATGGAGCTCTACGGCTACCTGCGCCTGCTTGGCCGGCTGAACGCCGCGCGCCGGGAGGGCCAGGGCCTGCACCTGGCCGACATGCAGGCGCTGGAGCCGATGCTCACCGACGACCTGCTGCAGCGCATGCTCTCGGGCCTGAGCGAACTGAACATCGTGCGCCGCGCCGAGGACGGCGGCTGGCTGCTGGCGCGCGACCTGGCCACGGTGAGCCTGGGCGAACTGCACGAGGGCCTGGGCCTGCGCATTCCGTGCACCGACACCAGCCTTCCGGGGTATGACGACCCGCTGGGCCGCGACGCCGCGCGCGCGCTCGACCACCTGCGCCAGCCGCTGGAGGCGCCAATGGCGCGCAGCGTCGGCAGCTTCTTCACCTCGAACCAGGACAATCCCGCCGTATGAACACGCCCATCCGCCCCCTGTCGGCCCTGCTGCTGACGCTGCTGGTCGTGGCCTGCCAGCCCGCCGCCGAGACCGAACCCGCCGCACAGGCGCCGGCCGCCGCCGCGCCTGCGGCTGAAGCCGAAGCCCCGGTCGCCTCCGAGGCGCCGGCCGCCGCCGATGCCCCCGCCGAAGCGTCCACCCACCCGACCCTGGTGGTGGAAACCCTGGACCACGGCCGCTTCGACCTGGCGGAGAAGCGCGGCAGCTGGGTGGTGGTCAATTTCTGGGCCACCTGGTGCAAACCCTGCCTGAAGGAGATCCCGGATTTCAGCGCCTTCGACGCCGCCCGCGACGACGTGCAGGTGATCGGCCTTGCCTACGAAGAGATCGAGCCGGCGGCGATGCGCGAGTTCCTGGCCAAACACCCGGCCGGCTACCCGATCGCGCTGCTGGACGTGTACAGCCCCCCGGCCGACTTCGAAACCCCGCGCGGCCTGCCCATGACCTACCTGATCGCGCCCGACGGCCGGGTGGCGAAGAGGTTCCTGGGACCGGTCACCTCGCAGGAACTGGCCGCGGCCATCACCGAGGCCGCGGCCACCCCCGCGGCAGGCTGACCGACACCCGGCGCGACGAAGCGTTGCCGGGCCGCGCCAGGACGTTCTGGCCGGCACCGTCCCGGCGTTAGCATGGGCGCAATCATCCCCGGACCCAGGCCGTGCCCAGCCCTCACGACGATTCCCGCGCCCGCCGCCTGTTCTGGTGGCTGCAGACCGGCGGCTGGCTGGGCTATGGCAGCCTGAGCTACCTGTCGGCGATCTCGCACGGCAAGCCGCTGGACTACTGGCGGCTGTCCTTCGGCGCCGCGCTCACCGGCTTCGTGCTGACCCTGGCCGTGCGCCTGGTGCTGCAGCGCGCCTGGGGCCTGCCGCCGCGACGTTTTATCCCGATCGCCATCGCCTGCGTGGTCGCCACGACCCTGCTGATGGGTCTGGTATTCAGCCAGCTGCTGTTCGACTGGTGCGGCGACGAGTGCCGCCCGGCAACCACGCTGGGCTACTTCGGCTACGCCACCGGCCACCTGTACGTGGTGCTGAGCTGGGTCGGCTTCTACATCGGCCTGAAGTACTACCGCCAGCTGCAGCAGCAGACCCGCCAGGCCCTGGCCGCCACCGCGATGGCGCACCAGGCGCAGCTGAAGATGCTGCGCTACCAGCTCAACCCGCATTTCCTGTTCAACACGCTGAACGCGATCTCGACCCTGGTGCTGGACCGCCAGAACGGCGTGGCCAACCAGATGGTGCAGGGCCTGAGCGCCTTCCTGCGCCACTCGCTCGACAGCGACCCGATGCAGCGCGTGACCCTGAAGCAGGAGCTGGACGCGCTGAACCTCTACCTGGGCATCGAGAAGATCCGCTTCGCCGAGCGCCTGCAGGTGGAGACACGCATCGCGCCGGAGTGTTATTCGGCGCTGCTGCCGAGCATGCTGCTGCAGCCCCTGGTCGAGAACGCGATCAAGTACGCGATCGCCAAACTCGTTGAAGGCGGCCGGCTGGTGATCGGCGCGGAGCGTCGCGACGGACGCCTGGTGCTGACCGTGGTGGACAACGGCCCCGGCTGCCCCGACTTCGACAAGGCCAACGGCGAGGGCTGCGGCGTCGGCCTGAAGAACACCCGCGAGCGGCTGAAGGTGCTGTACGGCGCCGGGCAGTCGGTGGACGTGCGCAACCGCCGCGAGGGCGGCGTGGAAGTGACGCTGTCGATTCCCTACGAAACCGGCGGGGCCCCGCGCGAATGAGCCGCATGATCCGTACCCTGATCGTCGACGACGAGCCGCTGGCGCGGCGCGGCCTGGAGCTGCGCCTGGCCGAACAGCCCGACATCGAGGTGGTCGCGCAGTGCGGCGACGGCGCCTCGGCGATGAAGGCGGTATCCGAGTTCGCGCCGGACCTGATGTTCCTGGACGTGCAGATGCCCGGGCTGGACGGGTTCGCGACGCTGCGGGCGATCCCGGCGCCGCAACTGCCGCTGACGGTGTTCTGCACGGCCTACGACCATTATGCGATCCGCGCCTTCGAGGCCAGTGCGGTCGATTACCTGCTCAAGCCGGTGGACGACAGCCGGCTGCACCAGGCCTTGTTCCGGGTGCGCGAGGAGCTGGACAAGCGCGATTCTGGAAAACACTGCGAGCAGCTGCTGCGCCTGCTCGGCGACCTCAGCGGCAAGCCTTCGCTGACGCTGGAGGAGGCGCTGCAGGGCGCCGGCGAGCGCAAGCTCGGTCCCGGCGACCGGCTGTCGATCCGGGACGGGCAGCGCACGGTGCGGGTGGACCTGGCCACGGTGCGCTGGGTGGACGCGGCCGGGGACTACATGTGCATCCACACCGACGGCGAGACCTTCGTGCTGCGGGCGACGATGCGCGAGCTCGAATCGCGGCTCGATCCGCGGCATTTCCCGCGGGTGCATCGTTCGACCCTTGTCAACGCGAAGCGGGTGGTGTCGCTGCGCCCGCATCTGAACGGCGAGCAGTTCCTGGCGTTGGACTGCGGCCACGAGATCAAGCTCTCGCGCAGTTATCGCGATCGGCTTGAGCTGCTGAAGTAGGCGTGCCGGGCAAGTAGATCGACAGCTCGCGTCTTTCTCCGTCTGGTGCCGGGTTCGTTCGAGGCGATAGGCCGCCGTACGTGAGGTCTTTTTCTGCGGACGCCGTGAATACGTCCATGTAGGCTCTTCGAAAACGTCCATGTTTTCGAAGCCGCAGAAAAAGCCCTCACGCACGACGGCCTGCGGACCATCTGAGCCGGGGTATCGAATTCAAAAGACGGGCAAGCCCGCGGAATCGGGGCAGGGCCGACTGGATTCCGGGAGCAATCAACTCGGCCGGACACTGGCCTGACACCGATCTTCCGGCTGCGAGCTTCCGTGCCTTCTGGGGGGCACGCGCTTATCCCAACGGCTCGCCTCGAAGAGACGTGGCGACGCCGTAGACAAGGGGGTATGGCTGAAGTGGAGGGCAGGATGCCCGCAACGGCCGGTCGTGAGTTGGGCAGGACGCCGCTTACGCCGGACAGGAGTCCAAGTGCCGCGAAGGGCAGGATGCCCGAGAGCGGCCGACCGACCGGGCAGCCATACCCCCTTGTCTGCGGCGGCGCACGCCAGATCACCC
>CAMLKR010000079.1 GCA_946480565.1 uncultured Arenimonas sp. | reverse complement strand
TAGCGTCTGGGCCGACCCCCGGCGGGACTGAGGCGCTGGGTCCGGCAATGTCGGCCTGCGGCCCGTCGCGGACATCACGCCCCTGGAGGGACCAGGCCGCCGATGCTCACGGCGCTCCGCCTGGCTGTCAGGCTGCGCAGATCATCCGTCCTTTTTCGGATGGGTCCTTCACCATCAGGGGCCTGAGCGGGCCTCCAGGACAACAAAAGCGGGAGTGACCAGTAGCCGCGTGCGTCACACGTTGATGGTTCATGGAGGCTTGAGTAAGCTGGACCCATGAACACCTCCATTGCTCCCGCCGGTTCCGGCCGTGGGCCGGCGACGCACGACATACGTGACCAGATTGTTGTGGCGGCTACCGAGCACTTCAGCCACTACGGCTATGAAAAGACCACCGTTTCAGACCTGGCCAAGGCGATCGGCTTCTCGAAGGCTTACGTCTACAAGTTCTTCGAGTCGAAGCAGGCCATTGGCGAGGCGATCTGCTCCAATTGCCTGGCACAGCTCGAAAACGAGATCCGTCAGGCCACCGAGGGCGTGGAACAGCCTGCAGAGCGCCTGCGCAAGCTGTTCAAGGCCTCTACAGAGGCGCATCAGCGGCTTTTCTCACAGGACCGGAAGCTCTACGAAATAGCGCAGTCGGCCGCCGCCGAGCGGTGGCCATCGGTCCTGGCATACGAGGAAAGGCTGCGCGCACTGCTCCAGGAGATCATCCAGCAGGGCCGGGACTCGGGCGATTTCGAGCGCAAGACACCTTTGGACGAAACCACCAGCGCCATCCATCTGGTACTGCGCCCCTATCTGAACCCGCTTTTGTTGCCGCATAGCATCGGCTACAGCGAGCAGGCTCCCACGCTGCTGTGCAACCTCGTACTGCGGAGTCTGTCTCCTTGAGCAGGCGGGTTGTGACTATTGACTAATTTAGTCACTAGGTTCAGAGTGCCGTCCACATTGGACCGACGGTACTCTCGATGCGTTATTTTGTTAAAAATCCATTAACTTTCGCGCTGGTCGGTCTTCTGGCGGGGTGCGGTACCGAAGCGCCGGCTGACCCGCGAACAGAGGCGCCCTGGGTGCGCACGGCCACCGTAAGAAGTGAGGGCGCCTCATCTCGCGCATTCACAGGAACGGTGGCGGCGAGAGTCCAGAGCGATCTCGGATTCCGCGTGCCAGGCAAGGTGTCGCAGCGGCTGGTGGATGCGGGACAGAAGGTGCGCCGCGGGCAGGTCCTGATGCGCATCGACCCGGTCGACCTCCAGTTGTCGGCGCAGGCGCAACAGCAGGCCGTCATGGCCGCGCAAGCCCAAGCCAGACAGGCGATCGCCGATGAGGCCAGGTATCGCGCCCTGCTCGGCACCGGCGCCATCTCCGCCTCGTCGTACGACCAGAGCAAGGCCGCAGCCGATGCGGCACGCGCCCAGCTCAGTGCCGCCAGAGCCCAGGCGCAGGTGGCCAGCAACGCCAATCGCTACGCAGCGCTTCTCGCCGATGCGGACGGTGTGGTGATGGAGACACTGGCCGAGCCGGGCCAGGTCGTGAGCGCCGGCCAGCCTGTCGTGCGCCTTGCGCGGACAGGCGAGCGCGAAGCCATCGTGCAACTTCCCGAGACGCTGCGCCCGGCATTGGGCTCGGTCGGGCAGGCCAAGCTCTATGGCGATCGCAGGGACCCCGTGCCCGCCAGGCTCAGGCAACTCTCCGACGCGGCCGACCCGCTGACACGCACCTATGAGGCCCGATACGTCCTGGACGGCGCGCTCGCAGACGCCCCGCTGGGCGCCACGGTCACGGTCGAAATTGCGGGTGGCGCGTCAGCCGCCGCCGCGCTGCAGGTCCCGATCGGCGCGCTGTTCGACCCCGGGAAAGGGACGGGCGTCTGGGCGCTGGAGGGCAGGCCGGTCAAAGCCGTGTGGCGCCCCGTCCAGGTAATGGGAATCTCGGATGACATGGCGCAGGTCAAAGGCAGCCTGCGAGCAGGCCAGCAAGTCATATCGCTCGGCGCGCATCTGATCAAGAACGGTCAGATCGTCACGCCGTTGGGTGAGGACAAAGCAGCGCACGCCGGGGCTCGGCCATGAGCGAGGGGCGCTTCAATCTTTCCTCGCTCGCGGTTCGCGAACGCTCCGTAACCGTCTTCCTTCTCTTTCTGATCTCGGTGGCGGGCGTCCTCGCATTCTTCCAGCTGGGCCGCGCCGAAGACCCGCCGTTCACCATCAAGCAGATGACCGTCGTCACTGCGTGGCCGGGAGCAACGGCGCAGGAAATGCAGGATCTGGTGGCCGAGCCGTTGGAAAAGCGGCTGCAGGAACTGCGGTGGTACGACCGCTCCGAGACCTACACGCGCCCGGGCCTGGCGTTCACGATGGTGTCCTTGCGCGATACGACCCCGCCGTCCCAGGTTCAAGAGGAGTTCTACCAGGCCCGCAAGAAGCTGGGAGACGAGGCCGGGAGGCTGCCCGCAGGCGTCATCGGGCCGATTCTCAACGACGAGTATGCGGACGTGACCTTCGCCCTTTACGCCCTGAAGGCAAAAGGCGAGCCGCAACGGCTGCTGGTGCGCGATGCCGAGGCGCTACGCCAGCAGCTGCTGCATGTGCCTGGGGTCAAGAAGGTCAACATCATCGGCGAACAGCCTGAGCGCATCTTCGTATCGTTCTCGCACGATCGGCTGGCCACCGTAGGCGTCAGCCCCCAGGAGATTTTCGCTGCACTCAACAGCCAGAACGTGCTGACACCCGCCGGCTCGATCGAAACGCGTGGGCCGACGGTATTCGTACGGGTCGAGGGCGCCTTCGACAGCTTGGAGAAGATCCGCCAGACACCGATCGTGGCGCGCGGACGTACGCTGAAGCTCTCCGATGTGGCCACCGTCGAGCGTGGCTATGAAGACCCCGCTACCTTCCTTGTCCGCAACAACGGTGAGCCTGCGCTCCTGCTGGGCGTCATCATGCGCGACGACTGGAACGGCCTGGATCTGGGCAAGGCGCTGGAATCCGAAGTCGGCAAGATCAACGCCCACCTGCCTTTGGGCATCTCCCTCACCAAGGTCACCGACCAGGCCGTGAACATCAGCTCGGCGGTGGACGAGTTCATGGTCAAGTTCTTCGTCGCGCTGCTGGTGGTGATGCTGGTCTGCTTCATCAGCATGGGCTGGCGCGTCGGCATCGTCGTCGCCGCAGCGGTGCCCCTGACGCTGGCCGCGGTCTTCGTCATCATGGCCGCCACGGGCAAGAACTTCGATCGCATCACGCTGGGCTCGCTCATCCTGGCGTTGGGGTTGCTGGTGGACGATGCCATCATCGCCATCGAAATGATGGTGGTGAAGATGGAGGAGGGGTACAGCCGTGTGGCCGCTTCGGCCTACGCCTGGAGCCACACCGCTGCGCCGATGCTGTCAGGCACCCTGGTCACCGCCATCGGCTTCATGCCCAACGGCTTCGCGCGATCCACCGCGGGCGAGTACACCGGCAACATGTTCTGGGTCGTCGGTATCGCGCTCATCGTGTCCTGGGTGGTGGCCGTGGTGTTCACCCCGTACCTGGGCGTGAAGCTGCTGCCGGACATCAAGCAGGTGGAAGGCGGACACCAGGCCATCTACAACACCCGCAACTACAACCGCTTCCGGGAGCTGCTGGCGCGCGTGATCGCGCGCAAGTGGCTGGTTGCCGGCACGGTGGTGGGACTGTTCGCGCTGGCCGTCGTCGGCATGGGCGCGGTGAAGAAGCAGTTCTTTCCCACCTCGGACCGACCGGAGGTATTGGTCGAAGTGCAGATGCCCTATGGCACCTCCATCCAGCAGACCAGTGCCGCGACGGCCAAAGTCGAGGCCTGGCTCGCCAAGCAGGAAGAGGCAAGGATTGTGACGGCCTACGTCGGCCAGGGCGCTCCGCGCTTCTTCCTGGCGATGTCGCCGGAACTGCCTGACCCGTCGTTCGCCAAGATCGTGGTGCTGGCCGGCGACGACAAGGAGCGTGAGGCCCTGAAATTCCGCTTGCGCGAGGCGATCGCCGATGGGCTGGCGCCCGAAGCGCAGGTGCGGGTTACCCAGATCGTGTTTGGTCCGCCGTCCCCGTTCCCCGTCGCTTACCGGGTCATGGGCCCGGACACGGGCAAATTGCGGGAGATCGCCGAGGAGGTGGGCGCGATCATGCGGGGCAACCCGATGATGCGTACGGTCAATACCGACTGGGGCCCTCGCGTGCCCACGCTGCACTTCGCCCTGGACCAGGATCGCCTCAATGCCGTGGGCCTGACTTCGAACTCGGTGGCGCTGCAATTGCAGTTCCTGCTCAGCGGTGCGCCGCTCACGGACGTGCGCGAAGACATCCGGTCCGTGCAGGTGGTGGGCCGGGCAGCCGGCGATACGCGCCTGGATCCACAGAAGATCGCAGACTTCACCTTGGCCGGAAGTGCCGGTCAGCGCATCCCGCTTTCCCAGGTGGGCAGCGTGGAGATCCGCATGGAAGACCCCATCCTGCGCCGGCGCGACCGCACGCCCACCATCACCGTCCGGGGCGACATTGCCGAAGGCCTGCAACCGCCGGACGTCTCCACGGCGGTCCTGAAGGACCTGCAACCGCTGATCGAACGACTCCCTGCCGGCTACCGCATCGAACAGGCGGGTGCGATCGAGGAATCCGGCAAAGCCACGACGGCGATGCTCCCCCTGTTCCCCATCATGATCGCCCTGACGCTACTCATCATCATCCTGCAGGTCCGCTCCATCGCCGCGATGATCATGGTGTTCGCCACCAGCCCGTTGGGCCTGATCGGCGTCGTGCCGACGTTGCTGCTGTTCCAGCAGCCCTTCGGCATCAACGCGCTGGTCGGACTGATCGCGCTGTCCGGCATCCTGATGCGCAACACCCTGATTCTGATCGGCCAGATCCACCATAACGAGCAAGAAGGCCTGGGTGCCTTCGATGCCGTCGTCGAGGCCACGGTGCAGCGGGCGCGCCCGGTCGTCCTGACCGCATTGGCCGCGATTCTGGCCTTCATCCCACTGACGCATTCCGTGTTCTGGGGAACGCTGGCGTACACGTTGATCGGCGGCACTCTGGCAGGAACCGTCCTGACCCTGGTGTTCCTGCCGGCCATGTACGCGATCTGGTTCAAGATCAGACCGTCCTCGCCTGATGAACAAAGCGGGCCTGCGCTCGCACCAGCACATTGAAGAGCCGTCAGGCATATGAACCCGGATTCCCTCAAGAAGGCAGCCATGGAAAAGAAAGTCGTTCTGGTCACCGGTGTCTCCTCCGGCATCGGACGCGCCAGTGCACGGGCGCTCGCTGACGCCGTGTGCGTGGTGTACGGCAGCGTCCGCGAGCTCGAACGTGCGGAGCCCGTCAAGGGCGTGACGCTTGTGCGGCTGGATGTCCGCGAGCAGGCAAGCATCGATCACGCGGTCGCGACCCTCATTGCCAGGGAGGGACGCATCGACGTACTGGTGAACAATGCCGGCCAGAACCTGGTCGGCTCGGTGGAGGAGACCGGAATACCGGAAGTCGAGTCGCTGTTCGATACCAATGTGCTCGGCGTCTTGAGGACCATCCGCGCCGTGCTGCCCCACATGCGCGCGCGCCGCACCGGTCGGATCATCAACCTGAGTTCGGTGCTGGGATTCCTGCCGGCCCCGTACATGGGCGTCTATGCCGCCAGCAAGCACGCCGTCGAAGGGCTGTCCGAGAGCCTGGATCACGAGCTGCGCCAGTTCGGGGTGCGGGTCACGCTGGTGCAGCCCTCCTTTACCAACACCAGTTTCGAGGCGAACACGCAGCGGGTCGGCACTCCGATCTCAGACTACGATCGGGAACGGGAGCTCGCGCTCGGGGCGATCGCGCGCGCATCGAGCGAGGCCCCGGATGCGGCGGCGGTGGCCGATACCCTCGTCGAGGCCGCCCTCGGAAAGTGGAGGATGCGTCGCACGCCCGCCGGACAGGCATCGCTCCTGGCGAAACTGCGGCGCTTCATGCCTGCCGGGGCGGTGGATGCCAGCCTGCGCAAGACCTTCGGGCTCGCCTGAGCCAAGGCGCATCGGACGCTGCCGAGATGAATGCATCCGCGAAGCGCTGGGAACGCGTGCGCGCACATACCCGGGCATGCATCCTCGAAGCGGCTGCCCAGGCGTTCGAGGCGTCCGGCTACGACGATGCGAGCATGCATCGGATCGCGGAGGTCGCGGGGTATACGAAGGCGACTGTCTACGCGCACTATCGCGACAAGGCGTGCCTGTTCGCGGCGGTCATGGACCTGCATGCGTCGGGCTTTCCCAGGGTCGTTGTGCCTGCCAACCCGGGGTCCGACCTCAAGGAGGCGTTGGCCTATGTCGCGCTCCAGATCCAGAAGCTGGCTCAACCAGGTGCGTGTCGACGCTTCTGCGCGACGCTCCGCCGTTCCACGACGGGGGTGGCCTTCTACACTGAACTCTGGAACGCCTATCTGGCGCCTTACCGGGCGTACATCTGCTCGGCCTTGGCCCGCGAGGGCGTCGACAGGGCAGAGGAGCACGCAAGTCTGTATCTGCAGTTGCTGCAGCAGGCCAACGCGCTGCAGGTCGCGCCGCTGGCGGCGACGAGTACCGACGCAACGCTGAGCCTCTTCAGTCGGGCGTTTGAGGGCCAAAGCCCTCGTGAACAAGGTCATCTCGTTGAAGTTCCTATCTCCGGCATTTCGCGTGCACAGCGTTGACGGCATTTTGCCGGGCCGGACCTACCATCCATCTACTTGGAACGCGGAGCCCACTACCATGAACGACGTCATCATCATTGGCGGCAGCTTTGCCGGTCTCGCCGCCGCCCTTCAGCTCGGCCGCGCCCGCCGGAAAGTCACCGTTCTCGATACCGGGCTGCCCCGCAATCGCTTCGCCGGCCACTCCCATGGCGTGCTCGGCCACGATCACAAGCCGCCGCTGGACATCCTGGCCGAGGCGCGGAAGCAACTGGCACGCTATCCCACAATCAGACTCGTCAATGCCCGCGCCGACAGCATTTCTGGCGCCATCGACGAATTTTCTGTTCTTGCTGCGGATGGCGAAAGCATTGGCGCACGCCGCCTGATCCTGAGCTATGGCGTTGTCGACCAGATCCCTGATGTCCCGGGTTTCGCCGAAGGCTGGGGCACGGCCATCGTGCCTTGCCCCTATTGCGATGGCTTCGAAGTCGCGGGACAACACTGGGGTCTCATCTGGTCCGGCCCGCAGTCGATGAATCAGGTCAGACTGTTCCACGATTGGACCGACAGGTTGACGGTCTTCGCCGATGGTCACGACATTGCACCCGATGTCCGGACCGATCTCGCGCGCCGCCACGTAGCTATCGCGGATGGCCGGATCGTCGGGGTCGCTCGTCACGGTGGGCATAAAGCCAGCGTCAAGCTCGATGTCGCGCCCGATGTTGCGGTCGACATTCTGTTCGCGCATCCGCGCACCAAGCCGTCCTCAAGCCTGCACGAGTCACTGGGCCTCGACACGGTCGCTACGCCTACGGGCATCGCCCTTAGAGTCGACGAGCGCCGCGAAACCAGCATGCCCGGCATCTACGCGGCCGGCGACCTGGCCAACCCCGGAATGCCCTCGGTCACCACGGCATCATGGCAGGGCGCGACGGCCGGGATCTCCGCTCAACAGTCGATGCTGGTGTGAGCGCAGGGCAAGAGTTCCCTCGGGGAAAACGCTAACCCAGTCGTTCCACGACGCGATGGTTCTCTTGCCGGTAGCCGAAAAACTCCGGCACGGTGGCGCTGCGGCAGAACGCAAGTGCACAACGTCCACGCGGGCCCGCACTCCTTCGGCGTCCGGGACAGCGCCTACTTCGTCACCTGGCTGAACGGACTTGGTTACACTGAGATCTGCAGTGCGCGGCCCTGAACGCCCGCACAGGCTCCTGAACAACCGAGCATCCGCGCCCGTGGCAGAACCTGATTCGCTGTATATCCAGACCTTGGGGGAGATCAAGGTCGTCATCGCCACCGAGTCCGCAGACAAGTCGCAGCACCTGCTCGCCGTCGATCGCGCCTGCGAGCGTCAAGTTCCAACAGTGTCCGAGCATCCCGACGCCGAGCGTCCGCATGACGCCAGCGCGCAGGCAATCGTGAGGCAGACGGATCTCCACGGGTTTTCCTGTGCCTGCAGATAACCCACGCTATCAGAGGCCGTGCCAAGAGGCCTGACGGTGTCCCTGGTCCGGGACCGCCCCGCGGGCCAGGCGGGCCGACCGGAAGTGCACGGTCTTGGCCATCGTTCTGGGGCGCGACGGCCTCAGCGCCTGCATCTTCTGGCCGGACAATACTGGTAGTCCGCTTCTGGCCGGCAGCGGACAGATGAGTTGGGCCGGGCGGCTATCGCCCTCTGTCCATTCCTGCATGTCAGATTACTCCGTCCGCAACACACCCCCGCGTCCACGCGAGTGTCCCCTAGATCGCAGACTTCGATCCCTGGTCGCTATCAGTCCGGGGTCAGTCTGATGGGCCCGCGCTCAGCATCTCACCGCATTTACCTAGAAAGCCATAGCAGCGAAGCTTGAGATGACTGTTCGCGTCATCGAGCAACGCATGGGCGATGGCGAGGTGTAGTCCCGCATATCCAGTTAGATGTCAGGCGGGGCGTAGACGCACCCGTCATGTACGGCGTCTTCAGATACGGAACATCCCAAGGTCGAAACCGGCCGCCACGGCGATCACCAACAAGATGGTGAGCAGCGTAGCGATGCCCCAGGGATGCGCGGAATTGATCGTCCAGCCCAGCAGTGGGACTCTCTTCGGCACCTAGAGACGGGTGTCATGGGGAGAGTGATAGAAGCCGACGCCGCTTCGCGGCGCGGCTTAGTTCAGGCGCTAGGGCTTTTTGGCCGGGGGAAGTAGTTTATCGATCCCTGGATTTTTGCCGACCTCATACCATCCGATCTTCGTACTCACAATCGTGCCGCGCACTGGATTCGATGGCTTGGGCCGGGTCGTTCTCGCCGGCACGCATTCACTGGTTGCGGATGGACAGTACCAGCATCCGTTCGCAGTGCAGACATCAACTTCACCCTTATCGTTAACAGACCACGCGCATTTTGGCCCGGCGTCTATGCACACGCCCACTGCGTTCCTGCCATCTACCGCCACTGCGGTACCGCAGTAGAACCCACCCATCAGGAGTACTGTGGCAATCAATAGGGATTTCATAACACCCTCCTCTTCTTTCGGCGCCCCCTGCAAAAAATTCGACGGAGAGCCTAGGCGAACGGGGACACCGTCTGTCGGAAGACTGGTATATGCGCGATTACAAACCGACCTGCGCGACGCAGGACTAGCCCAGCACTCCGACCGGGGTGTGCCAATCATCCAGTCGCATAGGACCGTGCTCGATGTGGTTACCTGCCCACCAATCTCGGTAAAGGTATATACATACGAGCGGTAAACCTTGTGGGCTTGGCGCGAGCGCTGGAGGTCAGGGTTGGCGAATGGATGGCAAGGTCGATTTGCGAAATTCCCGGCAACCAGACGACAGCACGGCCGCTGACCAACGCCGGGTCCAGCACTGCAGCCATCGCAGCTACGCTTCATGATGGTCTCTCGATCAGCTTCCGACCCGTTACAGACATCCGTCGCCGCCCGAACGCACTCATCTTCCGGCTGATCGA
>CAMLKR010000078.1 GCA_946480565.1 uncultured Arenimonas sp. | reverse complement strand
ATCATCGCCGCCGAGTCGCCGAACCCGATCGTGAACCACCTGGTGATCATGCCGGACATCGAGAAGCGTCTCGAAGCCTTCGTGCGCCTGGGCCACGGCATCATCGTCTTCCCGGGCGGCGTCGGCACCGCCGAGGAAATCCTCTACCTGCTCGGCCTGCTGCTGCACCCGGACAATACCGAGCTCCCGTTCCCGCTGATCCTGACCGGTCCGCGCGAGTCGGCGGCCTATTTCGAACAGATCGACCAGTTCCTGCGCCTGACCCTGGGCGAAGCGGCGACGCCGCGCTATCGCATCATCGTCGACGACCCGGCCGAGGTCGCGCAGGCCATGCGCCAGGGCATCAAGCGCGTGCGCGAACACCGGCTCAAGGAACAGGACGCCTTCTTCTTCAACTGGTCGCTGCACCTGCCGCTCGAGTTCCAGCGGCCGTTCGCGCCGACCCACGCGGCGATGGCCGGGCTGAACCTGCACCGCGACCAGCCGGCGCACCTGCTGGCGGCCGACCTGCGTCGCGCCTTCTCGGGCATCGTCGCGGGCAACGTCAAGGAAGAGGGCATGCGCGAGATCGAGCGCCACGGACCCTTCACCATCGACGGCGACCGCGACATCATGCGGGCGCTCGACGCCCTGCTGAACGCCTTCGTCGAACAGCGCCGCATGAAGATCAACGGCACCTACAAACCCTGCTACCGGGTGGTCGGCGGCTGAGCCTCAGGCGGGCAGGGGCAGCCGGATCGTGGCGACGTAGCGGCCGTCCTTCACTTCGGTGTCGAGGCGGCCGCGGCCCTGGCTCAAGGCCAGGATCCGCTCGCGGGCCGAGATCAGGCCCACCTGGTGGCCGCTGGCCGGTCGCGAGCCGGAGGCCGGCAGGTCGTTGCGGACAACCACGCGCACCCCGTCGGCTTCGACCCTGACACAGACGTCCACTGCGCCGCCGGTCGCCGAGGGCTCGATGCCATGCCGTATGGCGTTCTCGACCAGCGGCTGGATCGACAGCGTGGGCACCAGCACCGCTGGCAACGTGTCCGGCAGGTCCCAGCTGAGCCGCAGGCGCGGACCGAAACGCAGGGATTCGATCTCCAGGTAACGCCGGGCCAGGGCCAGTTCGTCGGCCAGCGGCAGTTCGCGCGGTCCGGACAGGGCGGCGCGGAAGAGATCGGCGAGGTCCAGCAGCAGGCGCTCCGCTTCCCCGGGTCGCGCATGCACCAGGGCCGCACCGGTGTTCAATGTATTGAAGAGGAAGTGCGGCCGGATCCGGGCCTGCAGGGCATCGAGTTCGGCCTGCTTGGCCAGCACCGCCAGGCGACGCGCCCGCCAGTGGTTCTGGAACGCGACCAGGGCGAGCAGGCCGACCGTGAGCGCCATACCGGTCAGGCGCAGCATCAGGGAAGGCCAGGTCGCGGCCGCGTCCATCCAGGCGTCCTTCAGCACCCACCAGGCCACGTTTCCCGCCAGCCAGGTGCTGCACACCAGCAGGGCAAGGGCGACCCAGGCCATGCGGTGGGCGGGCAAGCGGGCCAGGGGGCGTCGAAGCAGGTAGAGCGCGCCCAGGGTCAGCAGCGCCACCCACTGGATCATCAGCGACGCAAGCCCGAAATGGACCCAGCGGTCTCCCGCCACCCCTGGGCTGAGGGCCAGCAGGAGGGCCAGGCCTTCGCCGGCCAGGACCACGCCGGTGATGGCCGGGGCCTGCCAGAGCACTTCCAGCGGCAGGGGCGGGGCACGGGATGGGGACATGGCCTGAGTCGTGAAGGACCGGCAGGCATCATGCCCCGCCCGCCGGCCCGGCAGGAAGGCCGGCCGCTGGCGCCCTCCCAGCGCCCGCCCATCGGCCTGCGCTGGCGCCGTCCCCGGTGGCCCGCTAGGGTGCAGTGGCAGACATCCGGGGGTAGGGAATGATGTACCGAACCAATCAGTGTCCGAAGGCGCGCATCACCGGGTCCGGGTCCGGCCAGGCGGGCTACACCCTGGTCGAATTGCTCGTGGTGATCATCATCATCGGCGTCGTTTCGGCGATTGCTTTCCCCAACTTCCGCGCCATGGTCAACGGCAACCGGCTTACCGCCGGAGCGAACGAGATGGTGGCCAGCCTCCAGGTCGCGCGCGCCGAAGCCATTCGGCGCAACGCGCGTACGATCCTCTGCCCGAGCACCAACGGAACTGCATGCGCCGGAACCAACTGGGGCCGGCACATCGCGTTCGTTGACGTCAACCGGAACAACGCGCCGGATGCCGGAGAGGTGCTGCGCGATACTTCGGTCGACCCATCGACGGTGGTTCTGGCCAGCCCGGCGATCAGTGCCACCGACCGCATCGTATTCAAGCCTGACGGTCGGGCCCGGGCGGGAACCGCCGCGGGGGCTGCGGTCCTTGCCGGAAAATTGAGCGTCTGCGCTGCCGTCACCAACCCTGCGGCCAACGTCCGGGATGTCGAAATCGGCGCCGGAAGCCGGGTTTCCGTCACCCGCCGCAACGGTGCCGGCGCGTGCGCCGCGCCTTCCAATACGTGATCCAACGGGACTCATCGCCATGAATCGCAAACAACGTTCGCCTGGGCGTTCCCGCCAGAAGGGCCTCAGCCTCATCGAGGTGCTGATCGCCGCACTCATCCTGGCCATCGGACTGTTGGGTGTTGCCGCGCTCCAAGCCATGACCCTGCGCAACAGCCAAAGCTCCTTCGACCGCACCCAGGCGGTGGTCCTTAGCTACTCGATGCTGGATGCGATGCGGGCCAATGCCTCTGCCGCCCGCGCCAACCAGTACAACATGGCCGAGACCTGCACGACGCCGGCCGCGGGTTCGACCCTGGTCAGCCGCAACCAGTCGCAATGGATCGCGTCGCTGAAGGCCAACATGGGCGCGAACGCCTGCGGTTCGGTGGCCTGCGCATCGAACGTCTGCACGATTGTCGTCAAGTGGAACGATTCCCGGGCGACCTCTGGCGACGCCGCCGAAACCCTGACCACGACGAGCCGGATATGAACAAGAGAACCTTCACCGGGCCGATTGGGTCAGCGCGGACCCGCGGCTTCAGCTTGATCGAGCTGATGGTCGCCCTGATCGTCGGCCTCCTGGTTGTTGCCGCGGCCGGCGGCATCTTCATCTCCAACAAGCAGACCTACGCTGCCACCGAGAGCCTCGGGCGGATCCAGGAGAATGGACGCACGGCGTTCGAGCTCATGGCGCGCGAACTCCGCGAAGCGGGCGGAACTCCCTGCGGCAAGAACCTGCCCATCGCGAACACGATCGTGCCGGCCACTTCCGCCACCGATTTCGGCGACGGCTTGCGCGGCTACGACGGTTCGGAAGCCATCGCCGGACTGGATGGCACCGGCGTCGGCCAGCGCGTTGCCGGCACCGACGCCATCGAGATCAAGTCGGGCGGTTCGGCCGACGTGACGGTGACCAAGCACAATCCCGCCGCAGCGACCATCCACGTCAACACGGTGGATCACGGGTTCAAGCCGGGCGACATCCTGCTGATCTGCGACTACACGCAGGCCACGATCTTCCTGCAGACGGGCCCCCAGAACAACGTCCTGCACGTCAACCACAACACCGGCAACAACCCGGGGCCGGAGTTCAACGGCCTGAGCAACGACTGCAAGTCGCTCAGCTTCCCCAGCTGCTCGGGCGACAAGGCGAAAGACGGAAAGCAGTACGACGACAACGCGATCATCGCCAAGTTCTCCTCCACGATCTGGTACATCGGCAACAACGCCCGCGGTGGCCGGTCCCTCTATCGCCGCGCGCTCAACCAGACGCCCGAGGAAGTCACCGAGGGCATCAACAACATGAACCTGACGTACCTCGTGCCGGGCGCCTCGACCTACGCGGCCACGGTGTCCGCCGCGGATTGGCGCAATGTCACGGCCGTGAGCGTGGAGCTTGACGTCCAGGCGGCAGCCGGCGCGCTCTCCGGGCGGGAAATCCAGGGTACCGATGGCGTCGCCCTGAATCGTGACCTCGTCCATATCGTCAGCCTCCGGAATCGCCTGCCATGATGAAGTCCGTCCGTATCCGCGCCCCTCGCGCCCAACGTGGCGCCGCGCTGCTGGTCGTTCTGATGCTCTTGCTCATCATGACGCTGCTGGGCCTGGCGAGCCTGCGCGGCGCGCTGATGGAAGAGCGGATGAGCGCGAACCTGTTTGACCGAGGCCTGATGTTCCAGGCGGCCGAGTCGGCGCTTCGCCAAGGCGAGGACAAGGCGGCCACGACCAAATCCAGCCAGTACACGGCGGCCTGCACAGCGGGGCTGTGCAGCGCGCCGGTCACCTCGGCCGACGTGACTTTCGTCAACCGTTGGTTGCTTCCGTCGCCGCCGTATGTGAATGCGTCAACGGTCACTGCCGACAACTTGAGCGTCACGCCCGGCTACTTCATCGAATTCATGGGGACCGCGCCCAACTGGCCCGGTTGCGACCGTGAGATTCCTGTGCAGGCCGGCTGCCTGGGGCCGCGCTACCGCGTCACGGCGCAGGCGGTGGCCGCAGGGCGCTCCCAGGTCATCCTGCAGTCCACCTTCACTTCGCCGGAATGATCCCGGCCAATCATCTGCATCCCGAGCGGAGCACCGACATGCGCAACGTCACCCCCCCCCGCAAGACCGTCCGGCGTGCCGCTTCGCGGCTGATGCCTGCCGCGCTGAGCATGCTCGCGACGCTGATGGCATTGCCCGTCCAGGCCGTGGTCGACATTCCCAAGATTCCGCTGCAGTCGACCAATCCGGTTCCGCCGAACATCATGTTCATCCTGGATGATTCCGGCTCGATGCAGTGGGAGGCCATGCCCGACGCGCTGGTCGCCACCGAGTACCTTTTCCCGCGTCCGCTGCTGCTCTACGGTGGCGACACCTACGGCAACAACGTGCTGGAGTTCGATGACAACTACCTGGTCGCGGTGCGTCGCCGCTCTCCGGATGTCAATGCGATCTTCTACAACCCTGCGGTTGATTACCTGCCCTGGGCGACCTATACCGGCGCCGAGATGGCGGACGCCCCGGTCACCGCGGCGCCCTACAACCCGGCGCTTCCGGCCGTTGGCACCCTGAACCTGACGGTGGAGCAGACGCAGTATGCGAACTGGAGGGAGTCCGACGGCGACAATGTCCAGAAGTTCCACAGCTTCTATCCGATCACGTTCTACATGCTGAAGACGGCGGGCGCCGACAATGTCGTGCGCACCAATTACTACCGTTACCAGTACCGCGGCGGCACGCTCTATCAGAAGGACCTGGCGACCAATACCGAAGTCAGCGTCGGCGCGACGGTCACCTGGGGTACCAAGAGCCGGACCATCGCCGCCGAGATCCAGAACTTCGCGAACTGGTTCACCTACTACCGCTCGCGCATGCTGGCGGCCCGCGCCGGCATCGGTCGCGCCTTCTCGCAGCTGCCGCCCTCGACACTGTCGACGCCGGCTCCCCGCGTCGGCTTCTCGGCCATCAACAAGGGTTCCACCACCGTGGACAACGAGGCGACGCGAGCGGTGATCACCGGCGTCCGCACCTTCGACAGCGGCAACCGCCAGGCCTTCTTCGACAATCTTTACGGGCATGTGGTGGGCAATGGCAACACGCCGCTGCGCCGGGCCCTCGACGATGTGGGCCAGTACATTTCCCGAACCGACAACTACGGCCCCTGGGCCACGACGCCGGGCACGAACGACACCACGACCCAGCTGTCGTGCCGCAAGAACTTCTCGATCCTGATGACCGACGGTTACTGGACCGAAGGCGACAGCTACAACGCCGGCGGCGCCCGGAACGACAACAACGACGGCACCGCGGGCTCGGCCATCACCAACCCCTCCGGCAGCGTCACCTATACCTACTCGCCGGTCTCGCCCTTCACCGACGACCGGGCGGACACCCTCGCGGACGTCGCAAGCTATTACTGGAAGACGGACCTCCGCAGCACCCTGGGCAACAACGTGCCCACGTCGGACAAGAATCCTGCGTTCTGGCAGCACATGGTCACCTTCGGTGTGGGCCTGGGCGTGGTGGGTACCCTGCAGCCGAAGGATGCGTTCGACGCCATCAGCAGCGGCGCCACGATCACCTGGCCCGATCCCACGGCGTCCCAGCCCGCGAAGATCGACGACCTGCTGCACGCGGCCGTCAACTCGCGCGGCGAGTTCTTCAGCGCCTCCAACCCGAAGGAGTTCGCGGATGGCCTGGTGTCCATCCTGTCGTCCATCAGCCAGGAAACGGCCTCGGGTTCCAACGTGGCCGCCAACAGCGTGGCGCTGAAGGAGGAAACCCGCATCTTCCAGGCCAGCTTCACGCCTGGATCCTGGACCGGTGAACTGCAGTCCTTCAAGATCACCTCGGCCGGCATCGCCGCAACGCCGGTGTGGAGCGCTTCGGCTGGAATCCCCGCCCATGGTTCCCGCAAGATCTTCACCTGGACCGGCTCGGCGGGCGCGACCTTCCCCACCGGCGCCCAGTCCACCGCACTGACCGCGAACGTGGCCGCTTACATCCGTGGCGACGGTTCGCTGGAGACTAAGACCGGCAACGGCACCTTCCGGAACCGCCCGCATCTGCTGGGCGACATCATCAACTCCTCGCCTGCCTACGTTAAGGAGTCGGGCACCATCTTCATTGGCTCCAACAACGGCATGATGCATGCCTTCAAGGCCGAGGGCACGGGCGAGGGCCAGGAGCTGTTCGCCTACGTCCCGAATGCCGTGTCGACGACCGCGCTGGCCAAGCTGAAGACGCTTGCCGACTCGACCTACGGCCACGAGTACTTCGTCGACGGCCCGGTGTCGGTGTCCAGCTACCTCGACACCCCCAACAAGAACATCCTGGTCGGCTCCCTGGGTCGTGGCGGCAAGGGGCTTTATTTCCTCGATGTGACCACGCCGTCTTCTTTCGCCACGACGAACGTCATCGGCGAGTACCTGGGAACCGACGGAACGTCCTCGGCGACCGCCTCCAACAACCTGGGTTATTCGATCGGCCGCCCGCTGGTGGCCAATGTGGTGATCGGCACGACGAAGACCCCCGTTGCCATCGTGGCGAACGGCCTCAACAGCGGCACTGGCGATCCGGCGTTGTTCATTTTCAACCTGACGACCGGCGCGCTGCTCAAGGTCATCGTGGCGAAGGCCGACAGCGACAACGGGCTTTCGACGCCGCGAGGCTGGGATGCGGATGGTGATCGCCTGATCGATTACGTCTACGCCGGTGACCTCAAGGGCAACCTCTGGAAGTTCGACCTGAGTTCGAACAAGGTGGCCGACTGGGATCTGGCGACCGGCGGCGATCCGCTGTTCGTCGCGACCGGTCCGGGTGGCGTGGCCCAGCCGATCACCGGCGGCATCTCGGTGGCGATGAATCCGACCACCTTCAAGCCCTGGGTGTTCTTCGGGACCGGCAAGTACCTGGAGAACGGGGACCTGACCAGCACGGCCACCCAGACCTGGTATGGCCTGCGCGATGAAGGGCAGATCACCGGCGCCTACCGCGCCGGGGCGGCCACCGACGTGCTGCAGTCCCGGTCGCTGGTCGCGAGCGGCATCATCGACGGCACGCCGGCTCGTGCGTTCCAGGCCAACGCCACCCTGGACCCTTCGAAGAAGGGCTGGTACGTCGACCTTCCGGCGCCGGTTACGACGCCGCCGACCCCGGCCGAACGCATGGTCGGCGATCCGTTCCTGATCGGTTCGGTCATGGTGGCGGCGAGCATCGTGCCCAGTTCCGATCCCTGCGATGCGGGTGGCAAGGGCTACATCAATGCCATTGATGCGTTCACCGGCACCTCGGTGGCGACGCCCTTCTTCGACATTGACGGTACCGGCACCGATGACGACAAGCTGACTTCGGGCGGCAATTCGATCCCCATCGGCTCCGTGGACCTCGGCATCGCGATGCCCACCTCGCCCACCGTGGTCGAGAGCCTCTTGGTGGCAGGCGGTTCCAGTGGCCAGACGGGTACCGTCAAGGTCAACAATCCGCTGCTTAAGGGCCGAATCTCCTGGCGTGAAATCATAAGGGACTGACCGATGACTGCTGTTACCGACAACGTGGTGCGTTCCAAGCGGGTGGGCGCCCGGGGCCAGTCTGGCTTCACGCTCATAGAGTTGATGATCGTGGTTATCGTGTTGGCTGTCCTTGCCGGCATCGCCTACGCGAGCTACGAGAACTCGACTATTGCCTCCCGGCGCAAGGCGGGAGCGGCCTGCCTGCTGGAGTCCGCCCAGTTCATGGAGCGCTTCTACACCACCAACATGACCTATGTGGGCGCGACGCTTCCGGCTTCCGCATGCCGCGCGGACCTGGCGGGAAGCTACACCATCGCGATCGCGGCGCAGGCGGCCACCAGCTACTCGTTGACCGCGACTCCGGTTGCCGGCAGCCGCCAGGCCAGTAAGGATGGGGCCAAGTGCGGAACCCTCGGCATCAACCAGTCGGGCACCAAGACGAAGACGGGTAGCGCGTCGCTCAGCGAATGCTGGTGATGCCGCCGGATGCCAAAAAACAGAAGGGCCGCATCTCTGCGGCCCTTCTTTTTTATCTGGCGCCCGAAGTTGGACTCGAACCAACGACCCCCTGATTAACAGTCAAGTGCTCTAACCGGCTGAGCTATTCGGGCGGGGACCGGCATTTTAAAGCACTTCGGGCCGCGGTCAAGCTTCCGGCTCCTCAGGGGGCGAAAGGGCAGGGTGCGGGCGGACCTGCATGGCGATCCGTCCGCGGTCGGCCGGCGTTGTTCACTATCACGGTGCCAAGGAGCTTCGATTCCCGTCGGCTGCAGACCCGCAGGCTGATGTTCGCGCCGCTGGCCCAGCCGCTGGGCTGGAACCGGATACGGTGGCGCCCCAGCGTGCTTCGGATGGCCAGGCCGGGGCCAGGCCCCTGTACGTGCTGGATCACGTCCTGCGGATCCCGGGGCTGCTCATTGCGCCCCGGGTCCTGGTAGCTCATCCAGCCTTCGTCCCAGACCAGGTCGCGGCGGCAGCTCAGGCCATCCTGTGTCGGGCACAGGGTCACGGGACCACCGCTGTGCACCGCCGCGATCCGGGCGCCGGCCAAAGACGCGGTCAGTTGATGGAATGCCGCCGTGGCGCGGTTCCGTTCGAGCATGGCCGAGAAGGCCGGCACGGCCAGGCCCGTGGTCACCGCCAGCACCAGGACGACGACCAGCAGTTCAACGAGGGTGAATCCCGTGCACTTTGCATTCATCGCGGGTCGTCCTGGACAGGGATCCTCAGGCTCCCGCGTCGCGAGGCGCGCCCCCATCGGCGGGAAGCGGAAGGTCCGGTAGGCGACGGCCCCGGCCGCACGTAGGCAGGCCGCTATACTCACCGGCTGTCCCCACCCCCAGGACACTGCCGTGACCGACCGATTCGAACTTGTCGCGCCCTACCAGCCCGCCGGCGACCAGCCGCAGGCGATCCGCCGCCTGGTGGACGGGTTCGAGGCCGGCCTGGCCCAGCAGACACTGCTCGGCGTCACCGGCTCGGGCAAGACCTACACCATCGCCAACGTCATCGAGGCGGTGCAGAAGCCGACCCTGGTGCTGGCGCCGAACAAGACCCTGGCGGCCCAGCTCTACGGTGAATTCAAGTCCTTCTTCCCGCACAACGCGGTCGAATATTTCGTCAGCTATTACGACTACTACCAGCCCGAGGCCTACATCCCGAGCACCGACACCTTCATCGAGAAGGACAGCAACATCAACGAGCACATCGA
>CAMLKR010000077.1 GCA_946480565.1 uncultured Arenimonas sp. | reverse complement strand
CTCGCGGCAGTGGCGCGCGACCGCGGTGATGCTGCCCACGCCCAGGCAGTGGTCGCCGCCGAGCAGGATCGGCAGCCGGCCCTGCTGCAGCTGGGCGTATACGGCGTCCATCACCGCCCGGTTCCAGGCCACCACTTCGGCCAGGTGCCGGTAGCCCTCGGTCGGCGGCAGCCAGGGATTGACCGGGCCGACCAGGTTGCCGGCGTCGATCACCTGCAGGCCGCGCTCGCGCAGGGCCTCGGCCAGGCCGGCGACGCGCAGGGCTTCCGGGCCCATCGAGGCGCCACGGTGGCCGGCGCCGATGTCGGTCGGGGCCCCGACCAGGGCGATGGTGGTGACGCTCATCGGCGCGGCTCCGCGGCGGGCGCCGGCGTCTGTGCGGGGCGGCCTTCGGCCGACCAGCGGTTCCAGCTGCCTTCGATCTGGCGCACGTCGAAGCCGTTCTTGACCAGCACCTCTTCGGCCATGGCGGCGCGGCGACCGCTCTTGCAGTAGACGAGCACCCAGCGCTCGCGGTCGAGCTCGGCCAGGCGGCCGGCCAGCTGGTCGTGCGGGATCAGCACGGCGCCGGGCACGTGGCCCGCGTCGAACTCGGCCTGGCTGCGCACGTCGAGGATGATCGGCGCATCGGGCCGGGCCGACAGTTCGGCCACGGCGGCCGGGGACACGGCCGGCTTGCCGGCCAGGGCCGGTGCGGCAGCCAGGAGGGCGCCGAGCAGGGCGGCGCGGAGCAGAAGGAGGGCTTGCGGACGGCGCATGGCGCGTTCTCGGATTGTTGCGGGCGGACCCGAAGGATAAGCCCGCCGCTCGCCCTGTCGCCACCCGGCCTCAGTCGCGCGGGAACAGCGCGTCGATCTCCGCCGCCGCCACCGGCCGGCCGAAGTGGTAACCCTGCAGCTCGTCGGCACCGATCTCGCGCAGGAAGGCGGCCTGCGCCTCGGTCTCCACGCCCTCGGCCGCGACCACCATTCGCAGCTGGTGGCCCATGGCGATCACCGTGCGGGCGATCGCGGCATCGTCGGCGCTGTCGGGCAGGTCGCGCACGAAGCTGCGGTCGATCTTGAGCTTGTCGAGCGAGAACTGCTTCAGGTAGGCCAGGCTGGAATAGCCGGTGCCGAAATCGTCCAGCGAAAGCGACACGCCCAGGGCCTTGAGTTCGGCCAGGCGGTCCTGCACGCGCTCGACGTTCTCCATCAGCGAGCTTTCGGTCAGCTCGATCTCGAGCATGCCGGCGGGCACGCCGTGCCGGGCCAGGGTGTCGCGCACGGTATCGACGATGTCCGGGCGCTGCAGCTGCTGGGCCGAGACGTTGATCGCCACCGTGAAGCCGCTGCGGCCCTGGTCGACCCAGGCGCGCAGCTGGCGGCAGGCTTCGTTCATCACCCAGTTGCCGACTTCCGGCATCAGGCCCAGGGCCTCGGCGATCGGGATGAAGCGGCCCGGCGGCACCGGCCCCAGTTCGGGGCTGTTCCAGCGGACCAGGGCCTCGAAACCGGTGATGCGGCGGTCGGCGGCGCGCAGCTGCGGCTGGTAGTGCAGGCTGAGCTCGTCGCGGGCGATGGCGTCGCGCAGGCGCGCGCCCAGCACCAGCCGGTCTTCGAGCTCCTGCATCTGGGACGCCGAGAATTCGCAGGCGACATCGCGGCCCTGGCGCTTGGACCGGGTCATCGCCGCCTCGGCGCGGCGCAGCAGCTCCATCGCGCTCTCGCCGTGTTCGGGCGAGCGGCTGATGCCGATGCTGGCGGTCAGGTACAGGCGGTAGCCGTCGCCTTCGATCGGCTGGGCCAGGGCGTTGCGCATCTGCGCGGCCAGGCCGGCGGCGCGCGCGGAATCGGCACCGGGTGCTATCGCCACGAACTCGTCGCCGGCGAACCGGGCCAGGAAGGCCGTACCCCCCAGCACCGCGCTCAGCCGCTCGGCGACCAGGCGCAGGGCCTCGTCGCCGATCAGGTGTCCCATGGATTCGTTGATGGCGTGGAAGTGGTCGATGTCGATGTAGAACAACGACACCACCGCACCGGGCTTGTCCAGCAGCACCGCCAGCGCGCTCTCCAGGATCGGGAACCGCGGCAGGCCGGTGACTGCGTCGTGGTTGGCGGTGAAGGCCAGTTCGGCCTCGACCTGGCGCCGCTCGGTCAGGTCGTTCTGCACGCCGACGTAGTGCGTCAGGCGGCCCTCGGCGTCACGCACCGGCGAAAGGAACAGGTGGTTCCAGAACAGGCTGCCGTCCTTGCGCTGGTTGCTCAGGATGACGTTGCAGTCGGTCTGGTCGCGCAGCGCCTGGCGCAGCACCTCCAGCTCCGGCTGCTGGCGCAGCGCGCCCTGCAGGAAGCGGCAGTTGCGGCCCAGCACTTCGGCGGCCGAATACCCGGTCATGCTCTCGAAGGCGGGGTTGACGTAGATGATCGGCATGTCCGGCGCGTTGGCGTCGGCGATGACCACACCGTTGATGCTCGACTCCACCGCGCGCTCGAGCAGCTGAAGCCGCTCGCGCGCCACCCGTTCGATCGTGATGTCCTTGGCGATCACCATCCGGCAGCTGCGGCCGTCCAGCAGCAGGTTGTGGGTCATGATCTCCACCCACAGTTCGCTGCCGTCCTTGCGATGGTGCTGCCAGATGCCGGCATTGCCGGACTGGTCGCCCCAGCCCTTCAGGAATTCGGCCAGGCGGTGCGACTCCTTCGGCGAGCGGATGTCCATCACGCTCATGCCCAGCAGCTCGTCGCGGCTGTAGCCATAGCCGGCCACCATGGCGTCGTTGACCGCGACGAAGCGGAACGTCTCGGTGTCGTAGACCCAGGTCGGGAAGGGGTTCAGCGTGAAAAGCTGCTGGTAGCGGGCCTTGCTCTCTTCGATTTCGGCGATCTGGCGCGCGCGCTCGGCGGCGTAACGCAGCGACCGCGCCAGCTTCTCCGCGTCGATCGCGCCCTTGACCAGGTAGTCGGACGCGCCCGCCGCCAGCGCCTCGCGGTCGACCTCGGGATTGCCCTGGCCGGTGAGCATGATCACCGGCCGGTGCGCGCTGCCTTCGGCCACGGCCAGCCGCACCAGGTCCATGCCGTTGTCCGGGCCCAGCTGGTAATCCACCAGGAACACGTCGTGCTGGTTCGCGCGCAGGGCGGCGATGCCCTCGGCCAGCGTGCCCACCCATTCCAGGTCGAAGCGCTCCTGGGCGTAGTCCGCCAGCAGGTCGCGCAGGATAAGGAAATCCTCTTCGTCGTCGTCCACCACCAGGACGCGCAGCGGCGTTTCGCTCACTCGCGCCCCCTGGGGGTATCGACCGGCAGGTCGACGATCTGCAGCCAGTAGGTACCCAGCGCCTGCACCACGTCGATCAGCGCGGAGAAGCTGACCGGCTTGGTGATGAAGGAGTTGGCGCCGTCGAGGTAGCTGGCGGTGACGTCCTCGTCGGCCTTGGAGGTGGTCAGCACGACCACCGGGATCTTGCGCAGCTCCGGGTCGGCCTTGATCTCGCGCAGGGCCTCGCGGCCGTCCTTGCGCGGCATGTTCAGGTCGAGAAGGATCAGGCCCGGCATCGGGTAGCGGATGTCGTCGGCGTATTCGCCGCGGCGGTGCAGGTAGTCCATCAGCTGTTCGCCGTCGGTCGCGAACTTCAGCGGGTTGCCCAGGCGGCATTCGTTGAAGGCCTCCTGGGTCATCAGGCGGTCGTCCGGATCGTCCTCGGCCATCAGGATGGTGATGGGTGCACGTGCGGTCGTCATGGCCTGTGCCCGGTCCTGGAAGCGGGTTGGGTGGGGTGCGCGGCGCGGATCTGGCTCACGGTACCTCCGGTCGGTGTTCGGTCGCTTCCATCGGGCCCGCGGGCTGGGCTGTCTCCTCGGGCTGGCGCTCCGGGATCCTGAGGATGAACGCCGCGCCCTCGCCCGGACGGCCTTCCGCCTGGATCGTACCCCGGTGCCGCTCGATGATGCGCCGGACGATGGCCAGTCCGATACCCGTGCCCTCGTACTCCTGGCGGCCGTGAAGGCGCTGGAAGGGCCCGAAGATGCGCTCGGCGTAGCGGGGCTCGAAACCGATGCCATTGTCGGCGAACGTCAGCTGCCAGCCGGGAGCGTCGCCGATCCTCGTCGGTTCCGCGCTGATCCTCACCAGCGGTGCGCGGTCCGGGGAGCGGAATTTCAGGGCATTGGCCAGCAGGTTCTGGACCAGCTGGCGCAACTGCGTCGGGTCGCCCTCGACCGTGGGCAGCGGCCCGGATTCGACCCGGCCGCCGCTGGACTCCAGCCTGGCCTCCAGATCCTCGAGCACCGCCGCCAGCACGCCGTCCAGGGCCACCGACACGAAGGGCTTGCCGCGGGCCACCCGCGAATAGGCCAGCAGGTCGTCGATCAGGGTCTGCATGCGCGCGGCGGCCTGGCCGGTGCGGTCCAGGTAGTCCCGTGCCTCGGGCGCCAGGGCCGCGGCGTGGCGTTGCTGCAGGCGGTCGGAGAAGGCGCGGATCTTGCGCAGCGGTTCCTGCAGGTCGTGCGAGGCGATGAAGGCGAAATCCTGAAGCTCGCGGTTGCGGCTGTTGAGGTCGGCCAGGGTCTGCTCCAGCGCCGCCTCGGCCTTCCTGCGTTCGGTGATGTCGCGGCCGACGCCGTAGACCAGGCCGTCCGGGCCGGGCACGGACACCCAGTCCAGCCAGCGCACGCTGCCGTCCCGGCAAACGTAGCGGTTCTGGAAGTTGCGCGGCACGCCCACCTTCCGGACCAGGTTGCCGGCGCGCGCCTGCGCCGCCGGCCGGTCGTCGGGATGGATGAAATCGGTGAACTCGCGGCTGCACAGCTCCTCGGCGCTGTAGCCGGTGATCTGGCTGAAGACCGGATTGACCTGGGCCCAGCGCCGCGCGGCCGGGTCGAACACCACGAACACCTCGGCCGACATGTCGAAAAAGCGGTCGCGCACCCGCAGCTTCTCGATCAGGCGCGCGCGCTCGATCGCGATCGAGGCCATCTGCGCGAACTGCACCGCCACCTGTTCGTCGTCCTCGTTGAACTCGCCGCGCGCCTTGTCGCTGAGCTGCAGCACGCCCAGGTTGCCGCCGTCGCTGCCGATCATCGGAACCGCCAGCCAGCCGCGCATCGGCGGATGGTCGGCCGCGTGTTTTCCGAAGCCGCGCCAGCGCGGATGCGCCTCCAGCTCGGCCTGGGTCATGCGGATCGGCCGCTTCTTCTCGGCGACCATCATGTAGATGCCGGTGCCGTCGATGGGCGCGTCGTAGTCGTGCCACTTCGCGTACTTCTCCGACAGCGAGATGGCGTTGATCATCTGCGCCGCGCCCTGCCCGGTTTCGACGCTGACCACCGCCTGGTGCGCACCGAGGGTTTCGCGCAGCTGTTCGACCAGCTGGCGGTAGAGGCCCTTTTCTTCAAGGTCCTGGTTCAGCGTGACCGCGGCCTGGCTCAGCCGGCGCAGCTGGGCGCTGTTGGCTTCGGCGGCGTCGAGCGCCTCGGCCAGCTCGCGCTGGTGCTTGCGCAGCAGGCTGATGTCCTGGGCGATGCCGAATACGCCGGTGACGCGGCCGTCCACCACCATCGGCAGGTTGGTCACGCGCAGGTCGATCCGGGCGCCGCGCACGGTGAGCGCGGTGAGTTCGTAGGTGCGCGCCTGGCCGCGCGCGGCCGCCTCGAAATGCGCGCGCACGGTATCACGCTGCTCGGGCGCGATGCGCTCGTCGAACAGCCGCCCCAGCACCTGGTCGGGTCGCGCCCCGGCCTGGTCCAGGAAATGCTGGTTGAGCTGGGTGAAGCGGCCCTCGAGATCCAGTGAATAGACCACGTCGGGATGTTCCTCGAACAGCGACCGGAAGCGCTGCTCGCTCAGCTGCAGCCGGCGGTAGGCGCGCTCCTGTTCGATCGCCATCGCCGCCATCGCCGCCATGGTGTCGATGGTCACCAGCTCGGCTGCGGACGGTTCGCGTACTTCGCGGTAATAGGTGGCGAAGGTCGCCAGCACCCGACCATCGGCCGACTTCACCGGGGTCGACCAGCAGGCGCGAAGACCGTGTTCCAGCGCCAGCGCCGCGTAATGCGTCCAAAGCGGATCCGTGGAGATGTCGGACACCACCACCCGCTCGCCGCGGGTCGCTGCTGTTCCACAGGAGCCCACTCCCTCGCCGATCTCCAGTCCATGCAGCGCCAGGCTGTAGGTTTCCGGCAGGCTGGGCGCGGCACCGTGCAGCACGCGCTCGCCGGCATCGTCGATCAGAAGCACGCTGCACAGCGCCCCCGGATACTGGGCCTCGTAGAGCCGGCAGATGTCGGCCAGGCTGCCGGGCAGCGGATGCCGGGCGGCGATGCCGGTCAGCACCGCGCGCTGGCCGGCCTCCAGCCGCTCGACGCGCTTGGCCTCGGTGATGTCGCGCACGAAACCGGCGTAGACCGGCGGCGAACTGTCGCCCAGGATCGTGATGGTCAGCTCCACCGGGAAGCGGCTTCCGTCGGCGCGCATCGCCTCCATCTCCAGGCGCCGGCCCAGCACCTTCGGCCTGCCGCCGGCGACGTGGCGCTTCAGGCCGGCGGCGTGGGCGGCGCGGAATTCAGGCGGCAGGATGCGGTCCGCCAGCTTGTGGCCCAGCACGTCCTGCCGGCGATAGCCGAAGGTGCGCTCCGCGGCCGGGTTGAACTCCAGGATGTCGCCCTCGGCGTCCATGGTGATGATGCAGTCGAAGGCGCTGTCCACCGTGGTGCGCATGCGCTGTTCGCTTTCGCGCAGCAGGGCTTCCTGGCGGGTACGTTCGGTGACGTCGTGCATGGCCACGACCGCGCCGATCTTGTTGCCGGCCTCGTCCAGGATCGGTTCGCCGTTGCACAGCACATGCCGCGCCGGCAGCCCGGCCGGCGCGATCACGATCTCCTGGTCGCGGATGACCTCGCCCGACAGGGCGCGCATCAGCGGGATCTCGGCCGGGGGCATCGGCGTGCGGCCGTCTCCCCGGTACAGGCTGTAGTGCTCGGCCCAGCGCTCCGGCGCAATCGGCTCGGGCGGCAGGCCGTGGAACTCGCGGGTGGCGCGGTTGAAAAGGGTCAGCTGGCCGTCGGCATCGCAAGCCACGATGCCTTCGGACAGGCTCTCGAGCATGGCGCGCAGGAACTCGCGCTCCTTGCGCAGCGCGTCCTTCACCTCGACCCGCTCGGTGACGTCCTGCACCGTGCCCGACAGCAGCCAGGGCACGCCCTGGTCGTTGCGCAGCAGGCGCGCGCGCTCGTGCACGTGGCCGATGCCGCCGCCGGGAAGCACGATGCGGTGCTGGAGGTCGAGCTCGGCCTCACCCGCCAGCGCCTTGGCCTGCGCGGCCTGCAGCGCCGGCATGTCGTCGGGGTGCACGCGCGCGGCGAAGGCCTCGAAGGTGCCGGCGAACTCGCCCGGTGCCGCGTGGAAGATGCGGTACACCTGGTCCGACCAGGTCAGCCGGCCCGTCGCCAGCTCCAGCTCCCAGGCGCCCATGCGGGCGATTTCCTGGGCCCGCTGCAGGCTTTCGTTGGCGCGCTGCAGGGCCTGCGACTGCCGCACCTCGTCGGTGACGTCGCGCGCGATCGCGAACGACAACCGACCGTGCGGCGACCACACCGACGACCATTGCATGGTCCTTACCCGACCATCCTTGTGGATGTAGCGATTGCGAAACCCCACGGTGGGGCGCCCGGACAGGATCTCGGCGTTGACACGCAGGGTCTCGCCGCGGTCGTCCGGGTGCACCAGGTCAAGGAACGCGCGGCCCAGCAGCTCCCGCGGCGCATAACCCCAAATCCGCTCGCTGGCGGCGCTGGCCTGGACGAAGCGCCCGTTGCCGTCGATCACGCAGATCACGTCCAGCGAGTTGTCCATCACCTGCCGGTTCAGCACCAGCGACTGTTCGAGCCGGGCGGTGAGCTCACGCAACGCGTCCTCGTTCCGGCGCTGCTCGGTGATGTCCTGCAGGGCGCCGGCGGCGAACACTGGCTGGCCCTGGTCGTCGCGCACCAGGGTGCCCAGCTCGCGCACGATGCGGGTGTCGCCGTCGCCCCGCACCACGCGGTATTCGATGTCGAGGTCGCCCTCGCCCGCATGCAGGCGCCGCTGGGCTTCCTGCAGCCGGGCGCGGTCGTCGAAGTGCACGCGCTCGAGCAGCGCCGGCAGGCCCCGCGCCAGCCGATCGGCGGAAAGGTCGAAGATCTTCTGCGCCTGCTCGGACCAGCTCGTTTCGCCGGTGGCCAGCTCGCATTCCCAGCTCGCCAGCTGGGCCATGCGCTGGGCGCGGCTGGAGGCGGCCTGGGCCTTGAGCAGCCCGCGTTCGGTGCGTTTGCGTTCGGTGACGTCCTGGAAGTAGACCGCGATCCCGCTCGGGTGCGGGAACACGCGCACCGCGAACCAGGTCGCCAACGGCGGGAAGTAGGTTTCGAAGGCCACCGTGCAGCGCTCGTCCGCGGCCCGGCGGAAGTTCATCTCGATTTCCGTTCCACGCGCTTCCGGGAACTCGTCCCAGACGCAGCGGCCCAGCAGCTCCCCGGCGCGCCGCCGCACCAGCTGCTCGGCCCGCGGATTGATCAGCACGAAGCGCCAGTCGCGGTCGAGGGTGTAGAGCGCGTCGCTGATGCTCTCGAACACCGATCCCAGCTCGCGTTCGACGTCCTGGCGCGCGCGCTGCGTTCGCTCGGTCTCGGCGACCTGGGCCACCAGCGCACGGCTGGCCCGTTCGGCCTGCTCGGCGCGGTCGCGCGACCGCCCCCAAAGCCACAGCGCCAGCGCCAACAGGGCGCCCACCAGCAGTCCCGCCACCAGCAGCACCTCGCCCAGCCAGGTGGCGATGACCGCCTCGACCGGCGGCCAGAGCTCGATCCGCACGACCTGGCCATGGTTGTCGAAGGCATGGTCCACCGCGGGTGGGATGCCGGCAGGCACGGACCGGGCGATGATTTCGCGCCCGCCCTGGCTGATGCGCAGCGGCAGGTCCGGCTCGACCTCCTTCAGGGCGACCGGGAACAGCTCTTCGAAATCGATGGCGGCCACCAGATAGGTCGGCCCGCGCCCCTGCGCGTCGGGCGCACGGACGACCAGCAGCTCGCCGTTGTGGCCCGCCAGCAGACGCGATGCCGGGGCGCCGGGGTCGGCTGCACCCACGGCCAGCCGGTCAGGATCGAAGTCCAGGACCTCGCCGACCGCCAGGCCGGGAACGTCCGCGCGCGCGGCGATGTGCCGCACGATCCGGTCGGTGTCCGCCCAGGCCAGGGACTGCAGGCTGGGGTACTGCGCCAGGTAGATGCGCGATTCGATCTGGAACTGACGATCGCGCTCGGCGTCGTCGCGGGCGCTGGCCAGGCGCTGCGACATCCGGTCCGCGGCCTGGGCGCGGGCGACCACGCTGGCGCGCAGTGCGCCCTCCACCGCGTGCAGGCGCTCCTGGACCACCGCGTCGGCCAGCCTGGTTTCCTGCCGGTCGATCGCCAGCCAACCCGCCATCGACACGGCCGCGACCACCACGAACGCCAGGACGGGCAACCCCGCGCCACGGCGCGGGCTGCCGGTGTCGGGCACCGGATCGGGCGTGGCAGTGACCATAGATTGGCGCGACGCAGCTCCCCTGCTGGTCCAGCCGCTATAGAACCGCAATTCCCGCCCGAACGCCATCCGGCGGAACGGGGCATGGATCACGGTATTGGTGCCGACACCCGGATTCGAACTGGGGACCTACCGCTTACAAGGCGGTTGCTCTACCAACTGAGCTATGCCGGCATCGGCGGCGATTCTA
>CAMLKR010000076.1 GCA_946480565.1 uncultured Arenimonas sp. | reverse complement strand
TGGTCTACCGCCATCCGTTCCCGGGCCCGGGCCTGGGCGTGCGCATCCTGGGCGAGGTCAAGCGCGAGCACGCCGAACTGCTGGCGCGCGCGGACGCCATCTTCATCGACGAGCTGCGCAGGAGCGGCTGGTACGACAAGACCTCGCAGGCCTTCGCGGTCTTCCTGCCCGTGAAGTCGGTCGGCGTGGTCGGCGACGCCCGCGCCTACGAGTGGGTGATCGCGCTGCGCGCGGTCGAGACCGTGGACTTCATGACGGCGCACTGGGCGCACCTGCCCTACGAGCTTCTCGACGAGTGTTCTCGCCGTATTATCAATGAGTTGCGCGGTGTTTCTCGTGTTGTTTATGACATCAGCGGCAAGCCGCCCGCGACCATCGAGTGGGAGTGAGGCCCGGTGTCCGACCTGTTCGGCCAGGGTCCCGATGACGGCCGGCC
This sequence comes from uncultured Arenimonas sp., assembly GCA_946480565.1. The sequence continues at coordinate 9,356 of CAMLKR010000076.1, read as the reverse complement.
GACGGACCGGCTGTTCTTGGCGGTGCTGCCGGATGCCGCGACCGCGGAGCGCATGGAGCGCCTGGCGCACACGCTGCGCAAGCGCCTGGGGCTGACCGGCACGCCCCAGTCGGCGGACCGCCTGCACATCACGCTCAACCACCTGGGCGACTTCCGCGCGATCCCGCAGAACATCGTCGATGCCGCCAGCCGGGCGGTGTCGTCCCTGGTCGCGACGCCGCCGTTCGAGGTCACCCTGGACCGCGTGGTCAGCTTCCGGGCCGGCGAGCACAAGCCGCTGGTGCTGGTCGGCGGCGACGGCGTCGCCGCCCTGGAGGCTTTCCACCGCCAGCTGCAGAAGGCCCTGGTCAAACACGGCATCAAGCCCGAGGCGCGCTTCAAGCCGCACGTCACCCTGCTGCGCGACCGCAGCGGGGTCGCCGAGCAAGCGGTCGACGCCTTCACCTGGACCGTCGGCGAGGTGGTGCTGGTGCACAGCCTGCTGGGACGCACCCGCCACGTTCCGCTGGCCCGCTGGTCGCTGGGCGCGCCGATCGCGCCGCCGCGCACCGAAGCCTCGGACTTCAGCGACGCCGACCGCCACTGGATGCGGCGCGCGCTCGAACTCGCCGCGCAGGCGGGTGATGCCGACGACGAAGTGCCGGTCGGCGCCGTCATCGTCGACGCCGATGGCCGGTTCGTCTCGGAAGCCAGCAACCTCACCGGCGAGCGCCACGATCCCGGCGCCCATGCCGAGATGCTGGCGATCGCCGCGGCGGGCAGGGCGCTGGGCAGCAAGCGCCTCGCGGGCTGCACGCTCTACGTCAGCCTCGAGCCCTGCCCGATGTGCGCGGCGGCGCTGGTGCACGCCCGCATCCAGACCCTGGTCTACGCCGCGCCCTCGCCGAAGACCGGCGCGGCGGGCAGCGTCTTCGACCTCGTGCGCGACCATCGCCACAACCACGACGTGGCCGTCCGGGCCGGCCTGATGGCCGACGAGGCCGGCCGCCTGCTGAGCGACTGGTTCCGCCGCAAGCGCGGCGCGGCGGGCTGACCGGCGCCGAGGCCGCACCGCCTCATTCCCGCGGCGTCGTTTTGACCGCGCGACGGACCCGCGGCAAACTCCCGCAGTCCCTTCCGGAACCCTCCATGCGCCTGCCGCTCGTCACCGCCGCCGCGATCCTTCTGCTCGCTTCGCCGTTCGCCGCCGTCGCGGACGACGACGAGGAAGACGACGCCATGTTCGATGCGATGATGGCCGAACAGGGCCCACCCGAAGTCGACCTGGGCGAATCCGGCAATGGCTGGCGGTTCATCCGGGAAGGCGGCGTCTGCCGGATGTACAGCTTCAACGACCCGCTGGTCCTGCAGGTCGATCCGGCGAACCCGCTCAATACCTTGATGCGGTTCCAGTTGGTCGACCGGGACATTTCCGAGCCGGACGGAGCCCGGGTGCAGCTGCTGGTGGCGCTTCGCGGCAAACCCTCCGGCGAGTTCGCCGTGCACCCGTCCACGCTCACCGTGTCCCGGGCGACGCCCGCGTCCTACCTGCTGCCCGTGTCCATCCAGCAGATGGTGGCGACCTATCCCGACGGCTTCCAGCTGGTGCTCGCGACCCCGGATCGGAAGACGATCATCGAGTCCGACACGCTCGGAAGCGGCAGGCACCTGGCGGCGCTGGCGCAGTGCGGGCAGGGCTGATCCGGCCGGGCTGGGTCCGGATCAACGCCGGCGGCGCGCCAGCTCCATGTCCAGCTCGGCGTCGAAGCTGCGCACCGACAGGCTGACCTCGCGGCCCAGCGCCAGGCTGGCGCCCAGCAGGCCGAGCACCCCGACCACGGCCAGGCCGGTCGGCAGGTAGGGCAGGCGGAAACCGGCGAAGGCGTCCACCGCCAGGGCCAGGCTGGTGCCGACGAAGGCGCCCAGTCCCAGGTAGAGCATCAGGCAGGCGCGCAGCACCAGGTGGGCGCGGCGGCGATGGCGCTGGATCTGTTCCTCGAGCTGGGCGCGGTCCATGCCGTCGCCACCGTCGAGCTGGGCGATGATGGCGCGCAGCCGGTCCACCACCCGGGCCAGGCGCGCATTGGCCGACACCAGCAGCGAGCCGGTGGCCGCCATCAGCAGGGCGGGGGCCAGCATCGAGGTGAGGATGCGGTAGTGGTCCAGGGCGTCCTGCGGGTTCACGGCGGGGCTCGACGGGGGTGGCGCTGAAGTATGATGCCGCCATCCCCACCGCCGCCAGCCGCGCATGCCCGCCCACGAGCAGAACCTGATCTGGATCGACCTGGAGATGACCGGCCTCGATCCGGACACGGACTCGGTGCTGGAGATCGCCACCCTGGTCACCGACAGCCAGCTCAACGTGCTGGCCGAGGGTCCCGAGCTGGCGATCCGCCATCCGCTGGAACGGCTCGAGGCGATGGACGAATGGAACCGCGGCACCCACACGCGTTCCGGCCTCTGGCAGCGCGTGCTCGCCAGCCAGGTGACGATGGCCCAGGCCGAAGCCCTGACCGTGGAGTTCCTCGCGCACTGGGTGCCCGCCGGCAAGTCGCCGATCTGCGGCAACTCCATCTGCCAGGACCGGCGTTTCCTGGTCCGGCACATGCCGCGGCTGGAGCGCTATTTCCACTACCGCAACCTCGACGTCTCCACCCTGAAGGAACTGGCGCGACGCTGGTCGCCGGGCGTGCTGGCGGGCGTGGCCAAGGTCGGTGCGCACACCGCGCTCTCGGACATCCGCGAATCGGTGAAGGAACTGGCGCACTACCGCCAGCACATGGGAAAACTGGGCGGCCTCTGAGCCCCAACGAGTGCCCGGCATGAAGCTCACGCCCCGCCTGATCCTGGTCCTCGCGATGCTGGCGGCCATGCTGCCGATACCGTCGGCGGCGCTCGAGGAAAAATCCCTGGCCACCTATGCCCGCGAGGTCTGGACCACGCGCGACGGCCTGCCGCACAACCAGGTCAACGGCATCGCCCAGACGCCGGAGGGCTACCTCTGGTTCGCCACCTGGGAGGGCGTGGTCCGTTACAACGGCCAGGAGTTCCGCAGCTTCGGCCGCCAGAACGTGCCCCAGATCCGCGACAACGGCATCCGGTCGGTGCGGGTCGGCCCCAGCGGCGCCCTCGTGGTGGCGACCTCGCGCGGCGGCGTCAGTGTGCTGCGCGGCGAGGAATGGACCACCTTCGGCATCGCCGAGGGCCTGGGCCAGGACGAACTGGCGGCGGCGATCGAGGACCACGCCGGCCGGCTGTGGGTGGCCACCGAAAGCCGCGGCGTGACCCGGCTCGACGCCGGCAAGGCCAGCCACTTCCGTACCGACCAGGGCCTGCCCTCGGACGACACCTTCGCCTTGCTGGAGGACGGCGCCGGTGCGGTCTGGGTCGCCACCGGCGAGGGCGTGGCGCGCATCGAGGGCGACCGGGTGCAGGCTTTTTCGGTCGAGGCCGGCCTGCCCGACGGTTCCGCCTTCAGCCTGGCCCTAGCCGAGGATGGCGACCTGTACGTCGGCACCGAAAAGGGCGTGTACGTCGGCAAGAGCGGGCGCTTCAGCCTGGTGACGCCGGACTTTCCCGCCGAAGCCATCCCCAGCCTGCAGATCGACGCCCAGGGCAGCCTCTGGATCGGCACCGTCAACCGCGGCCTGCTGCGGCTGGGCGAACGCGGGCTGGAGTCCTTCGACGCCGCCGCCGGCCTGCCCAACAACCGCGTCGCCTCGCTGTTCGCCGACCGCGAGGGCAGCGTCTGGGTCGGCACCAATGCCGGCCTGCTGCGCTTCGCCGACACGCCCTTCATCACGCTCGACAGCCACCACGGCCTGTCCGACGACTACGTGCGCGCCCTGCTGCAGGGCAAGGACGGCAGCATCTGGATCGGCACCAGCCGCGGCCTGGACCGCTGGCAGGACGAGACCATCGAACAGACCGAGGCGCTTTCGGGCGACGCCATCCTCAGCCTGGCGGAGGAGGGCGACAGCATCTGGGTCGGCACCTATTCGACCGGCCTGGCCCGCTGGCAGGACGGCGCGGTGCGGGAACGGCTCGACAGCGCCACCGGCCTGCCCTCGAACCAGGTGCGCGCGGTGTTGTCCGGCCGCGACGGCGCCCTGTGGGTCGGCACCTCGCGGGGCCTGATGCGGCGCAAGGACGGCGAAACCAGCGTATTGCGCGAAGAGGACGGCCTGCCGCGCAACTTCATCCTCAGCCTGTTCGAGACCCGGCGCGGCGACCTCTGGGTCGGCACCACCAACGGCGCGGCCCGCATCACCGACGGCAAGGCCACGGCCTACGACCTGAGCGCGCTGGAGCAGGCCCAGGACGTGTTCGGCATGCACGAGGACGAGGACGGCACCGTCTGGTTCGCCACCGACCGCGGCGTGGTGCGCATGCGCGGCGAAGAGCTGCGCATCGTCGGCGCGGCGCACGGCCTGCCCGTGGACACCATCTTCCAGGTGGTGGTCGACAGTTACGGCAATTTCTGGCTCAGCTCGAACGCGGGCGTCGTCTACGTGCGCCGCGACGAGATGGAGGCGGTCGCCGACGGCCGCCAGGAGCGGCTGGACTACCAGCAGTTCGCCGAGCCCGACGGCATGGGCAGCGCCCAGTGCAACGGCGGCGCCGGCCCGGCGGCGCTGCGCGCCCGCGATGGCAGCATCTGGGTCGCCACCGCCAAGGGCGTGTCGGTGGTGCAGCCCGACCAGCTGCCGCGCTACCAGCTCGCGCCGCCGCCGGTGGTCATCGAGGGCCTGCGGGTGGACGACCGCAACGCCAGCGCGAACGGCAACCTGGTGCTGCCGCCCGGCACCCGCAAGCTCGAGCTCGACTACGTCAGCCTGAGCTACCGCACGCCCGAGCAGATCCGCTACCGCTACCGGCTGGAAGGTTTCGACAACGGCTGGGTCGAGCGCAACCAGCGCCGAAACGCCCAGTACACGAACCTGCCGCCGGGCCAGTACCGCTTCCAGGTCAGCGCCGCCCAGCGCGGCAGCGGCTGGAGCCCGGAAACCGCGTCGGTGAACTTCGAGATCCAGCCGCGCCTGTACCAGCGCCCCTGGTTCCTGCCGGTCGCCGGCGCGACCCTGGCGCTGTTCCTCTACGGCCTCTACCGGGCCCGGGTCCGCCAGCTCAAGGCGCGCGAGGCCCAGCTCAGCCGCGTGGTCGAGGACCGCACCCGCGCCCTGAGCGAGAAGAACACCGAGCTGGAGCAGAAGAACGAAACGATCCGCAAGCAGAGCGAGATCTTCGAGCAGCTCTCGCGCACCGACGCCCTGACCGGCCTGCCGAACCGCCGCAGCATGGACGAGACTTTGGCCGCGGCCTACCAGGACGCCGTGCTCAACGACCGGCCGCTGAGCTTCGGCCTGCTCGACATCGACCACTTCAAGCGCATCAACGACGGTTTCTCGCACGATGTCGGCGACGAGGCCCTGCGCCGGGTCGCGAAGGTGATGCAGGCCGAGATCGGCCGCGGCACGGTCGGCCGCTGGCGCGGCGACGAGCGGGTGGCGCGCTGGGGCGGCGAGGAATTCGCCCTGCTGTTCCCGCAGACCGCGATGACCGAGGCGATGCAGCAGGCCGAGAACCTGCGCCAGGCCATCGAGGCCATCGACTGCAGCGACTTCGCGCCGGGCCTGAGGATCACCGCCAGCATCGGCCTGGCCGAACGCACCGGCCTGTCGCACCACGAACGGCTGGTGTCGCGCGCCGACCAGCGCCTCTACGAGGCCAAACACGCCGGCCGCAACCGCGTCGCGGGCTGATCAGCGCGGCTCGAAGTCCGGGGTCTTGGGCGTGGAGTGCGGCACCCGCACGGCGCCCTCGGCCAGCCGTTCCGGCGCGGCGCCGGCCAGCAGTGCCTGCACAGTGGTCCGGTCGGCCGCCGGGCCGGGCAGCAGGCCCACCCAGGCGTTCTTGCCGCCCGCCTTGGCGGCGTAAAGCGCGCGGTCGGCCAGTTCGACGCTTTGCTCCCAATCGCCGATCGCCGGGCAGGCCGGGCTGAAGGGCCATGGCGCGAAACCGATCGAGCAGGTGACCGCCAGGTGCTGGCCGGAAGAGAGCAGGAAGGGGGTGTCGCAGATCGCCCGGCGCGCACGTTCGGCGACCGCCGCCGCGTCCCGTACCGGCAGGTCGCGCAGGATCCACAGGAACTCCTCGCCGCCCCAGCGCACCACCACGTCCTGGCTCCGGCTCAGGTGGCCCAGGCGCGCCGCGAAGCTCACCAGCACTTCATCGCCGGCATGGTGGCCGTGATTGTCGTTGACGCGCTTGAAGTCGTCGATGTCGATCATGAAGAACACCAGGCCGCCGTGGCCGGAGGCCGAAGCCGTGCTGCTGTCGAGGATCTGGCGGCCTTCCCGCGCCAGCCACTGCTGGATGTCGCGGCGGTTGGAGACGCGCGTCAGCGGATCGGTGCGGGTCGCGTGGTCCAGCTCGCGGTTGCTGAGCTGGAGCTTGTGGTTGGCCGCCTCCAGTTCCGCCGTGCGCTCGGCCACGATCCGGTCGAGCAGGGCGATGCGCGCCTCGCGTTCCTGCACCCTCCCGCGCGCCCGCCGCGCCAGCCAGCCGACGCCCGCCACCGCCAGCAGCGCATAACCGGCGTAGGCCAGCGGATGCCGCCAGGCCGGCGGCGGCATGTTGATCAGCACGCGGCGCGACGGTCCGAAACGGCCGTCGCGACCGGCGGCGGAGATTTCCAGAAGATAGGCCCCGGGCGCCAGGTGGCTGAGCATCAGGTCGGCTTGCGGGCCGCGCGTCTGCACCCAGTCGTCGTGCACGCCGGCCAGGCGGTAACGCAGACGCGCCGCATCGGGCGCGGTGAAATCGAGCGCCACCAGGTCCAGGGCCAGCACCGCGTCGGCCGGCGACAGCTCCACCCGGTCGGTGTAGAGCGTGTCGAACCGGCGTCCCGGCTTGCCCAGCTCGCGGCCTCCGCGCTGGCCCACCACCTCCAGCCCCGCAAGCAGCGGCGTCGCCGGGGCGCTGTCCAGTTCCAGCGCCTGCGGGTCGATGGTGTCCAGGCCTTCGGTGCCGCCGAAATACAGCAGGCCCTGCGGGTCCACGAAACCGGCCCCGCTGTTGTATTCGCGGTTGCGGAGCCCGTCGCCCTGGCCCAGCGACTGCACGCCGCCCTCGTAGGGGTCGATGACGCTCAGACCATTGTTGGTGCTGAGCCAGAGGCGGCCGAGGGAATCCGGAAGGATGCGGTAGATGACGTCGTTCGCCAGGCCGTCGCGCATCGTGTAGTGGTGGATGCCGTCGCCCTCGCGGTCCAGGCGCAGCAGGCCGCCGGAGAAGGTGCCGACCCAGTACGAGCCCGAATCGGCATGCAGCGACCAGACCGAGTTGTGCGGAAGCCTGCCGTTGCCGGGGCTCAGGTTCTCGAACGTGCCGTCGGCGCCGAGCCGGAACAGGCCGCGATCGTTGCTGCCGATCCACAGCCGACCGAGGTCGTCGCGCATCAGGCTGGTGAGGAAGACGCCGGACAGTGCGGCTGGCACGCCCTCGGCCAGCGCCACGCCGTTCCGGAACCGGGCCAGGCCGCCCCGGGTCGCCACCCACAGTTCATCCCCTTCGACCAGCAGGTCGGTGACGCGGGCGTCGGGGAGCCCGGGCACCGGCGTCGCCGTCAGCGCGGCGTCCAGCCGCCAGAGACCCCGATGGGTGCCCACCCACCAGCCGCCTCCGCCGTCGGAAACGATCGCGCGGACCGAGGTCGCTCCGATCGCCGGCAGCGTTCGCCATGCACGTTCCGGTGCGCTGCGCACCGCCAGCCCGAGGTCGGTGCCGACCAGGTCCAGGCCCTCGGCTCGCCAGAAGGATCGCACGCTGCGCGCAGGCCAGGCCGCGATGTCCGCATCGGCCATGCGCTCGCGCCGCACCGCCGCCGACAGCGGCCGGGCGCGGAACAGGCCGCGGGTGTGGCTGCCCAGCCACAGCACGCCGGCGCGGGATTCGTGGAGTGACTGGATCGCGCTTCCCGGCGGCTGGTCGAAGTCCAGCCACTGCGGCGGCTGTTCGTCTTCCGGGTCCAGGCGCAGCAGGGAACCGTCGGCGTGGCCCAGCAGCAGTTCGCCGCCTGCGCGCAGCAGCATCGCCGTCAGCTCCGCGCCGGGCCCGCGCGGGGCGGCCGGCGGCAGGCGCCGCAGCAGGCGGCCTGCGACCGACACCCGCTGGACCTCGCCGGACGCGCTGGCCAGCCACAGGCTGTCGCCGTCGGACTGCAGCGCGACGCAGGCGGCCTCGGGCGTCACCTCGAGCGCGACGCGCTCGCGCCGCGTCGGGCCGAGGCGCCAGAGTCCGCAGGTGGCATCCAGCGCGAATCCCGCGCCGTCCGCCGTGGCCTGCAGTCCGACCACGGCGGCCGTGCCGCCCAGGCGCCGGGCCTTCGCCACGCCGGCATCGACGTGGAACAGGCCGCGGTCGGTGCCCAGCCAGGCGCCGCCTTCCGCGTCGGGCAGCACGCGGGCGACCGCGGCGTCCGTGAGTCCCTGGTCCGCGCCGATGCGATGGTGTCCGCCGGTGCGCAGGTCCATCACGTCCAGACCGGCGTCGTTGGTGCCGATCCAGAGGCGGGAACGCGCGGCGTCGAAGGCGAGGGCGTCGATGCTGCTGCTCGACAGCCCGGTGCCGGCGGCGCCCGCCTGGCGGCGGTGCGCGACAAAACGCTGGCCGTCGAAACGGTTCAGTCCTTCCTGGGTGCCGACCCAGAGGAAGCCGGCGTCGTCCTCGACCATCGAGGTCACGGAAAGCTGCGACAGCCCCTGGTCGAGCCCGTAGCGCTCGAGGCTGAGGAAGGGAATGCGGTTCTCGCCGGCCGGGGCCGGACCCGCCGCCAGGACGCCCGCGATCGCGAGCGCGCCCCACCGCCACGTCGTCCGTCCGCCCACTGCACCCCCGGTGGCCACGCGATGGGCGCAGTATGCCCGCCGTGCTCGCGACCCGTCACCCCGGTCCGCGGAACCGTGCGCGTCGTCGCGGAAGCGGCGCCCTCAGCCCCGGTCGGGGTCGTCCACCGCGGCGGTGACCTGAGGCAGCGGCCGGCCGTCGGCGTCGTGGTGGTAGACGTGCAGGCTGCGCTGCGGGTAGGGGATGGAGACACCGGCCCGTGCGAAGCCGACGGTGATGGCCTCGGTCAGTTCGCTGCGCGTGGTCACGAACTCGGGCGTGTCCACCCAGGCGCGCAGCACCAGGTTGACGCTGCTTTCGCCCAGGTCGCTGACCAGGACGTCCGGCGCCGGCTCCGCCAGCACCTTCGGATGGGCCTTCGCGAGGTCCAGCAGCACGCTGCGCGCGCGGCCAAGGTCATCATCGTAACCGATGCCCACCGGCAGGTCGATGCGGCGCTGGGCGCGGGCGGTGTAGTTGACGATGGGCGC
>CAMLKR010000075.1 GCA_946480565.1 uncultured Arenimonas sp. | reverse complement strand
AGATGATGCAGTTCATGCCGCTGGTGTTCGGCGTGATGATGGCCTTCTTCCCGTCCGGCCTGGTGCTGTACTGGTGCACCAACGGCATCCTGGGCCTGCTGCAGCAGTGGGTGATCACCAAGCGCCATGGCGAGAAGCCGGAAGCTACTGCGGCGGCCAAATAATGCTTCTTGACGCGGATCGACGCGGATAAGAGCGGATAAGGCAGGACAGGAAGGGGTCGCGGGCATACCGCGACCCCTTCTTCGTTTCCAGCTTCAAGGCTTCATCCGCGTTTATCCGCGTTCATCCCTGTCCAATGCATTTGGCTTTTCTGCCACCATTCCGCCATGGGCCAACGCGACACCATCGCCGCCATCGCCACCGCCGCGGGAGCCGCCGGCGTCGGCATCGTGCGGCTCAGCGGACCGGGCTGCCGCGCGATCGCCGCGACCCTGCTCGGCCGTGCGCCGCAGCCGCGCCATGCGCACTACCTGCGCTTCCGCGACGGCGACGGCGGCCTGATCGATGATGGCCTGCTGATCCACTTCCCGGCGCCACACTCCTATACCGGCGAAGACGTGCTGGAACTGCAGGGCCACGGCAGCCCGGTGCTGCTGGCGCGGTTGCTGCGCCGCTGCCTCGACCTCGGCGCCCGCGCCGCGCGGCCTGGCGAGTTCACCGAGCGTGCCTTCCTGGAGGGACGGCTGGACCTGGCCCAGGCCGAAGCGGTGGCCGACCTGGTCAGCGCCGGCAGCGAAGCGGCGGCGCGCGCCGCGCGGCGGTCGCTGGAGGGCGAATTCTCGCGGCGCGTCGACGCGGTGGTCGAGGGCCTGACCGCGCTGCGGGTCTGGATCGAAGCCGCGCTGGATTTCCCGGAAGAAGAAGTGGACTTCCTGGCCGCCCCGGAACTGCGCGAACGCCTGCAGTCGGTCGCCGGCGAACTGGCGGCCCTGCGCGCCGCCGCCGAGCGCGGCAAGCGCCTGGTGGACGGCCTGCACGTGGTCATCGCCGGCGCGCCCAATGCCGGCAAGTCCTCGCTGCTCAATGCGCTGGCGGGCGAAGAGCGCGCCATCGTTACCGACATCGCCGGCACCACCCGCGACCTCCTGCGCGAACGCATCGTCGTCGACGGCATCGAGATCACCCTGGTCGATACCGCCGGGCTGCGCGACACGCCGGAGCGGGTGGAGCAGGAGGGCATCCGCCGCGCCCGCGCCGAGCTCGCGCGCGCCGACCTGGTGCTGGCCGTGCTCGACGACAGCCGCGCGGAAGCGGAACCCCTGCCCCTGCCCGATGGCGTACCGGTGCTGTGGCTGCACAACAAGAACGACCTCAGCGGACACGCCGCCGGCACGGAACAACGCCGCGACGGCCGCCACCTGTGGCTGTCGGCCCAGACCGGCGACGGCCTGGACGCGCTGCGCCGCGAGCTGCGCGAAGCGGCCGGCCAGGGCGAGGGCAGCGAGGGCGCGTTCAGCGCCCGCGCCCGTCACCTCGAGGCGCTGGACCGCGCCGCCGACTGGCTGCAGCGCGCCGCCACCCAGCTGCACCACGGCGCCGGCGAACTCGCCGCCGAAGAACTGCGCCAGGCCCAGGACGCGCTGGGCGAAATCACCGGCCGCGTCGACGCCGAGATGCTGCTGGGCCGGATCTTCAGCAGCTTCTGCATCGGCAAATAGCGCGGATCAGGGTGTTTCCGGCGCCCGGAACCGCCAGAACGGACCGCGTTCGCCCTTCTCGCCGACCAGACCCTCGCGCCGGCCCGCCGGCAGGCTGTGCCGCAGCAGGTTGAGGATGTCGCGGATCACCGGCTTGGATTCGACGAAATAGGAGTGGGCCAGGATGCTCTCGTCCACGCCCGAGGCGTCGATGGTCTCCAGGCCCGGCAGCACCACCAGGCCGTCGCCGCTGTCGCCGGCGCGGGCGTAACCGTGCACTTCCTTCGAGGCCTTCAGCGCCAGGTCGTTGGACGAGGCGTACAGCGTCACGCGCTGCCCCGCCTGGCGCAGGGCCGGGACGAGGTCGCGGCGGAAGACTTCGGCGTCCACGTCCGGCGCGGCCAGGATGATCTCGCGGAAACGCCCGCGCAGGTCCGGCCGCTCCAGCATCAGCGTCTGCAGCGCGCGGGTCAGTCCGCGGTTGCCCATGCTGTGCGCGATCAGGTACAGGTTCTCGGCTTTGGACTTCTCGGCGAAGTCGACCAGGAACTGCTTGATGTGCGCGGTCGACCACTCGATGTTGGATTCGTCGATGGTGTAGCCGGCCAGCGAGGCCTGCGAGGGCCAGCTGTAGAACACCGGCGCGCCGTCGAAGGACAGGTCGTAGGCCATCTGCGCGGTGCGCCGCGCCGCGTCGGCGAAGCTGACGTTGTAGCCGTGTACGAACAGGAAGGCGTTGCGGCCCCCGGAGTTCGCCACCCGGGCCGAGAGTTCCTGGAAGAACAGCGGCCCGCTGCGCCGGGTCACCGACATCAGCACCACGTGCCGCGACGGGTCCTCGCGGAACTCCAGCCGCCAGACGGACGGCGACTCCAGGATGCCCGGCCTGTGTTCACGCGGGATGCTGACCTCGGCCAGGCCGTAGTCGAGCTTGCCGCGGGCGCCACCGTAACGTTCGGCCGGCGGCAGGTTGGCGAAATCGGCGGCCGCGGCGCGGTCGGTCGCGTAGAACACGCGCATGGTCGCGTAGTTCTTTTCGGGGTCGACCGGCGGACGGGCCGGCTGCGGCTTGCGGCCGGCGGGCAGGGGGCGCGGGCGTGCCGCGGCGGCCGGCCGGGCGGCCGCCGGTCGGCGTGCGGCGCTTGCCCGGGCGGCTTCGCGGCGCGCGTCGTCGGACGCCTCGCGCTGGGCGGCCTGGTCTTCCGCGTCGCGGGCGGCGCGCTGCCTCGCCATTTCCGCTTCCATCCGCGCGATCTCCCGCGCGGTCGCATCGCCGGCGGGGGCCGGGACCGACTTCGGGGGCGCGTTGAAGCCTTCCGGGGCCGCTGAGGCCGGCGGTGCCGGCGCTGGGGCCGGGGCCGGAGGAGGCGGTGGGGACGGGGGCGGCGGCGGCGGCGGCGGCGGCGGCGGCGCGACCACCGGTGCGGGCATCGGCTCCGGGGCGGCGGCCTTCTGCGCCGACCCGGCGCAGGCCGCCGACAGCAGGACAACAAGGGCCAACAGGCCCAGGCGAACGGTCTTCAAGGCGATCTCCCCCCGGGATCACGGTGATGGCGGGAGCTTACGCGATGCGCAGCCGGGCAGCCGCTTCGATATCGGCCTATTCTGTGGCCTGCTTGGCGCTTCGCAACGCGGGCGCCTTGACAAACCGGCCAAAGTCTTATGTGCTGAAGGTCATGTTTTGTTCATATTTTTCCAGGGGAAAGCCATGATCGCTGCGACCACCTCCTCCACCCGCGCCCTGCGCTGGGGCATCGCCCTCGCCCTCGGCCTGGGCCTGGCGGCCTGTTCCAAGGACGAGCCCGCCCCGGCCGAAGGCCAGCAGGCCGCCGCGCCGGCCCAGCCGGCCGGTCCGTCCGCCGAGGAAGTCGCGGCGCAGGAAGCCGCCCAGGCCGCCCAGGCCGCGCTCGCCGCCCTCAGCCCGGACGAGCTGCGCAGCCGCGGCAGCCAGGCCCTGCGCGAACAGCGCCTGTACGCGCCGGCCGGCGACAACGCCATGGAGTACTACCTGGCCCTGCGCGAGAAGAGCGACAAGCCCGACGCCTCGGCCGAAAGCGCCCTGATCGACCTGATGCCCTATGCCATCATCGCCGCCGAACAGGCCATCGGCCGCGAGGACTTCACCGAAGCCGAGCGCCTGCGCGCCCTGATCGAGAAGACCGACGCCCAGGCGCCGGCGCTGCCGCGCATCAAGGACTCCATCGCCAAGGGCCAGGCCGGCGCCGCCGACCGCGCCGCCCAGGAACTGGCCCGCGAAGAGCAGCGCCAGCGCGACGCCGAGGCCGCCGCCCAGCGTGCCGCCGCCGAAGCGGCCGCCGCCGCCGCCGCGCCGGCCACCCCGACGCCCGCCCCGACCCAGCCGGAGCCGCAGCCGGCCGCGACCCAGCCGACCACGCCGCCGCCCGCGACCCAGCCGACCCCGGCCCCGGTCGCCACCACCCCGGCTCCGGCGCCGCGCGCCAGCACGCCGGTCGGCGTGCGCACCCCGCAGCCGCCGTATCCCCGCGCCGCGGCCCGCGCCGGCATCACCGGTGAAGTGACGGTCGAGATCAGCATCGCCGCCGACGGCAGCGTCTCGAACGTCCGCATCGTGCGCGCCCAGCCGCGCGGCGAGTTCGACCGCGAGGTCATCCAGACCGTGCGGGGCTGGCAGTTCGAGCCCATGGATGCGCCGGCGACGCTCACGCGCACCTTCACTTTCCGCCCGTAAGCCGGAAGTTTTGCTGCGCAGAAAAAAGGCCCGGCATTGCCGGGCCTTTTTCTTGCCTTGAGGTACCGCGGATTACGCCGAAACGGCCAGCTGTTCGCGGTGATAGATCCGCACCGCGACCCAGACCAGCGCCCCCGCCAGCACCAGGCTGGCGCCGAAGCTCAGTGCGAAGCGCGCCAGCTCGACCACCTCGCCGCGCGCCAGCTCCATGATCAGCACGTTCTGCGACAGCAGCGGCACCGCGGCCATCCAGGTCTCGGCCTTCATCGGGTTGATCATCAGGATCACCGACGGCAGCATCGGCAGCAGCATCAGCAGCGACAGGTAGGTCTGGGCCTCGCGATAGCTCTTGGCGTAGGCCGCGACGATCGTCTGCAGGGCCGCGAACACCATCACCAGCGGCACCATCAACAGGCCGGCGCGCAGGATCAGGCCAAGTCCGAAGTCGACCTTCATGCCCAGCCGGTCGAGCGGGATGTACTGGAAGGCGATCGCGAACATCACCAGGCTCAGCATCATGCTCACCATCGCGAAGCCGAAGGTGGCGCCGAGCTTGCCCAGCACGATCTGCGCGCGGGTGGCCGGGTTGGCCAGCAGCGGTTCCAGCGACTGCCGCTCGCGTTCGCCGGCGGTGGTGTCGATGGCCAGGTACATGCCGCCCAGGAAGGCGCCCAGCACCAGCAGGTAGGGCAGGAAGCTGAGCAGCTGGCCGGCACGCTGCTGGGTGCTGGCCAGGTCGCGTTCGGCCACCACCACCGGCGACAGGATCGCCGGGTGCAGGCCGCGCGCCGACACGCGCAGCGCCGATGTCTGGCGCGCGTAGCCTTCCAGCAGGCCGGAAAGCCGCGCCACCGGCGCCCGGCTGTCCTGGTCGGAGCTGTCGAACAGCAGCTCCACCTGGGCCGTCTCGCCGGCGCGCCAGTGCGTGTCGAAGCTGGCGGGAATGCTCAGCACCACCTTGGCGTCGCGGGCCCGTATCGCCGCGGCGGCATCGGCCGGCGCCGGCTGCACCACCACCGCCTGCCGCTCCAGCCAGTCGACCAGGTTGGGCGCGTGCTCGGCGCCCACCACCGGCACCTCGAGCGGCTTCTCGGCATTGCTCAGCTGCTTGGTGATGATGAAGCCCATCATCATCGCGAAGAACACCGGGCCCAGCAGCGGACCCATCACCAGCGCGTTCACCACGGTCTTGCGGTCGCGCAGGTTCTCGGTGACTTCCTTCAGGAATACAGTCCAGGCCGCGTTCATGCCATCAGTCCTTCTTCGGTGCCGATCGCCTTGACGAAGGCGTCCTCGAGGTTGCTTTCGCCGGTCATCGCGCGCAGCTCGTCCGCCGTGCCTTCGGCCACCACCTGGCCGCGGGCGATGATGACGATGCGGTCGCACAGCGCCGCCACCTCCTGCATGATGTGGCTGGAGAACAGCACGCAGCGGCCCTCGGCCTTGAGCTGCAGCAGGAAGCGCCGCATGGCCCGCGTCGCCATCACGTCCAGGCCGTTGGTCGGCTCGTCCAGGATCACGTTGCGCGGGTCGTGCACCAGGGCGCGGGCGATCGCGGTCTTCACCCGCTGGCCCTGCGAAAAGCCTTCGGTGCGGCGGTCGATGATGTCGCCCATCTCCAGCGCCTTGCTCAGCGCCTCGGTGCGCTGCGCGATCAGCGCGTCGTCCAGGCCGTGCAGGCGGCCGAAGTACCTGATGTTCTCGCGGCTGCTGAGTCGCTTGTACAGGCCGCGCGAATCCGGCAGCACGCCCAGCCGGCGGCGCACGCCGGTCGGGTCGATGGTGGCGTCGATGCCGTCCACCAGCACCTGGCCGCGGTCGGGTTTCATCAGCGTGTAGAGCATGCGCAGCGACGTGGTCTTGCCGGCGCCGTTGGGGCCGAGCAGACCGGTGATCTGGCCGTCGGCGGCGGAGAAGCTGACGCCGTCGACCGCCTTCACGGTGCCGAAGGCCTTGTGCAGGTCGCGGACCTCGATCATGGCTCGGCTCCGTTGTAGTTGATGAAGAAGGGCGTGGCGCCCAGCGAATCCAGGCAGCTGGCGTCCAGGCCCTCGGGATCGAGCTTGTCGACGAACTCCGCCGCCAGCCGCGGCGTGCAGCCGCGCGGCAGCAGGATGTGGCCCTGGCCCTTGCCGACCAGATGCCGCGCCTTCGACAGCGAGGCCAGCACCTGCTCGCCGTAGCGCGGCGGCGTCACCGGGTCGAACTCGCCCGAGAGCAGCAGCACCGGCGTATCGGTCTTCAAGGGCTGGTTGAAGTCTTTCGACACCGGGCCCTTCGGCCATACGGCGCACTGGTTCAGGGTGACGCCGACGATGGCATTGCCCAGGATCAGGTCGGCATCCTCGTCGCGGTTGCCCAGGCGCGCGGCGTCCTCGGCGCAGATCACCGACAGCTGCATGCCGTGGTTGATCATGCCGCTTAGCGAGTCGTAGACCAGGGCGGCCTGCGCCACCAGCGACTCCGGCCGACCCTTGAGCGCCTCGTCCACCAGCAGCGGCATCAGCGCTGCGGTCTCGGGGCCGTAGGCGAACAGGCGGGCGATGACGGCCACCGCCGATTCATCCAAGGCCAGGTCGCGCGGCTGGTGCGTCAGCGGGTCGCGCAGCGACACCGGTACCGGCGCCGCGCGCGCCTGGTCGCGCAGCGCGTAGAGGCGGCGGTAGGGGTCGCCGAAAGCCTTGGCACAGGCGGGCTGCTCTGCGCAGCGGCCGAGGATGGCCTTCAGTGCGGCCTCGAGGTTGATGCTGTGTTCGCTGCCCAGGGCCAGCTCCGGCGGCACCACGCCGTCCAGGATCAGGCTGCGCACGGCCTCGGGATGCTGGCGCGCGTACTCCTGCGCCATGCGCGTGCCGTAGGAACCGCCGTAGAGATTGAGCTTGGGTGCACCGATGGCCTGGCGCAGGGCTTCGATGTCGCCGGCGGCCACGGTGGTGGTGTACATCGCCACGTCGGCGTCCAGCGTCGCCAGGCAGTCTTTCGCCAGCTGGGTCTGCGTCGCCGGGTCGGTGGCCAGCGACGCCGACAGGTCTTCGGGGAAACGGCAGGCCAGGCGATGCGAACCGCCGGTGCCGCGCTGGTCGACGAAGATCAGGTGGCGCTTGTCGCGCAGCCGGGCGAAGGCGCCGGCCATTCCGGCATAACTCTCGGTGGCCGACTGGCCGGGGCCGCCGGCGAAGAAGATCACCGGGTCGGGCTGCGGTTCGGCGGCGCGCGAAGCGACCAGGCCGACCTTCAGGGACAGCTTGCGGCCATCGGGCTTGGCGGGATCCTCGGGGACTTCGAGCACCGCGCATTCGGCGCGCGAGGTAGCGCCGGTGCCGGGCTGCGAAAGCTCGCAGGGCGTGAACTCCAGGCTGCCCAGGGTGCGCGCGGCGGCGGGCGACGAGGCCAGCGCGGCGGCGAGGGCAAAAGGCAACAACAGCGGTTTCATGGCATCCCCATGGCTAGGCCAAAGCGGCCGTCAGGATGACAGACGAACCGGGGTGCCGAAACGTGACAAAGGGGACGGCCGCGCGGCTGCCGCCTGGTGGGCCAGCGCCGCGGCTATTTGCTGCTGACGTACTTCTCGCGGCGGATGTGCGGCACCGGCAGGCCGGCCGTCTTCAGCGCCTCGAAGCAGGCGTCCACCATGTTCGGGTTGCCGCACAGGTAGGCGATGTCGCCTTCGGCCGAGGGCGCGAACTCCGCCAGCACGTCCTGCACGTAGCCCTTGCGCACGTCCGGATGGGGATTCTCCGGCAGTTCGCGGCTGAAGCAGGGCACGAAGCGGAAATTCGGGTGGCCTTCGGCGAAGGCATAGAAGTCTTCGCCGTACAGCAGCTCGGCCGGCGTGCGGCAGCCGAACAGCAGCACCACCTCGACGCCGCGCTCCTGGATCAGGGCGTGCAGGGTCGGCAGCATCGCGCGGTAGGGCGTGACGCCGGTGCCGGTGCCGATCAGCAGGTAACGCCGGTTGGTGTCGCCCGGCATCAGGCAGAAGCGGCCGTAGGGCCCGCTGGCCTGGATCTGCTGGCCTTCGTCCAGGGCTTCGAACAGCGCCGTGGCGGCGCCGCCGGCGACATAGCTCACCGCGATCTCGACCGTCTCGCCCGGGGCCAGCGCATGGTCGTGCATGGTCGCCAGCGAATAGCTGCGCTTGGTCGGCGTGCCGTCGGGATAGTTGAAGTGCACCTGCACGAACTGCCCCGGGATGAAGTCCAGCGGCTGGCCGTCGTCGCGCGCGAAGGCGAGGTGGCGGACGGTGGGCGCGAGCATGCGGCTGCCAACCAGGCGGAGCGGGAAGTGCACGATGGCCAAGCGGAAACTCCGGGAATGGGAAACTCTGTACCGCCGCGCTCCCGGGGGCCGGGGCGGCAAGGCCCCTATAATAAGCCCCCGCAGACCCCCGGCGCAGCGCCGGTGCGGTCCAGGAGCCCCATGCAAAGCCATCCCGCACTGGAGGTCAGCGACCTCCGCAAGACCTACGCCACCGGCGTCGAGGCCCTGAAGGGCATCTCGCTCACCGTCGCGCCCGGCGATTTCTACGCGCTGCTGGGCCCCAACGGCGCCGGCAAGTCCACCCTGATCGGCATCGTCAGTTCGCTGGTGAACAAGACCTCGGGCGACGTGAAGGTCTTCGGCATCGATCTTCACGCCAACCGCTCCGAGGCCATGCGCCAGGTCGGCCTGGTGCCGCAGGAGATCAACTTCAACATGTTCGAGCAGCCCTTCGACATCTGCGTGAACTACGCCGGCTTCTACGGCATCCCGCGTGCCGAAGCCGAGCAGCGCGCGGAGGAAGAGTTGAAGAAGGCGCAGCTGTGGGAGAAGGCGCGCACGATGTCGCGCACGCTGTCGGGCGGCATGAAGAGGAGGCTGATGATCGCCCGGGCGATGATGACCCGCCCGCGCCTGCTGATCCTGGACGAACCCACCGCCGGCGTCGACATCGAGATCCGCCGCGGCATGTGGAAGACGCTGAAGGAAGTGAACGCGGCCGGCACCACGGTCATCCTCACCACGCATTACCTGGAGGAAGCGGAGAGCCTGTGCCGCAACCTGGCCATCATCGACCGCGGCCGCATCATCGAGCAGGGTCCGATGAAGGCGCTGCTGGCCAAGCTCGACGTGGAAGGCTTCCTGTTCGACATCGACGGCCGCCTGCCGGCGACGCTGCCGGCCATCGCCGGCATCACCCTGATGGCCGAGGACGACCACACCCTCGACGTCGAGATGCCGCGCGAGATGGACCTCAACCGCGTGTTCGCGGCGCTGGGCGAGGCCGGCATCCGCGTGCGTTCGATGCGCACCAAGTCCAACCGGCTCGAGGAACTGTTCGTGCGCCTGACCGGCCAACCGGAAGTGGTGCCGGCCAAGGAGGCCAGGGCATGAGCCAGAACCTGACCGCGATCCGCACCATCGCCCGCCGCGAGGTCTCGCGCATCCTGCGCATCTGGGGCCAGACCCTGGTGCCGCCGGCGATCACGATGACCCTGTACTTCCTGATCTTCGGCAACCTGATCGGCAGCCGCATCGGCACCATGGATGGCATCTCGTACATGGACTTCATCGTGCCGGGCCTGGTGATGATGGCCATCATCC
>CAMLKR010000074.1 GCA_946480565.1 uncultured Arenimonas sp. | reverse complement strand
ATTCACCAGGCCGACTCCCGATACACAGCCAGGTTCCATTGGATCACCATCGTGGATGTCCGCAGCGTCCCAGTGGACCATCTTCTGGAGCTGATTGAGCGGTCGCGGGCGAGGGACGCGCGCGACTGAGCCACCGCCTCAGGGCGCGACGCCCGCGCCGTTGCCTGCCGCGCGCGGCAGCAGTACATGCCGCCGCAGATGCGCGCGCAAGGCCGCAGATGGCGGCGCCGGTGCCGGCCCGCCCAGGTGCCGGTGCAGCAGCGATTCCGACAGGTACAGGAAGGCCTCGCGGGTGAGATCGGCGTCCAGCGCATGCCCGGCGTCCGGCTCGATGAACAGGGTGACGTCCTTGCCGGCGTTGCGCAGCGTCGCCGCGTAGTGGGTGACGCTGCGGATCGCCACCCGCTCGTCGCGGCCGCCGGCGAACACCAGCACCGGCCGCCTCAGCCGCGCCGCCATCGCCAGGGGCGATTCCGCCGCCAGCGTCGCCATCTGTCCGGCATCGGCCACGTCCACCGACAACAGCCGGAACATCGTCTCCAGCGGCAGGCCGTGCGCGCGGCTCAGGTCGCTGCCGGTGATCGCCCAGCGCGCTGCCCAGCCGAAATCCGGCGGCGGCGCCGCCGCCAGCGCAAGCCGGAACAGGTCGGGATGCCGGCTGACGGCGAGCAGGGCCGCATAACCGCCGAAGGACCCACCCTGGATCGCCACCCGGCGCGGATCGCCCACGCCCTGGTCGAGCACGAAGCGCGTGCCCTCGACAATGTCGCGCAGTACGCGGCCGTCGCCGAAGTCGCCGTTCGCGGCGAGCAGGTAGTCGCGGCCCAGGCCGGTGGAGCCGCGGAAGTTCGGCAGGAACACCGCATAACCGCGGTTGACGAAGAACTGCGTCAGCCCCGAATACTCCGGCCCCGCCAGCGACCAGGGCCCGCCGTGCACGCTGGTGATCAGCGGCACCGTGGCCGGATCGCGCCCCGACGGCAGCGCCAGGTAACCGTGCAGCCGCATGCCGTCGGAGGCCACCCAGCTGATCGCATGTTTGCGCGCCAGCAGTTTCTCGTCCGGAAGGTCCGTGTCGCCGATGTCGGCCAGCACCGGCGTGCGGACGCCGCTGCGCGGGTCGTAGCGGTGCCAGCGGGTGGCGGCCAGCGTGCTGTCGTTCTCGCCGACCAGCCAGCCGTCCGCGGACACCTGCAGGTCCAGCGCGCGTCCGGGCAGGGCCGCCTGCAGCGTGGCCAGCGGCGCCTCCATCGAAGGCGACAAGGCCAGCTGGCGTGCGCCGGTGCCGCGGTAGATCGCCACCAGCGGCTCGCCGGTGGCGGGATCGAGCACCGCCTCGGCCAGGTCGGCTTGCTCGAGCGGATCCGAATGCAGCGTCTGCGTCCGGCCGTCGTGCTCCAGCCGAAGCAGGCGCACGAATCCGGCGCCGGCGTCGGAGGCCAGCAGGGTGTGGCCGTCGTCGCCGGCGGCGAGCAGGCGGCATCGTTCGAGCTGTACGCAGGCCATCAGCTCGCGCAGCCGGCCGTCGGCCTCGCGGGCGAGTACGAGGTGCCGGTCCGACGCCAGCACGCGCAGACGCAGCGAACTGCCGTCCGGCGACAGGGCGGCGTCCAGGATCGGGCGGATGTCTTCATGCAGCACCTCGCGCCGGCCCTGCGCGTCGAGGCGAACCAGGCGCGAACGCTGCACCGGCGCGCTTCGGCGCGTCTGTTCCAGCAGCAGCAGCGCGTCGTCGCGCGAAGGATCGGCGCCGATCACTTCGTGCAGACGCTGCGGGTCCAGCCGCGCCACCGTGCGTGCCGCGGTCACCGGAGCCACGCCCAGCACGTCCACGTGTTCCGCCGAGGGCAGGAACAGCCAGCGGCCATCGCGCGACCACAGCAGGCTGTCGCCGCCGGTGCGCGCCAGCAGCCGCTTCGCGCGGGTTTCGCCCGGCGCCAGCAGCCACAGGCTCCGGCGTCCGGCTTCCTCGCGCAGGACCGCGACATGGCCGCCGGCGGGTGCCAGCCGCGCCGCGGCCAGGTTGCCGGAACGCAGGAAGGCGCTGCGCGGCAGCGCCGCGGGCGCCGCCTGCGATCGCGCCTCCGCGACGGCATCCCGCAGCCCGGTCGCATGGCCGGGAAACACGGCGAGCGCGCAAACCAGGGCGCAGCACCGCACGCACCGCCGGAAGAAGGCAGTCATGATCAACTCCTTGGCGCGGCGACGATCGCCGCTTTCATGGGCCCGCGTCCGGACGCGGACGGGACGGAACTCAGGCGAATGAAGGCGTGGCGGCGGGCGCCGGCGCCGGTTCGGGCGCGTCGATCGGCGGGTGCTGCAGCCACAGCGCCACCACGGCCGGTGGACCCAGCGCGGCGCAGGCCAGGCCCCAGGCCAGGCGCTGCCCGCGCGTCAGCCCACGGCGCGCGCGCAGCAGCCACAGCGCGGCCAGCGCCGAAACCAGCAACGTGCCCATCGCCAGCCAGCGCATGGACATCGGCCTCGTCACCGGCTCCCGCACCTGCAGCGGCTCCGGTGACGACAGTCCCGCCGGCAGCGCGGCCATCAGCGGCGACAGCCACCAGGCGTAGTGGCGCAGCGCCAGCGGGAAGTCCTGGCCCAGCGTGCGCCCACCGATCCGCTCGGCGCTGCCGTCCCCGCGCAGCCACCACACTTCCTGCCAACTGCGGCCCGGCCCGTCGATGCTGGCGCGGCCGGAGAGGAAGGACACCAGGTGGCCATCCAGAAGTTCGACCACGTCGACGTCGGCCAGGTCGCCGATCGCACCGGGCAGGGGCAGCCGGCCGGTCGGTTCCGGCGCTGGGTCTTCGGCCAAGGCGCGCGCGTCGTAGAAATAGAGGGCGCGGTCGCTCAGCACCGCCTGCGACTCGCCGGCCGGCGCCGGCAGGCTGGCCAGGGTTTCGCCGGCCGGCAGCCGCACGCGCCGGGACACTTCGCGGGAGTCGCTGTCGTAGGCATAGATGCCGTCCGGCGCCACCATCAGGCCGTCGCCCACCGGCAGCATAGGCTGCGCGAAAGCCGCCTGGCCCGCGCCCAGCCCGAGCGCGCCTTCGCGGCGCCGGTCCTGCAGGGAAACGCCGACGAAGCGCAGCGTGTCGTGGCTGAAGATCCAGCGCAGCTGGCGCGCCTCGTCGTCGAACTCCAGCGGCGCCGGATTGGTGAGCTGGTGACGCACCGGGAACCCTTCGATCTGCACGCCCAGCTCATGCACTTCGGAAAGCCGCACCTGCTCGCGCCACAGCGCCAGCTGCGGATGCGCGGCTTCGGCGACGCCGGCCAGCACCCGCGCCTGGCCGTCGGCGCGACTGGCCGCGAGGAAACCGCCCGGCGGCGGCGCGCTGTTGAGCGGATGCGAGCCCACCATCATCCAGGCCAGCTGGTAACCCAGGCTCGCCATCACCAGCAGGCCATACGCGCCGACCAGCAGCGGCGACGCGACGACCGCCTGCTGCAGGCCGGTGCCGGGCAGGCTCGAGAGATCGGCCTTGAACTGGGCGCGCATCAGCAGCGCCAGCCAGGCCAGCACCGCCAGCTGCGCGCCGATCGCCGCCAGGCCGCTGCCGCCCGCGGCGAACAGCAGCAGGGGCAGCGCCAGCACGAAGGCCGCGCGCCGGCGCGGCGCCAGCATCGCGTTGGCGCCGGCGAGATAGCCGATGACGGCGACCAGCACCGCCGACAGCGGCAGCAGCCAGTGCCGCGCATCCACCACGCGCGCGCTCAGCGCGAGCTGGCCGGCGACCAGCGCCAGCACCGGCAGCGCGATCGCCAGCAGCAGCACCGCGGCCGCGGCCGCCGCCAGCGCCAGCGCGATGCGCGTCGGCGGCAGCGGCCGGTGCAGCAGGTAGAGCCAGGTGCTGGGCCGACGGTAGCTGCCCATCTGGTACAGCCCCAGCAGCAGGCCAAGCGCGCCGTAGACCACGGCCACGACCTGGTAGACCAGGGTCGGCTGCTGCAGCGGGTCGACCATGCGGCCGAAGAAGCCCAGCACCGCCAGGTGCACCACCAGCGCCGCGACGGCCCAGGCGCGGAAGCGCAGCAGTTCGTTCTTGAACAGGTCGGTCATGTCGGGCTCCTCAGGCCGCCGGGGCGATGTGGTTCTTGGCCAGGAAGCCGTTCACGGCCCGGTCCAGGCCGACCGGCATGCTGCGCACGCTGCGGGCGCCCTGCGCCTTCAGGAACTCGGCGAAGCCCTCGTCCTGGTCGATCACCACGTAGTGGTGCAGGCCGTCGATGCGCTGCACCTGCAGCAGGCCGGGCACCGACGCGGGCTCGGGGCCCTTGAACGGGATGTCGGCGACCCAGTAGCGCACGCGGGCGCAGAAGTCCTCGGGTGGCGACATGTTCTTCAGCTCGCCGCGTTCGAGGATGATCAGGTTGTCGGCGACGCGCTCGATTTCCTCCATCTGGTGCGAGCAGTAGATGATGGTGCAGGCCTCGCGCGCTTCCGAATACAGCAGCGACTCCAGGAAGGCGCGCTTGGCGACCACGTCCAGTCCCAGCGTCGGTTCGTCCAGCACCAGCAGCTCCGGTGACTGGGCCAGGGCCATCGACAGGTTCAGGCCGGCGCGTTCGCCGCGCGAGAGCTGCGACACCTTCTGCTCCGGCAGCACGTGGTAGTGGCCCAGCACCTCGCGGTGCGCGGCCTCGTTCCAGCGTGGATACTGCCGGCGCTGCATCGCGACCACGTCGGCCACGCGCATCCAGCCGGGCAGGGTGTGTTCCTCGTTGACGAAGCCGACGCGGCTGCGCAGCTCCGGGCTCAGCCGCCGGCTGTCGCCGCCGAGCAGGCGCGCCTCGCCCGAGGTCGCCGCCTGGAAGCCCAGCAGCACCCGGAACAGGGTGGACTTGCCGGCGCCGTTGGCGCCGACGATGGCATGCACGCCGCCGCGCGGCACCTGCAGGTCGAGGCGGTGGAGCGCCCATTTGTCGCCGAAGCGGACGCTGAGCGCGGTGGTTTCGATCACCCGGTCGGACATGGTGGGCTCCGGTCAGGCGCGCTTGCGCGGCGCATAGGCTTCGAGCCGGGCCTCCACCCGTGCGACCGCCTCGTCGGCCCGCACGTCCAGGGCCACGACCTCGTGCACGAAGCGGTTGAGTGCCTCGTCGAAGCGCTTCTCGCGTTCGCCGGCGCTCAGGCGCTGGCGCGGTGCGGCGACGAACAGGCCCAGGCCCTGGCGTGCCTCCAGCCAGCGTTCGGCGGTCAGCTCGGAATAGGCCTTCGCCACCGTGTTGGGGTTGATGCCCAGCTGCTGGGCCAGGCCGCGCACGCTGGGCAGCTGGGCGCCGGCGATCAGTTCGCCGGTGGCGATCTTCATGCGCACGCCGTCGACGATCTGCTTGCTGATCGGGCGGGCATCGCCGGTGGCGATCTCGAACATCAGGGCCTGGGTGCGTGCCATCGGCGGTCTCACTGTACTGTGTGTGCTAGTACAGTGCAGACAGTGGGCCGGGGCTGTCAAGCCCCCCGGGTCATGGCCCGACAAAAAGAAGCCCTCCGCGAGGGAGGGCTTCATCGCAACCGGTGCGGCGCGGCCTTATTGCGCCGGTGCAGTCTCGGCCTGCGGCTTCACGAAGCGCAGGGTCATGCGGTCGCTTTCACCGATGGCCGCGTACTTGGCCCTGTCGGCCTCGTCGTGGTTGTTGCCCGGCGGCAGGGTCCAGACGCCGTTCGGGTGGTCCTTGGTGTCGGCCGGGTTGGCGTTGATCTCGCTCTTTTCCTCGAGCACGAAACCGGCGGCGGTGGCCAGGCCGATCACATAGTCCTCGGGCAGGTAGCCGCTGTCCTTGACCTCTTCCATCGTCTTGCCGGCGGCCGCGCGGTGTTCGACCACGCCCAGCACGCCGCCCGGGCGCAGGGTCTCGAAGAAGGACTCGAACATCGCCGCCTCGCTGCCGTCGTTGACCCAGTTGTGCACGTTGCGGAAGGTCAGCACCACGTCGGCCGAGCCGGGCTCGCCGATCACCGGCGCCTTCGGGTCGATCTCGAGCAGGGTCGCGTTGCCATAGACGTCGGCGCGCGCGGCGAGCTTGTCGCGCAGCTTCTGGTTGTTCTTCGTGTAGTACTCGGTGGCGCGTTCGCTGCCGGCCTTGGCCGGGTCGTTGATGACGCCGGTGTAGCTGCCCTTGCCGCGCGCAAGCGGCGCCAGGATCTCGGTGTACCAGCCGCCGCCCGGGCTGATCTCGACGATGTCCTGGCTGGGGCCGACGCCGAAGAAGGCCAGCGTCTCGCGCGGGTGGCGCCAGGCGTCGCGGGCGGCATTGGCCGGGTCGCGCCAGTCGCCGGCCAGGATCGCGTCCATCGGGTCGGTCTGGGCGTCGCGGTCGGCGGCGTCGGCGTCGGCCGGCGCGGTGGTGTCGGTCGCGGCGGCGACGGCATCCTCCGGCGCGGCATTGACGCCGCTGGCCGGCGTGTCGGCGCCGCAGGCGGAGAGCAGCAGGCCGGCGGACAGGGCGAGAGCGAGCGGATTCAGGCGCATCTAAAGACTCCGTAAGGTGTGGCGGGAACGAGCGCGGAGGCTAGCACGGGCCCGGGTTAAGCCTCCGTCGCCAGGCCGTGCCGTGCCCGATGCCTTTGGTCTCGGCGTCGCCGCCCAGGCAATAGCCAGAGGCTATCGAACGCATCACAAACATTCATTTTCCATCGCCGGGTTCCGGGCGTAGCGTGGGGTTTCCCCCGGCAGCTGCCGCCACCTACAGGAGAGTTCCCATGTCGAACGAAGCCAAATGCCCCTTCTCGGGCGGCGCCCGCAGCCAGGCCATCACCGGTGCCTGGACCAATGCGGACTGGTGGCCGAACCAGCTCAACCTCGGCATCCTGCACCAGCATTCGCCGCGGGCGAATCCGCTCGGTGAGTCCTTCGACTACCGCAAGGAATTCCAGACCCTCGACCTCGACGCCGTCATCAAGGACCTGCACGGCCTGATGACCGACTCGCAGGACTGGTGGCCGGCCGACTACGGCCACTACGGCCCCTTCTTCATCCGCATGGCCTGGCATGCCGCCGGCACCTACCGCATCTGGGACGGCCGCGGCGGCGGCGGCACCGGCGACCAGCGTTTCGCGCCGCTCAACAGCTGGCCCGACAACGGCAACCTGGACAAGGCGCGCCGCCTGCTCTGGCCGATCAAGCAGAAGTACGGCAACAAGCTGTCCTGGGCCGACCTGTTCATCCTCACCGGCAACGTCGCGCTGGAATCGATGGGCTTCAAGACCTTCGGCTTCGGCGGCGGCCGCGCCGACATCTGGGAACCGCAGGCCGACGTGCACTGGGGTTCGGAAACCGAATGGCTGGCCACCAGCGACAAGCCCAACAGCCGCTACTCCGGCGAGCGTGAACTCGCCAACCCGCTGGCCGCGGTGCAGATGGGCCTGATCTACGTGAACCCGCAGGGCCCGGACGGCAATCCGGATCCGCTGCTGTCGGCACGCGACGTCCGCGAGACCTTCGCGCGCATGGCGATGGACGACGCCGAGACGGTCGCGCTGGTCGCCGGCGGCCACACCTTCGGCAAGGCGCACGGCGCCGGCGACGCCTCCCTGGTGCAGGTGGAACCCGAGGGCGCCGACATCGAGAGCCAGGGCTTCGGCTGGGCCAGCACCTACGAAAGCGGCATGGCCGGCCACACCATCACCAGCGGCCTCGAGGGCGCGTGGACGCCGACGCCGACCAAGTGGGACATGAGCTACTTCGAGACCCTGTTCGGCTTCGAGTGGGAGCTGACCAAGAGCCCGGCCGGCGCGCACCAGTGGAAGCCCAAGGGCGACGCCGGCCGCACCGTGCCCGATGCGCACACGCCGGGCGTGTTCCACCAGCCGATGATGACCACGGCCGACATGGCCATGCGCATGGACCCGGCCTACGAGAAGATCTCGCGCGACTTCATGGCCAACCCGGCCAAGTTCGCCGACGCCTTCGCCCGCGCCTGGTTCAAGCTGACCCACCGCGACATGGGCCCGCGCGTGCGCTACCTGGGCAAGTACGTGCCCAAGGAAGTGCTGATCTGGCAGGACCCGGTGCCCGAGGTCGACCACCCGCTGGTGGACGCCAAGGACGTCGAGGCGCTGAAGGCCAAGGTGCTGGCGTCCGGCCTGACCACCCAGCAGCTGGTGGCGACGGCCTGGGCCTCGGCCTCGACCTTCCGCGGCAGCGACAAGCGCGGCGGCGCCAACGGCGCCCGCATCCGCCTGGCGCCGCAGAAGGACTGGGAAGCCAACCAGCCGGCGCAGCTGGCCAAGGTGCTGTCGGTGCTGGAAGGCATCAAGAAGGACTTCGATGCCTCGGCCGCGGGCGGCAAGAAGGTGTCGATGGCCGACCTGATCGTCATCGCCGGCAACGCGGCGGTGGAGGCGGCGGCGAAGAAGGGCGGCTTCGAGGTGACCGTGCCGTTCGCGCCGGGCCGCACCGACGCCACCGACGCGCAGACCGACGCGCACTCCTTCGCGCCGCTGGAGCCGAAGGTGGATGGCTTCCGCAACTACGTCGCCAAGGGCTTCGAAGGTTCCGAGGCCGAGATGCTGGTCGACAAGGCGGCTCTGTTGACCCTGAGCGCGCCGGAGATGACCGTGCTGGTCGGCGGCCTGCGCGCGCTGGACGCCAACTACGGCGGCAGCAAGCACGGCGTGTTCACCCAGCGTCCGGGCACGCTGAGCAACGACTTCTTCGTCAACCTGCTCGACATGCGCACCAAGTGGAAGCGCTCCGAAGCCAACCGCGACATCCTCGAGGGCCGCGACCGCAAGACCGGCGAGCTGAAGTGGACCGGCACGGTGTCGGACCTGGTGTTCGGCTCGAACTCGCAGCTGCGCGCACTGGCCGAGGTCTATGCCCAGAGCGACAGCCAGCGCAAGTTCGTCAACGACTTCGTCGCCGCCTGGACCAAGGTGATGAACGCCGACCGCTTCGACCTGAAATAAATCCGGGGTCAGATTGCATTTATCATTGCTGGGGTGATGGGTGGATCGGAAGGGGCGGCGTCGCAAGGCGCCGCCCCTTCCTTATTTGCCGGGCGGCCGCTTCGTCCGGGGCCGGTTCTGAATCCGATGCGGTCCTGGATCGTTCGCGCGAAAGCCTCCGACCCCAAGGGGCGCTGGCGGTGCAGCTGCCGGCGAATCATCTCGGTTTCTCCGGATGCGATCGACCCGGCGACAAACTCCCGGTAGGCCTGCTGCCGTTCCGCCGCATCCCTGCCGAGGCCGACAAGAACCGGATGAGGCGATACGAGAGCATCGGCCCGCCCCAAGGCATTCGCGCCATAGCTTGACCAGCGAAAATCGGCCGCGGTCGAAGCCAATCCCGCGCGCACGGGATTCAGTTCGATGTAGCGATGGCAACGAAGCAGATAATCTTCGGCATGCACCGGCCCCGACCGGTAACGACCTTCCCACAGCGTGCCGCTGCGGGCATGGGTGTCGTTGAACCAACGCACGTAGCGACGACCCAAGGCCTGCATCATGCGATCGACACGGCCGATGGCGCCAGGCGTCAACAGCAGATGCACGTGGTTGGTCATCAGCACGTAGGCATGGACGGCGCAATCGTTCTCGCGGGCCAGCACGCGCAGATCATCCAGGTAGCGACGGCGGTCGCGGTCGTCGAGGAAACACGGTTGGCGGTCGTTTCCGCGCTGGACCAGATGCAGCGGCAGGTCCGGGAGGTGCAGTCGGGGGCGGCGGGGCATGGCATTGCTCCGGAAGGGAGCCCATGCTGGCGCGGATCCGGCGGCGGGGTTGTCAGCGAAAACGCCGGAGCGCGTCCGACAAGGCGGGGCCTCCGCCAAGATAAACGCACTCTGACCCCGGATTCTCTTCTCAGATCACGTCCCAGGGGTAGTGGCCGCCGTCGATGATCTTCTCGGCGATGTGTTCGGTCGCCGCGTCTTCGTTGTGTTCGAAGGCGCGCACGTTGCGGGCCATGCGGCGCCGGGCCTGGCGGGTGAAGGTGCGGGCGATGGCGGTGACGGT
>CAMLKR010000073.1 GCA_946480565.1 uncultured Arenimonas sp. | reverse complement strand
CGGGGCAGGGCGGCATCCTGCCCGGCGCCAAGGTCAGCGCCGAGATCGCCGAGGCACGCGGTGTGCCGCAGGGTGTGGAATGCCATTCGCCCGCGGCCCATTCGGCCTTTTCCACTCCGATCGAACTGCTTCGCTTCGTCGACCGGCTGCGGGGGCTGTCCGGCGGCAAGCCCACCGGCTTCAAGCTGGCCATCGGCCATCCCTGGGAATGGTTCGCCATCGCCAAGGCCATGCACCAGACCGGGATCCTGCCCGACTTCATCGTCGTGGACGGCGGCGAGGGCGGCACCGGCGCCGCGCCGCTGGAGTTCACCGACCACGTCGGCGCCCCGATGCGCGAGGCCCTGCTGCTGGTGCACAACACCCTGGTCGGGCTGGACCTGCGTTCGAAGATCCGGATCGGCGCGGCCGGCAAGATCGTCACCGCCTTCGACATCGCCCGCACCCTGGCGCTGGGTGCCGACTGGTGCAACGCCGCGCGCGGCTTCATGTTCGCGCTGGGCTGCATCCAGTCGCAGAGCTGCCACACCGATCGCTGCCCGACCGGCGTCGCCACCCAGGATCCCCGTCGCCAGGCGGCCCTGGACCCCGCGGACAAGGCGATCCGGGTCTTCAACTTCCACCGCAACACCCTGGTGGCGCTGAAGGAATTGCTGGCCGCGGCGGGCCTGGAGCATCCGAACCAACTGGGGCCCGAACACATCATCCGCCGGGTCTCGTCCACCGAGGTGCGGTCGCTGGCCAAGCTGCACCACTTCGTGCGCCCGGGCGAGCTGCTGGAGACCATCCCCGACCACGCGGTGTTCAAGGTGTTCTGGGAACAGGCGCGGGCGGATACCTTCGCCGCCCCCGCCAAGGCCGGGGAAATGCAGGCCAGCAAGCTGCTGTAGGGCCGCGTCCTTGACCGACCCCGGGGCCCCGCGTAACATTCGCGTCCTCTTCCGGGCGGTTAGCTCAGCGGTAGAGCATCGCTTTCACACGGCGAGGGTCACAGGTTCAAGCCCTGTACCGCCCACCAGTTGCAGAGAAAAGCCGGGCACTGCCCGGCTTTTTCTTTTCCGGCCCCGCGGCCGCGTCTATTCCAGCTGCGATTTCGCGAACTCCGCGTCCAGCTTCTCCATCGCGTCCCGGGGCTTGAGCTTGCCGGCCTTCTCGAAGGCCGCCGCCGCCGCGTCCTCCTTCTTGTCGCCGTGCAGCAGCAGGAGCAGGTTGCCGTGCTCGATGTGGGCGATGGGCGAGTCGGGCGTGAGCTTGAGGGCGGTGGCCAGGTGCTTCTCGGCCTCGGAGGCCTTGGCGCCGTAGGTCATGCCGCCGACCAGGGCGCCGATCTTGCCGATGATCTCGGCGTGGTAGAGGCCCAGGGCGGTGTGCGCCTCGGCGTGTTTTGGCGCCAGCTCCAGGGTCGCTTCCAGCGCCTTGCGCACCTTGCCGGCCAGGCCCATCTTCAGGGCCTTGGCGATGCTGATGCCCTGGCTGTAGCGGCCCATGCCGAAGGCGTAGCGGTAATGGCTGTTGGCTTCGCCCGGAAGGGCGGCGATGGCGGCTTCCGCGAGCTTGCCGACCTGTTCGTAGCGGCGCAGCTGCTCGGCCTCGTCGTCCACCAGGTAGGTGGCGTGGATGCCCAGCGCCTTGCAGGCGACCGAGGCACCGACGGGACCAAGCGCCTCGCCGGCCTCGAAGGCCTGCTGGAAATCGCCGCGGTGGAAGGCGCGCCAGGCGTCTTGCAGCGCCTCGGCCAGCGCCGCGGCGTCGAGGCCCTTGGGCGCGGCCTTGCCGGCGGCCTTGACCAGGGCGGCGGCGCGCTTGTCGTCGGGAAAGGGTTCGGCGTCGCCGGCATGCAGGGCCGGCCAGGCCTTCTTCAGCTTGTCGCCGGCGAAGTCGTAGGCCTTGGCGTCGTGGGGAAACCGGGCCCAGCTGGATTTTTTGGCGGCCATCGCAGCGCTCCTGGAAAGGACGGCCAGAATGTCCCGCCGTCCGCTGCGCCGCAAGCCTCCGACTTAGTGTGATTGCTCAAGCGACGGCGAACAGACTCGCTGGCGAGACCGGCCACCCTGGCCACCCGTCGCGAGGCTTGCCATGACCCGTACCCGTACGACCCGTCGCACTGTCCGCAAGACCAAGACCGAACTCACCCCGCGCGCCGTGCTGCTGGCGGGCATCGGTGCGGCTTCCCTTTGCCGCAAGCAGGCCCTGAAGTCGGTCGACGGCTTGGCCGCCGGCGCCGACAGCCTGCGCAAAAACGCCCAGGCCGCCGCCCGCGAAGCCGGCAACTCGGTCGCCAAGCTGCGCAAGCAGGCCAAAGCCAAGCTGGCCCCGGTGCAGAAGCAGGCGGCGCAGTTCGCCCAGCTCGCCCAGTCCGAATTCGAGGCCCGCTTCGAGCCGGTGCTGGTCAAGCTCGGCGCCAAGGCCCCGACGAAGAAGCGCCCGGCCCGCGCCGCCAAGCGCGTCGCCCGTCCCGCCGCCAAGCGCAGCCGCCGGCGCGCCTGATCACGATCTCTCTTCCCGTCAGTGGGATTTCAACGCCCCGGCACCCCCGGGGCGTTTTTTTACGCCGTCCCGGGCAGTGCGGCCGGCTAGGCGCCGTGGCGACGCTGGGCGGCTTCAAACGCGGCCAGCTGCTCGGGCGTGGCCTCGGCCTGGTGCAGGCGCTTCCACTCCTCGAAGGGCATGCCGTAGACGATCTCGCGCGCCGTGGCCTTGTCGACCGGGGTTCCGGCGGCCTCGGCGGCCTCCTGGTACCAGTTCGACAGGCAGTTGCGGCAGAAGCCGGCGAGGATCATCAGGTCGATGTTCTGCACGTCGCTGCGCTGCTGAAGGTGCTGGACCAGGCGGCGGAAGGCGGCGGCTTCCAGGGCAGTGTGATCGGTCATGTGGCGGGGCAGGGAAGGCTTCGGGGATAATCGCGGCTCGCGACCGGCGCATTGTGCGCCAAACCGCCCCCTGCAGCCCGGAGTTCCATGAGCGCCCGCATCCTCGACGGCAAAGGCATCGCCGACGCCCTGCTCGACGACCTGGCCCGGCGCGTTCAGGCCCGGCTGGCGGCCGGCAGGCCGGCGCCCGGCCTGGCGGTGGTGCTGGTGGGCCAGGACCCGGCGTCCACCGTCTACGTGCGCAACAAGCGCCGCGCCGCCAAGAAGGTGGGCATCCGCGCCATCGACTACGACCTGCCGGCCGACACCACGGACGAGGAACTGGCTGCGCTGATCGACCGCCTGAACGCCGACCCGGCCATCCACGGCATCCTGGTCCAGCTGCCCCTGCCCGGGAATCGCGACGCCACCTGGCTGATCCACCGCATCGACCCGCGCAAGGACGTCGATGGCTTCCACCCCGAGAACGTCGGCCACCTGGCGCTGCGCCAGTTCGGGCTCCGGCCCTGCACCCCGCGCGGCGTGACCACCCTGCTGGCCTACACCGACCGGCCGGTGCGCGGCGCCAGCGCCACCGTGGTCGGCGTCAGCAACCACGTCGGCCGGCCGATGGTGCTGGAGCTGCTGATCGCCGGCTGCACCACCACCTGCTGCCACAAGTTCACCCCGCGCGAGGTGCTCGAACGCCACGTGCGCGAGGCTGACATCCTGGTGGTGGCCGTGGGCCGGCCGGGCCTGGTGCCTGGCGAATGGGTCAAGCCCGGCGCCGTGGTGATCGATGTCGGCATCAACCGGCTGGACGACGGCCGCCTGGTCGGCGACGTGGGCTTCGACGCGGCGGCCCAACGCGCGTCCTGGATCACGCCCGTTCCGGGCGGCGTCGGGCCGATGACCGTCGCCACGCTGATGCAGAACACCCTGGAGGCCGCCGAAGCCTCCGATTCCACCCAGGCGTCACACTGAAGCAGGACACTGGAGACCGACGCCATGCCGACGCTCCACCGCCCCATGCTTCGATTCGCCGTCCTGTCCCTGCTGGCCCTGGGTCTGTCGGGCTGCGCGTCGCTGGTGGGCAAGGCCGGCGACCGGCTCGCGGCCCAGCTCGGCGGCGCGGTGCTCGACAGCGACGACCCGGCCACGGTCCGCGACGGCCTGCCGGCCTACCTGCTGCTGATCGACGGCCTGGTGGCCGACGACGGCCGCGGCGACAAGGGCAAGGCATCGCTGCTGTTCGCCGCCGCCGAACTCAACGGCGCCTATGCCGGCAACTTCACCGGGAGCGACCGCGACCGCGCGCGCCGGCTCGCGGCCAAGGCCCTGGCCTACGCCCGCCGCGGCACCTGCGCGCAGGACGCCGTGCTGTGCGAGGCGCTGGACCAGGACGTCACCTCCTTCGAATCGGCGGTCGCCGCCGCGCCGGCCCGGGACGTCGCCGGCCTGTACGCGCTGGCCGCGGCCTGGGCGGGGTTCCTGCAGGCCAACAGCGAGGACTGGGGCGCCATCGCCGACCTGCCCAAGGTCCAGGCGCTGCTGGACCGCGTCGTCGCCATCGAGCCGGGCCATGCCCGCGGCATGGCCCGGGTTTATCTCGGCGTGCTCCATTCCCTGCGTCCGGAAGCCATCGGCGGCAGGCCGGAACTGGGACGGCAGCACTTCGAGGCGGCGATCGCCCAGAGCGGCGGCCGCAACCTCTACGCCAAGACCCTGCTCGCGGAGTACTACGCCCGTCTGGTGTTCGACCAGGAGCTGCACGACCGGCTGCTGGCCGACGTGCTGGCGGCCGACCCGCGGGCGCCGGGTTTTACGTTGATGAACGTGCTGGCCCAGGAGCGCGCGAAGGCACTCGTGGAATCCGGCAAGGATTATTTCTGAGGCCGCCCCCGTGAAGGAACACGCCATGACCCGCCTGCTGTCGACGCTGCTGCTCTGCCTGGCCGTGGCAGCCCCGGCCACCGCGCAGACCCTGAAGATCGCCACCCTGGCGCCGGACGGTTCGGCCTGGATGCGCGAGCTGCGCGCCGCCGCTGCCGAGGTGAAGCAGGGCACGGCCGGCCGGGTCGAGGTGAAGTTCTATCCCGGCGGCGTGATGGGCAACGACGCGGTGGTGCTGCGCAAGATGCGCCTGGGCCAGCTGCAGGGCGGCGTGCTGACCGCCAGCGAGCTGTCCCTGGTCTATCCGGACGCGCCGGTCTACAGCCTGCCGTTCCTGTTCGAGGACTGGGACCAGGTGGACCGGGTGCGGCGCCAGGTCGATCCGCTGCTGGCCAAGGGCTTCGAACAGCGCGGCCTGC
Source organism: uncultured Arenimonas sp. (assembly GCA_946480565.1). The sequence goes on along the minus strand of CAMLKR010000073.1, from coordinate 4,868 downwards.
GCATGCTTGGCGTGTCCGGCGTCGGCTTCGCCTACCTGATGGGCAACAAGCCGCTGCGCAGCCAGGCCGACATGGCCGGCATCAAGCTCTGGGTGCCGCAGAACGACGCCATCGCCATCCGCACCTTCAAGCTGGGCGGCGTCAGCCCGATCCCGCTGCCGATCGGCGATGTGTTCACCAGCCTGCAGACCGGCATGGTCGACACCGTGGCAAACACGCCCAGCGGCGCGATCGCCCTGCAGTGGCACGGCAAGCTCAAGTCCATGGTGGACCTGCCGCTGACCTTCGTCGTCGGCTACCTGGTGGTGGACGACAAGGCCTGGAAAAAACTGGCGCCGGCCGACCAGGCGGTGCTGGCCAAGGCCTTCGCCGACGCCGCCCGGCGCATGGACGCCAACGTCCGCCGCGACGACGTGGCGGCGCTGGCCGCGATGAAGAAGCAGGGCATGGCGGTCACCACCCTCGACGCCGCCGAAGCGGCGCGCTGGCGTTCGCTGGGTACCCGCATCACCGCCGAGCTCGAGGCGGAAAAGTCAATCTCGCCCGGGATCCTCGCGGCAGTGCGGCAGGCGCTGGCGAACCCCGGGACGCCCTGATGCCGCGGCGCTGGCTGGCCCGGCTGCACCGCGCGGAAGACGCGCTGCTGGCAGGGCTGCTGCTGGCCCTGCTGCTGCTGTCGGTCGCGCAGATCGCGCTGCGCCTGTTCTTCGACACCGGCCTGGACTGGGCCGAACCCGCCAGCCGCGCCGGCGTGCTCTGGCTGGCCCTGCTCGGCGCCCTGGGCGCGACCCGGGCGCGCAAGCACATCGCCATCGACGCCCTGCCGCGGGTGCTGCCGCCGCGGGCGCAGCGGGCGGCCTGGGTGCTTTCCCATCTGGCCGCGGCCGCGGTGGCCGCGACCCTGGCCTGGCTGGGCGCCGGCATGGTCGGCCTGGAGCGCGAGGCGCCGGTGCCCTTCGTGGCCGGCGTTCCCAGCTGGGTGCCCATGCTCGCGTTCCCGGCCGGTTTCGGGCTGATGGCGCTGCGTTTCCTGCTGGTGGCGCTGCTGCCGCCCACGGCCGAGGCGATCGGCGAGGGCAGGGCGTGAGCCTGGTGCTCGGCCTGGCGGTGATCCTGGCGCTGGCGGCGCTGGGCATGCCGCTGTTCGCGGTGATCGCGGCGGTGGCCCTGCTGGGTTTCCACCTGGCCGGTTACGACCTGATCGTGGTGGCTGTCGAGTTCTACCGGCTGGGCGACATGCCCGGGCTGATCGCCATCCCCTTGTTCACCCTGGCCGGCTACCTGCTGGGCGAAAGCCAGGCGCCGCGCCGCCTGGTGCGCCTGTCGAACGCGCTGCTGGGCTGGCTGCCGGGTGGGCTGGCGATCGTCGCGATCGTCGCCTGCGCGTTCTTCACCGCGTTCACCGGCGCCTCCGGCGTGACCATCGTGGCCCTGGGCGCGCTGCTGTATCCGGCGCTGCGCCAGGCCGGCTACGGCGAGCGCTACAGCCTGGGCCTGGTGACCGCCGGCGGCAGCCTGGGCCTGCTGTTCGCGCCCTCGCTGCCGCTGATCCTGTACGGCTTCGTCGCCGGGCAGATGGGCAGCGACCCGGCGGTGACCATTCCCGACCTGTTCCTGGCCGGCCTGCTGCCGGGCGCGCTGATGGTGGCGATGATGTCCGGGCACGCGATGTGGGTGGGGCGCGGACTGCCGCAGTCGCGCCATGCCTTCGACGCACGGGAGCTCTGGGCGGCGCTGCGGGAGACTGGCTGGGAGCTGCCGCTGCCGGTGATCGTCTTGGGCGGCATCTACTCGGGCGAGCTTGCGGCCAGCGAGGCGGCGGCTGTCACGGCACTTTATGTTCTTGTCGTAACAGTTGGAATAAAAAGGGAAATAAGCATCAGGGCACTGCCGGGGGTGATGGCGGAGTCCATGCGCATGGTCGGCGCCATCCTGCTGATCCTGGGCGCGGCCCTGGCGCTGTCGAACTGGCTGGTGGACCAGGAGGTGCCGACCCGCCTGTTCGGGCTGCTTGAGGGCCGGGTGGAAAGCGCCTGGGTGTTCCTGCTGCTGCTCAACCTGTTCCTGCTGGCCGTGGGCATGCTGCTGGACATCTTCTCGGCGGTGGTGATCCTGACGCCGCTGCTGCTGCCGGTGGCCGCGGCCTTCGGCATCCATCCGGTGCACCTGGGCATCGTGATGCTGGCCAACCTGCAGCTGGGCTACTTCACCCCGCCGGTGGGCATGAACCTGTTCATCGCCTCCTACCGGTTCGGGGCACCGGTGGCGACCCTGGTGCGGGCCTGCCTGCCCTTCCTGCTGATCCTGGGCGCGGCCGTCGCCCTGATCACCTGGTGGCCCGCGCTGAGCCTGGGCCTGCTCTGACCGCCACAGCGTTGCATCCGGCACGACATCGGACCGCGCGGGCGGGCTATAATGCCGCGCTTCCTACACCCGGAGCCGCTCCATGCTGCGCATCCAGGCCGAAGCGCTGACGTTCGACGACGTCTCCCTCGTTCCCGCCCACTCCATCGTCCTGCCCAAGGACGTCAGCCTGAGCACCCAGCTCACGCGCGGCATCACCCTGAACCTGCCTATCGTGTCCGCCGCGATGGACACCGTCACCGAAGCGCGCCTGGCCATCGCCATGGCCCAGCTCGGCGGCATCGGCATCCTGCACAAGAACATGTCGGTGGCCCAGCAGGCCGCGCACGTGGCGCAGGTGAAGAACTTCGAGGCCGGCGTGATCCGCGAGCCCTTCACCGTCAGCCCCGACACCACCATCGGCGAAGTGATCAAGCTCACCCGCGCCCGCAACATCTCCGGCGTGCCGGTGGTGGACGGCGGCCAGCTGGTGGGCCTGGTGACCAGCCGCGACATGCGCTTCGAGAAGAAGCTCGACGATCCGGTCCGCCACATCATGACCAAGAAGGACAAGCTCGTGACGGTGCGCGAAGGCGCGTCGGACGACGAGGTCCTGCAGCTGATGCACAAGTTCCGGATCGAGAAGGTGCTGGTGGTGGACGACAGCTTCGCGCTGCGCGGCCTGATCACCGTCAAGGACATCCAGAAGGCGCGCGACAACCCATTCGCGGCCAAGGACGCCGACGAGCAGCTGCTGGTCGGCGCCGCGGTCGGCGTCGGCGGCGACACCGAGGCGCGCATCGCGGCGCTGGCCGCGGCGGGCGTGGACGTGGTCGTGGTCGACACCGCCCATGGCCACTCGCAGGGCGTGCTCGACCGCGTCGCCTGGGTCAAGAAGAACTTCCCGAACCTGCAGGTGATCGGCGGCAACATCGTCACCGGCGACGCCGCCCTGGCGCTCTACGACGCCGGCGCCGACGCGGTGAAGGTGGGCGTGGGCCCGGGCTCGATCTGCACCACGCGCATCGTGGCCGGCGTCGGCGTGCCGCAGATCACCGCGGTGGGCATGGTGGCCGAGGCGCTCAAGGGCCGCATCCCGCTGATCGCCGACGGCGGCATCCGCTATTCGGGCGACATCGCCAAGGCCCTGGTGGCCGGCGCCAGCACGATCATGATCGGCGGCCTGTTCGCCGGCACCGAAGAGGCGCCGGGCGAGGTCGAGCTGTTCCAGGGCCGCAGCTACAAGAGCTACCGCGGCATGGGCTCGCTGGGCGCGATGGAGCAGGGCAGCAAGGACCGTTATTTCCAGGACGCCTCCGACGCCGACAAGCTGGTGCCGGAGGGCATCGAGGGCCGCGTGCCCTACCGCGGCCTGCTGCGCAACATCGTGCACCAGCTGGCCGGAGGCGTGCGCGCCTCGATGGGCTACGTCGGCTGCTCGACCATCGAGGAGATGCGCACCCGGCCCAAGTTCGTGCGCGTCACCAATGCCGGCACCCGCGAGGCCCATGTGCACGATGTGCAGATCACCAAGGAACCGCCGAATTACCGGGCGGGGTGAGGCGGGCCGCTTGCGCGGCACGGCCGCGCGGCCAGCCGAACGCCCGGCCACGGATGGCCGGGCAGGACGATCCGAAGCCGGGGATGTCGCGCCAGGATGGCCGCCAAGGACTTTCAGACAAGCGACGAGCCGATGACCACCGACATCCACAGCGACAAGATCCTGATCCTCGATTTCGGCGCGCAGTACACGCAGCTGATCGCCCGCCGCATCCGCGAGTTCGGGGTCTACTGCGAGATCTGGGCCTGGGACCATGATCCGGCCGAGATCGCCGCTTACGGCGCCAAGGGCATCATCCTGTCGGGCGGCCCGGAATCGACCACCGAGGCCGGTTCGCCGCGGGCCCCGCAGCAGGTGTTCGACGCCGGCGTGCCGATCCTGGGCATCTGCTACGGCATGCAGACCATGGCGATGCAGCTGGGCGGCGACGTCGAGGGCGGCCACCACCGCGAGTTCGGCTACGCCGAGGTCGAGGTGATCGCCGAATGTTCGCTGCTCGACGGCCTCAAGGACCATGCCGGCAGCCCGCCGCGGCTGGACGTCTGGATGAGCCACGGCGACCGCGTCACCGACATCCCGCCGGGCTTCGAAGTCACGGCGCGCACGGAGTCGGTCGACATCATCGCGATGGCCGACGAGCGCCGGCGCTGGTATGGCGTGCAGTTCCACCCGGAAGTCACCCACACCAAGTCCGGCGAACAGATGCTGCGCCGCTTCGCCGTGGACATCTGCGGCTGCAATACGCTGTGGACCGCCGCCAACATCATCGAGGACCAGATCGCCCGCGTGCGCGCCCAGGTGGGCGAGGACGAGGTGCTGCTGGGCCTGTCGGGCGGCGTTGATTCTTCGGTGGTAGCGGCCCTGCTGCACAAGGCCATCGGCGAACGCCTGACCTGCGTGTTCGTCGACACCGGCCTGCTGCGCTGGCAGGAGGGCGACCAGGTGATGGCGATGTTCGCCGAGC
>CAMLKR010000072.1 GCA_946480565.1 uncultured Arenimonas sp. | reverse complement strand
ACCTCGGACAGCTCGAACACCGGCGTTTCCACCGGCAGGAAGCCGAAGCGCTCGTAGTTGCGGCGGATCACGTCCAGCATGCGCTGGAAGGCGATCTGGTCACGGGGCAGCAGCTCCATGACACCGGGCGGGGTGCGGGGCTTGATCAAGGCGGGTCACTCCAGGTCGATGGCGCATTCTAGCGGCAGCGGCCCGGCGCGGAGCCGCTCCGGGGCGGGCCTGGCGAACCCGGGCTTGCCGATGCCGTGCTTCCCCCCTAGAATACGCGGCTCGATCCCTCGGGGTGTAGCTCAGCCTGGTAGAGCGCTACGTTCGGGACGTAGAAGTCGCAGGTTCAAATCCTGTCTCCCCGACCATCGGTTCCGCGAACACGCCGCCCAACCGGGCGGCGTTTTTGTTTCCGTCCACCCACCCCTTCACGGGTTGGCTACACTCGGGCCACGTGGACCATGGGGATGGGGATGAGCTGGATCCTGGGCTTGCTGGGCGCCGTGCTGGGGGCCGTGATGGCTGATGCCAGCGAAGAACTGTTCGGATTCGTGGCCGGCGCCCTGCTGGGTGCCCTGCTCGGCTTGGTGTCCAGCCTGCGCGGGCGCCTGGCCGGGATGGAGCAGCGGCTGGCGCGGGTCGAGGCGCTGTCGCGCCGCGCCGCCACGGCTGCGCCGGGCGCCGAACCGGCGTCGGTGCCAACGCCCGAAAGCGTCCGCGTTCCGCCTTCGCCGGCCGCGCCGCCCGAGATGTCCGCGGCGGCAGCCTCCGCGCCGGCGGTGTCGGTCGAACCCGCCGCCACCCGGCCCGCGGCCACGCCGCCGCCTGTCCCCGCGCCCCGCGCACCCGCTCCGGTCGCCGCTTCCGCGCCGGCCGCGGCCCGGGTTTCGCCACCGGCCGCGGAGCCGCCGGCCTCCGACGTTTTCGAACACCTGCTCGCCACCGTGCGCGGCTGGCTGTTCGAGGGCAACGTGCCGGTGAAGATCGGCCTGCTGGTGCTGATGTTCGGCGTCGCCGCCGCGCTCAAGTACGCCGCCGACGCCGGCTGGCTGACCCTGCCGATCGAGTTCCGCCTGGCCGGCATCGCCGCCGGCGCCATCGCCGGCCTGGTCTGGGGCCTGCGCACCGCACGCGAACGGCCCGCCTTCGGCCTGAGCCTGCAGGGTGGCGCCATCGGCATCCTCCTGCTGACGGTGTTCGCGACCTATCGCTACTACCAGCTGATCGAGGCGATGCCGGCCTTCGTGATGGTGATCATCCTGGTCGCCGGCGCCAGCGTGCTGGCGGTGCGGCAGAACGCGCCGGCGCTGGCGGTGCTGGGCTTCATCGGCGGCTACCTGGCACCGGTGTTGATCTCCACCGGCAGCGGCAACCACGTCGCGCTCTTCAGCTACTACGCGGTGCTCAACGCCGCGGTGTTCGCCATCGCCTGGAAGCGGCCGTGGCGGGCGCTGAACCTGGTGGGCTTCGTCTTCACCTTCGCCATCGGCGGCGTCTGGGGCGCGAAGTACTACAAGCCGGAGTTCTTCAACACGGTCGAACCCTTCCTGGTGCTGTTCTTCCTGTTCTACGTCGCCATACCGGTGCTGTATGCGCTGGCGGGACGCGGCAAGAACGGCAAGGTCGACGGCACCCTGCTGTTCGGCACGCCGCTGCTGGCCTTCCCGATGCAGGCCGGCCTGCTGGCCGACCGCGAGGACACGCTGCCGCTGGCGCTGAGCGCCGTGGTGGTCGCGGCGATCTATGCCGGGCTGGCCCTGTGGGCGCGCAGCAATGAGCGCCTGCGCGTGCTGGCGCAGAGCAGCGCGGCGATGGGCGTGGTGTTCGTGACGCTGGCGATCCCGCTGGCGCTGTCGGCGCGCTGGACCTCGGCGGCCTGGGCGCTGCAGGGCCTGGGCATGGTCTGGCTCGGCCTGCGCCAGGATCGCCGGCTCACGCGCTGGACCGGCCTGGTGCTGCTGGGCCTGGCCGGCGTGGCCTGGGTGGTCAGCCTGTTCGACTACGACCCGACCCTGAAGGAACGTTTCCTGCTCAATGGCCAGGCGATGAACCTGGGCCTGCTGGCGCTGACGACCTTCGGCGCGTCCTGGCTGCACGACCGCGCCGGGAAGGGCAAGGTGCTGGCGGTCCTGCTGTTCCTGGCCGGTCTGTTCTGGTGGTTCCTGCTGGGCGTGCACGAGATCGAGGTCAACCTGGAACCGGACTCGGAAGGCACGGCCTACGGCCTGTTCGCCGCGCTCACCGCGGTGCTGGCGGCGCTGCTGCGCCGGCCGATGGGCTGGCCGCGCGTGGGCTGGCTGATCCCGCTGGGCGCCGTGCTGGCCTTCCCGCTGGCGCTGGCGGCACTGGAGTCGCGCTACGCGACCTGGTTCGACCTGCCTTTGCTGCCCTGGTGGGCGATCGTGGCGGCGCTGCTGCTGTCGCTGCGCGCGCTGCTTGAGCCGCGTTCGCGTGGCCTGGCGGTGGGGCACCTGGCGGTGTTCGCGACGGTTGCCGCGGCGCTGGGCACCAGCCTGGTGCGCCTGTTCGACGATCGTTTCGGCATGGGCGACGGTTGGCTGCTGCCGGCCGCGCTGGCGCCGCTGGCCGCGCTGGCGGCCCTGGCCTGGCGCAGACCGCAGTGGGCGGGCTGGCCGGTCGCCGCGGCCTTCGAGGGCTGGCGTCCGCTCTGGCTGGCGGTGGCCGGCCTCGGACTGGGGCTGGGCTGGCTGGTCGGGCAGTTCATGCCCGGCGGCAGCGCGCCCCTGCCCTGGCTGCCCCTGCTCAATCCGCTGGAGCTGAGCCTGCTGCTGGGCCTGCTGGTGATGGCCCTGGCCCTGCGCGAACGCGACATCGGCCCGGCCGGCTGGCCGCTGTGGGCAGGCGCCGCGCTGCTGACGCTGACCATGGCGGTGCTGCGTGCCTGCCACCACCTGGCCGGTCTGCCCTGGTCGGAGTCGATCCTGTCCTCGCGCCTGGCCCAGGCCAGCCTGACCATCGCCTGGTGCGTGGCCGGCGTGGTCGCCTGGATCCTCGGCTCGCGCCGGCACGACCGGCCGCTGTGGTGGCTGGGCGCCGCCCTGCTGGGCGTGGTCTGCCTGAAGCTGCTGGTCGTGGACCGCCAGTTCATCGGCAACATCACCGGTGTCGTGTCCTTCATTGCGGTCGGTCTGCTGCTGGTGATCGTCGGCCGCATCGCCCCCACCCCGCCCCGCTCGGAGCCGAACTGATGCGCAAGCTTTCCCTCCTGCTGCTGGCCCTGGCCGGCGCCGCCCAGGCCCAGGCGCCCGATGAGTTCGCGTGGCAGTGGCCGATCGCGCTCGAGGGCGACCAGGGCGCCTACCGCCTGGAACTGGACGAGCCGGTGTACGCGCACGTCACCCGCGCCGACCTGCGCGACCTGGCCGTGTTCAATGCCGAGGGCCAGCCGGTGCCATTCGCGCCGCTGGCCCACGCCGAAACACAAACCGAGCAGCGCACCGCGCTGCGCTGGCTGCGCCTGCCGGTCGAGGCCGCGCCGGCAGGGGATTCGCTGTCGCTGCGCCTGGAGCGCGACGCCGACGGCCGCGTGCGCGACCTGCAGCTCGACAGCGGCAGCACCGCGCCGGCTTCGCCCAGCGCCGACCTGCTGATCGACCTGGGCGAAAAGGACCCGCCCTCGGTGTCTTCGCTGCGCCTGGGCCTGGACGACCGGGCCGCGCTGCCGGTCAACCTGCGCGTCGACGTGCTGGCCAGCGACGACCTGGCGCAGTGGCAGGTGCTGGGCAGCGACCTGGCCGTGGTCGCGATCAACGACAACGGCCTGCGCATCGAGCGCCTGCGCCTGGACTTCGCGCCGTCGCGGCAGCGCTACCTGCGCCTGCGCGTGGCTGGCGGCAGCACCTGGCCGGCGATCGCGCGCATCGAACACGAGCGCCGCGAGACCGGCCGCGACCTGCCGGAGCTGCGCGAGCTGGCGATCGAGGGCCGGCCGGTGGACGGCAAGCCCGGCCTGTTCGAATACCGCAGCGCCGGGCCCTTCCCGGTCGAGCGGCTGGACCTGCGGCTGCCGACCGCCAACATCGTGGCCTCGGTGCGCTTCGAGGCGCGGGACGACGACGAAGCCCCGTGGTACCCGGTGACCGGGTTCACCGCCTTCCGCCTCGGCGGCGGCAGCGACGAGGTCCGGCATCTGCCTGCCGATGTCGGCCTGCAGCGGCAGCGGCAGTGGCGGATCGTGACCGAACCGGCGCTGGCGCAGGCCCCGACCCTGGTGCTGGGCTACCGGCCGGACCGGTTCGTGCTCTTGACGCAGGGCAGCGCCCCCTACCGGCTGATGGCCGGCAGCACCCGCGCCGCGCGGCCGGACTATCCGGTGCAAGCCGCGCTGGCCGCGGCGGGCGCTTCGAAACCCCCGGGCTGGCAGCCGCCGCGCGCAACCCTTGGCGAAGGCACCGTTGCGGCGGGTGACGCGGCCCTGAGCCCGCTGCGCGGGCCGCAGTACCGGCGCTGGCTGCTGTGGGCGGTGCTGGCCATCGGCGCCGGCCTGGTGCTGGCGGTGTCGCTGCGCGTGTTGCGTACCCCGCCGGCGAACTGAATCCCGTTGCGATGGGGCGCCGCCCCGGGGCGGCGCGCCGGGATCAGGCCTTCGCCGCGTCCAGGCGCGCGCGCAGCAGGTCGAGCCCCAGGGCGGCATCGCCCCCGGGCGAAACGCGCGCGGCGAGGCTGGCGGACGGATCGGCGCCGGCGGCCGGCAGCGGATCGCCCGCGGCTTGCCGGTAGGCCTCGCGGAACGGCAGGCCCGAACGCGCGAGTTCGATCGCGCGATCGGTGGAATACATGCCGTCGTCGAAGGCCGCCGCCAGTTTCTCCGGCCGCCACTGCAGCCCACGAAGCAGCGCCGGCAGCAGGGCCAGCGCGCCCAGCCCCTTGCCGAAGGCATGGAACAGCGAACCCTTGGAGAACTGCAGGTCGCGGTGGTAGCCCGAGGGCAACGACAGCAGCTGTTCCAGCTCGACGCGCGCCGCCGACACGCAGGCGTAGGTGCCGCGCATCAGCTCAACCAGGTCCGGGTTGCGCTTGTTGGGCATGATCGACGAACCGGTGGTGTACTGGGCCGGCAGCTGCACGAAGCCGAATTCTGCGGTGGTGAACAGGCTCAGGTCCCAGGCCAGGCGGCGCAGGTCCAGCAGGGCCGCACCAAGCGCGTCGATCGCGCCGATCTCGAACTTGCCGCGCGAAAGCTGGGCATAGATCGGGCTGACCTGCATTCGGGCGAACCCGAGTTCACGCGTGGTGAACTCGCGATCCAGCGGCAGGTTCACGCCGTAGCCGGCGGCAGTGCCGAGCGGATTGGCGTCGACCCAGTCGAGCGCCTGCGCCGCGCGCGCCGCGTTGTCGATGAAGGCCTCGGCGAAGGCGGCCCACCACATCGAGGTGGACGACACCACCGCGCGCTGCAGGTGCGTATAGCCGGGCATCGGCAGGCGTTCGGAGCCGGCGCGGGCCAGGCAGACGTCGGCGGTGTCCAGGCATAGGGCGCGCAGTTCGCCCAGCCGCTGCTTCAGCCACAGGCGGGTGGCGACCAGGATCTGGTCGTTGCGGCTGCGGCCGGTGTGGATCTTGCGGCCGGTGTCGCCCAGCCGCTCGACCAGGCGCGATTCGATCGCCGAATGGCAATCCTCGAAGCGCGCGTCGAGCACGAAGGTGTCGCTGGCCAGGTCCGCGGCCAGCACGTCGAGCTCGCGGCACAGGTCGGCGCATTCGGCGTCGCTGAGCAGGCCGATGCGCGCCAGGCCCAGCGCATGCGCGCGGCTGGCGACGATGTCGTGGCCGATGAACTCGCGGTCCAGCACCACGTCGTCGCCCGCCAGGAAGGCCTGGATGCGCGGGTCGACCTCGACCCCGGGTTTCTGCCACAGCAGTTCGCTCATGCGGGGATTCCCATCGTTTCCGGCAGGCCGAAGGCCAGGTTGAGGTTCTGCAGGGCCTGGGTGGCGGCGCCCTTGAGCAGGTTGTCGAGCGTGGACACCACCACCAGGCGGCGACCGTCGGCGGTCAGGGTGAAGCCCCCGACCTCGGCGTGGTGCCTGCCCGCGATCCGGCTGACCCAAGGGGCTTCGCCGGTGACTCCCACCAGCGGTTCGGCGCCGTAGGCCGCGTAGTAGCGACCGCGCACCTCGTCCAGATCGAAAGGCCGCGAGAGGTGCAGGTTGGCGGTGAGCGTGATGCCGCGGAAGAATGCCGCCACGTGCGGCATGAACTCGACCGGGTGGCCAAGCTGGCGCGTTACTTCGCGCTCATGCACGTGGCCGGTGAGCGAATACGGCATCAGGTTGTCGTGCAGCTTGTCCGGATCGTTCTTGTCGGAGGGGCTGGTGCCGGCGCCGGAATAGCCGGAGACGCCGAAACACTGCACCGGTCCATCGAGCGCGTCGGCCATCGGCGCCACCGCGACCTGCATTGCCGTGGCGTAGCAGCCTGGATTGCTGATTCGGCGCATGCCGGCCGCGCGGGCACGGGTGAACTCGGGAAGGCCGTAGTGCCAGCGGTCGTCGAAGCGATAGTCGGCCGAGAGGTCGACCACCACGGTGTCCGGCGCCTGCGCGTCCAGCGCCGCGACGAAGGGCGCCGCCATGCCGTTGGGCAGGGCCAGCACCAGCGCATCGGCGCCCTGCCCGGCCGCCGCCTCGGCGTCGAGGTTCACGTAGCGCAGGTCGCCGGCGTAGGCGGGCTCGTGTTCGGCCAGGCGCTGGCCGGCGCGTTCGCGCGAGGACACGAAGGCAAATTCGAAACGCGGATGGGCCGCGACCAGCCTGATCAGCTCGGCGCCGACGTGGCCACGCGCGCCGACCAGGCCAAGGGAAATCGTATCGCTCACGCCGGGGCTCCGTGTTCGAGCCTGAAGTCGAGGTTGCGGCGCACGGTCGGCCACTCGTTGTCGAGGATGGAATAAACCACCGTGTCGCGCAGGTGGCCGTCGGGCATGCGCATCTGCCGGCGCAACACGCCGTCACGGTGCGCGCCCAGCCGCTCGATCGCCCGCTGCGAACGGTGGTTGAAGGCGTGCGTGCGTAGCTCCACCACGGTGCAGCCCATCGCGTCGAAGGCGTGGCCGAGCAGCAGGCGCTTGGCCTCGGTGTTGAGCGCGGTGCGCTGGACCCGCGCCGAGTACCAGGTGTAGCCCAGCTCCAGGCTGGGGATCACCGGGTCCATGCGGAAATAGCGGGTGCTGCCGACGGGATCGCCGGCGGCGTTGCGCACCAGGAAGGGCATGGCGGTGCCGGCCTCGCGGTCCTCGACCGCCTTGGCGACGTAGTTGCGCACCGTTTCCGGCCCCGGTACCGAGGTGTACCAGAGGTTCCAGAGCTCGCCGTCCGAGGCCGCCTGCAGCAGCTCTGCGGCATGCTCGCGCTGCAGCGGCTCGAGCGTGACGTGCACGCCCTGCAGGATCGGGGGGATGCTCCAGTGCAGGTTGTTCTTCATGCATCAGCCCTTGAGGGTCGCCGGCCGGGCCAGGCAGTGGTCCACCGCGTAGCGGATCTGCTCCCAGCCCTCGAGCCCGTACCAGAATACATTCCACTTCTCGCCCTTGAGGCAGCCGTCGGCCTCGTCGAAGTAGAAGTCGTTGACCGGGTTGCCGCTGCGGGCGCGCCAGAACAGCTGCGGCGTCTCGGCCCGCATCACCTGCCAGGCGGCGCGGCCCAGGCCTTCGCCCTGGGCGTCGTCGCTGACCGCGAACTTGTCCAGGTGCGGGATGCCGTCTTCGAGCGTGATGATCAGCGCCGCGCGGTAGTGTTCGCTGACATAGGCCTTGAACAGCTGGGTCTTCTCGAAATAGTCCGGCGCCAGCTTGCGGCCGAAACCCGACTCGATCAGCAGCTTGAGGCGCTTGAGGTCGAGCTTCTTCCAGGAAGTGACGCTGCGCACCTGCTCGCCGCGCCGCACCAGGGTACCCGAGCCGCGGTGGGTGAACAGCTCCTTGGCCAGCTGGTCGGGCCGCGTGATCGAGACCGAGCTCGAGGGCGGCAGCTCCATCAGCAGGTCGTGGATCTGCTCGATCTTCACCTTCATGCCCGAGTGCAGCCAGGGCTGGCGCAGCAGGTCGGCGTATTCGGTGCTCAGGTTGATCGAGTCGATCACCTTGCCGTCGCCGTCGAGCAGGCCGCCGGTGCCGGTGAGGAAGATGATCTTGTAGGGCTGCAGGGTCTTGACCAGGTCGTTCGCGGCCCAGTCGGCGTTGATGTTGAGGATCTGGCCGCCGGCGGTTTCGCCCAGCGAGGCGATGACCGGGATGGAACCGACCTTGATGGCGGCCTGGATGCCGGCGGTATGCACGGCCTCCACCTTGCCCACCAGCCCGTATTTGCGCTTGCTCAGGTAATCGCACTCGAACACGCCGGAGGTGATCGAGGTGGCGCGCACGCCCTGGGCCTGCAGCGCCTCCACCAGCCGCAGGTTCTCCTGCTGCGAGACGCGGCGCACGATGGCCAGGCCGGCGGCGTCGGTGACGCGCAGGCCGTCCACGGTGACCTTCTCGATCTTCGCGGCCTTCATCTGCTCGTCCAGCTGCGGGCCGGCGCCGTGGATCACGATCGGCGTCAGGCCCACCTGCTGCAGGAAGGACAGCGAACTGACCAGCGCGTCCAGGTCGTCGCGCAGGATCGCGCCGCCGACCTTGACGACCGCGAAACGCTCGGCATCGAGCTGCGAGAAGCGCTTGAGGTACTGCTGGATCTCCTTGGCGCTGGCCATGTTGGACAGCAGCCGGACGATCGTGGTGCGCATTTCAGTCATGGTGAGGGTGGGCGTGGCAGGCGTATCCCGGAAGTGCCCTCCGGGAGAGTTCGAAATGGCCCGCGTTGGACGCGGGGGCGGCGGACGCGATCAGGCTGAGGTCGTTCACGAGGCCTCCATCAGGCGGTGGTAGGTGGCGGAAACGGCGGCGAGCTGGTCCAGCGAAACCCATTCGTCGGCAGTGTGGGCCTGGGCGATGTCGCCCGGGCCGTACACCAGGGCGGTCATCCCCGCCTGCGAGAACAGCGAGGCTTCGGTCCAGAAATCCACGGCATTGCCGATCGGCAGGCCGAGCTCGTCGGCCAGGTCGCGCGCGGCCAGGCGCCGCTCTTCGGCCCGTGCCACGTCGCCCGAAGGCAGCGAGGGACCGGAGAAGGTTTCTTCGTAGGTCGCCAGCATGCCGGCCGGCGCGAAGCTGCGGAACAGTTCGTGCAGGGTTTCCGGCGACTGCGAGGGCAGCGGCCGGAAGCCGAAACGCAGCTCGGCGCTGGGCGCGATCATGTTGGCCTTGATGCCGCCCTCGACCCGGCCGATGTTGAAGCGCAGGCCGGTGAGCCCGCCGAAGCGCAGGTGGTCCTGCGCCTGCACGAAGTCCATGGCCTGGCCGCCCCAGCGCATCGCCGCGTGCAGTGCGCTGGTGTCCCGCGCCTGCTGGCCCGAGGCATGGCCGGCTTCGCCGCGGAACCTCATCAGCACCGAGCTGATGCCGCGGTGCGCCAGCACCGCCTGCCCCATCGTCGGTTCGGCGACGACGGCCTCGTCGAAGCCGTGGTCCGAGGCCAGGAAGGCCGCGATGCAGCGCGCGTCGTTCGCCTCTTCGTCGGTGCTGAACAGGAAGGCGACGTCGCCCGTGGTCCGCCGCGCGGCCGCCACCAGCCCGGCCGCGGCGCCCTTGATGTCGCAGGCGCCGAGCGCAATGGCCCGGTCGGCGGTCACCCGCAGCATATGCGGATCGGCGGTCCAGGCCGGCGAGGACGGCACGGTGTCGAGGTGGACGTTGAACACGCGCCGGGGCGCGCCGCGCACCGCCAGCATCGACACCGCGCCGGCCCCGTGGTCGGTCACGGTGATGCGGAACCCCGGCAGCTGCGCGCGCAGGTAGTCGAAGATGCCGCCCGTGCCGATCTCGCGCGGCGGGTTGCGGGTGTCGAAGGACACCAGCGCTTCCAGGTGCCTGAGGACCTCGGGCAGCAAGTCGTCCATGTCAGGCCTTCCGGTTCACTTCGGCCCAGAGCGTGCTGCTCATGCCGTAGAGGCGGATGAAACCTTCGGCCTCGGCCACGCCCCAGTCGGCCGACTGGGCATAGG
>CAMLKR010000071.1 GCA_946480565.1 uncultured Arenimonas sp. | reverse complement strand
AGTGCACGCCACTCCGGATGCGAATGCCATTCGGATACTCCACGAATTCCAATGCCGAGGTAGATACTCATCAAACGGCGCGGGCGGAACCAACGCCACCTGGCCAAAGGTTCCCCATTGTGTGAATACCAAATCAAGCGGCCTTGCCAGGTTGGCCTGTAGTGCCTTTGCCTTGTGAGAGGACTTGTGAGAGGCTACGAACGCAAATTCTCCTGACACGAAGCGCCGCCCCATGTTCTGCCCTCTGATGACCGGCACGCCTGTGCTGACATGGTCCTTCGCCACGAGGTCAGAGCCGAATGGACCGCCGACAGCCGCGTTGGCCCGTTTCGCCGCGATATCGAGCAGGCGAGCCTGCTTCCAGCCTGCAGGTACCTCGCTTCTCGAGAGGGCCTGCCGTGGATCAGTTCCTTGGGATGAAAGCCGCGCGTCAGGCCCTTGAGCCGCTGGGCCACCGGCGCTCGCCAGGCACTCGAAGTGCGCGTTCATGGCACGCGTGAAGGCCTGGTGCGGGCCAGACCGCTGGTGACTTCTTCCTTCTCCTGCCCGTAGACCGCCACCTCGGTGGGGGCCGCTTCGGCCACCTTCAGCAGCAGCGCGTGTAGAACTGCCCCTTGCTCTTGCCACTTTGCGTGGCGAAGTGGCGCACCAGGTACTCGTAGGCGTCGCCCAGGATGTCGTCGCCATCGGCCCGGTGGCGCGAGAAGTCCCAGGTCCTTCGACTCGAAGATGCCGATCAGGTTGGTCAGCTTGTCGACCTTCTCCTTGCCCTGGCCCAGCAGCGCGTCGTCGTTGAAGTCGGCCTTGATGCGCAGGTGGTTGGCCTCTTCCAGCGGGCGAACGATCTTCTTGTTGATCTGGTCGCCGATGTCGCTCTTGGCCTTGAGGGCCGCCATGTCGGCAAAGCTGGCGCCGGGCGGAATCTGGATGGGCGCGAAGGGCTGGCCGGCGTACTTGTCGCTGATGTACTTGATGAACAGCAGCACCAGCACCTAATCCTTGTACTGGCTGGCGTCCATGCCGCCGCGCAGTTCGTCGCAGGAGGCCACAGCTTGGAATGGAGGTCGGACTTCCTGATGGCCATGAAGGGAAGGGGCGCAGGCGAGCCGCCGGGATGAGGCGATTGCAGGCGCAATGACGCCAGCAGCCGGGGCGGTGGCCGATCCGCCGGCGCTCACCCATTCCCCAACTTCCCCCACACCTGCCTGCAATGGCGCGCATCCGCCTCGCGCCCAGGGACCGCACTGCGAACATGCGTCCCGCCACCGCCCGTCCTGACGCCGCAACGTCCCCATCTCCACCGTCACGATGCCGCTGGGCACCGCCAGAACGCCCCGGCCCAGCAGCAGCATGGCCAAGGCCAGGCAAGAGGTGACCGGCCGATCGCGGATCACGCCCCTCAGCCGATGAACTTGTACCCCACGCCGTAGACCGACTCGATGGGGCAGGACTCGGGTGTCACCTCGAGCAGCTTGCGGCGCAGGTTGCGCACGTGGCTGTCGATGGTGCGGTCGCTGACCACCTTGTCGTCGCGGTAGACGATGTCGAGCAGTTGCGCACGCGAGAAGACGCGGCCCGGGCGCATGCCGAGCGTGCACAAGAGGCGGAACTCGATGGGCGTCAACTCCAGGACAGCACCGGACCAGCGCGCCTCGAAGCAGTTCTCGTCGAGCTGAAGGGCAGAGCCCGGCATGGCTGCGCGCCAGCCGACCGTGCGGCGCAGCAGGGCCCGCACCCGCGCCACGACCTCGGCGGCGTGGAAGGGCTTGCAGATGTAGTCGTCGGCGCCGATGTCGAGGCCGCGCAGGCGGTCGTCTTCGCCGGCGCGGGCCGAGATCATGATGAGCGGCACGGTGCTGAACGCACGGATCTCGCGGCACAGGGAAAAGCCGTCCTGGTCGGGCAGCACCAGGTCCAGCAGCACCACGGCGGGCGTGTTGTCGCGCACCCACGCCACGACACCTGCGGCGCGGTGCTGCACGGTGCCGCTGAAGCCGGCATCGCGCAGGCTGTGCAGCAGCAGTTGTGCCAGCGCGGGCTCGTCCTCGACGATCAGACAATGCCGGCCGCGATCCAGGGCTTCGACGCTCGTCACCTTGCCACGGTCTCCTCAATTTCTGCACGAAGGCCCGGCATCCTGCCACCGGGCCGCATTGGCCCTCGCCGTCGCCCCCCTTGCCCTTCCATGCCTGTGCGCCTCGCCGCTCCACGCCATGGCCCGTCGCCGCGACGGGTGTGCGCATGAATGCCGGCCGCAGCCGGCGCTCGGCCGTGCTCATCCTACTGGTGCTGGGCCTGTGCCTGGCCGACGCCGGCGTGCAGGCCGAAAGCTACGACGACCGCCGTGTGCGAAGCGCCGCGCGCCTGCTGCGCGCCCTGCTGGCGGCCGACGAGGCCCTGGAGCGGAAGAAGGATGCCAACAGCCGCATCCAGGTGCTGTTGGTGGGTGAACGCGAAACGGACCTGCTGCCGCTGCAGAACCTGATTGCGCTGGGCGGTGACGGCGAGCAGGCGCGGGTGCGCGGCCTGGAACTGGCGGTGCGGCGCGGCATCGGCATTCCCGGGCCCGGCCAGCCCCGGCCGGTGGTGGTCTTCCTGGCCGAACCCTTGCCGGCCGATCGCTTCCGCGAACTGCTGGCCTGGTGCATTGCCGAGGGCGTCATCCTGTACTCGCCTTTCGAAGGCGACGTCGAGCGGGGGGCCACCGTGGGGCTGTCGGTGCAGGCCAAGGTCCAGCCCTTCGTCAACCTGGCCACGCTCAGGTCGTCGGGCATTCGCCTGCGCCGCTTCTTCCTCGAGCACTCGCGGGTGCTGTCATGAGTTGGCCGGGCCGCCGCAGGGGCGAACACCGGACGGCGAGGCCCGAAGGTCTTTCAGCGAGCGCGGCCAGCCGACCCGTGAGCGCGCGGGCGCCGCGGCTCGTCCTGCTGAGCTTCGCGCTGCTGGCGCTCATCCTGGAAAGCGCGCTGGTGCTGTACTGGAACACGCTGCTCGAGCCGCGGCTGCGCAGCGAAGCCCAGGCGCAGGCGCAGCTGCTGGCCCAGGCCCAGGTGCACGGCATCGTGCAGGCGCTGGCGCTGCCGCAGCCGCAGGAACGCGCCGCGCGCCTGGCCGACGCGATCGATGGCCTGCTGCTGCTGCGCGACGCCGGACGCGACGAGACCTATTTCAGCCGCATCCGGCTGCGGCTGGACTACGAGCAGGTCGCCGCTCCGCCCGGCAGCCTGGACCGGGACGAGGGCAGCATCAAGGGATCGGTGTTCGAGGTGCAGGTGCCGCTGTACCACCCGGTCGATGGCACCCTGATCGGCGCGGCCGACATCGCCGTCGGCAGCGGCTTCTATCAAGCCTTCAGCGCGGACGTGCGCCGGCAGCTGGTCGGGCAGGGCTTGTTCATCGCGGTCCTGCTGGGCGTGCTGGGGGGCGCCCTGCACCGCGTGCTGCGCAAGCTGGAGCAGCAGGCGCTGGCGCGGCGCAGTGCCGAACAGGCGCTGGCAGCCAACGAACGCCAGCTGCAGCAGCTGATCGACAACCTGGACCACTACTTCGTCTATGGCCGCGATGCGCAGGGCGGCATCGTGCGCGTCAGCGAATCGGTGCACAGGGTGCTGGGCATCCCTGCGGACGAGTTCCTGCGCAAGGCGCGCGAGCTTCCGGCGCCGGACCCGGCCGGCATGGCCCTGCCGCAGCCGGCCGGCGGCCCGCGCTCGGGCGGCAGCCGGCAGTTCGAGTTCGAACTGCGCGACCACGCGGGCGCGCTGCACCGGGTGGAATGCACCGAGGTGGTGGTGCGCGACGGCAGCGGCCGCATCACCGGCACCGACGGCATCGCCCGCGACGTGAGCGCCCAGCGGCAGCTGGAATCCGAACTCCGGGCGGCGCGCGATCAGGCGGAAGCGGCGAACCGCGCCAAGAGCCAATTCCTGGCGAACATGAGCCACGAAATCCGCACCCCGATGAACGCGGTGATCGGCATGGCCACGCTGCTCGGCAAGTCGCCGCTGGCCTCGCGCCAGCGCAGCCAGCTGGCGCAGCTGCAGACATCGGCGCGCATGCTGCTGAGCATCATCGACGACATCCTCGACCTGTCCCGCATCGAGGCCGGCAAGCTCAGCATCCTCAGCCGTGATTTCTCGCTGGACGAACTGCTGTCGGACCTGACCGCCCTGGTCGGCCAGCGGGCGCGCGACAAGCGGCTGGACGTGCTGATCGATTGCGATCCCGAGATTCCGGCGCAGCTGCGCGGCGACGCCATGCGGCTGCAGCAGGTGCTGGTCAACCTGGTGGTCAACGCCATCAAGTTCACCGAGCAGGGCGAAGTGGTGATCGGCATCGGCTGCCTGGCGCGCGATGCCGATGGCATCACCCTGCAGTTCTCGGTGCGCGACACCGGCATCGGCATCCCGGCCGAGGCGCTGCCGCGCCTGTTCGAGCAGTTCACCCAGATGGACGAATCGAGCACCCGGCGCCACGGCGGCGCCGGCCTGGGGCTGGCCATCAGCAAGCGCCTGGTGGAACTGATGGGCGGCCGCCTGGAAGCCGAAAGCGCCGTGGGCGAGGGCAGCACGTTCCGGTTCAGCGTGCGCTTCGGCCTGGGGGAGGCGCCCGCGGGCATGGCCAGCCCGCTGCGCGCGGGATTGCGCGCGCTGGTGGTGGACGACAGCGCGGTCGCGCGCGACGTGTTCGGCAGCATGCTGGAAGCGATGCGCTTCGAGGTGAGGCTGGCGGGCAGCGCCGGGCAGGCGGTGGCGATGGCCCAGGAGGCGGTGCCTCCCTTCGACCTGCTGCTGATCGACTACCGCCTTCCGGACCTGGACGGCCTGCAGGCCGTGCGCGAACTGCGCCGCCGCCGCCGCCTGCCCGCCAGCGTGATGGTGACGGCCTACGGCGACGAGAACCTGGCCGCCGAAGCCGAACGCTGCGGCGTGGACGTCTTCCTGCAGAAGCCGATCAGCCCGTCGGCCCTGCACGACGCCGCGGCACGGGCCCTGCATCTGCGCAGCGACGCGCACCCGGCGCCGGCCTTCGCCAAGGAAGAGCCGCGCTTCGCCGCCGGGCAGCATGTGCTGGTGGTGGAGGACAACGAAGTGAACCGCGAGGTGGCCGGCGAACTGCTCGGCGGGCTGGGACTGGCCGTGACCATGGCGGAAACCGGCGCCGCCGCCCTGCGCTGCGTCGAGCAGCAGCATTTCGACCTGGTGCTGATGGACGTGCAGATGCCCGAGGTCGACGGCATCGAGGCCACCCGCCGCCTGCGGCAGGACGCCCGCTGGAGCGGCCTGCCGGTGGTGGCCCTGACGGCACACGCCATGGCCAGCGACCGCGAACGCTTCCTGGCGGCCGGCATGGACGACTACCTGGCCAAGCCGATCGAGGAACGCGACCTGTTGCGGGTGCTGGCGCGCTGGCTGCGGACCGACGGTGCGGTCAGCCCGCAGCCGCCTGCTGCGCCGGCGAGCGCTGCCGAGCCCTGCCCGCCCCTGCCCGGCATCGACGTGGACGGGGCGCTGGCCCGCATCAACGGCAAGTGGCCGCTGCTGCTGCGCCTGCTGGACAGCTTCCGGCAGCAGCACCGGGCAGACGCGGACGAGATCGGCCGCCTGCTGGACGCGGGCCGCGCAGACGCGGTGGCGGCGCAGGTTCATGCCCTGAAGGGCGCGGCGCAGACCCTGGGCATCACCGGCCTGGCACAGGCCGCGCAGGCGTTGGAGCAGGCCCTGCTGCAGGAACGCGACGCGACCCCGGCCCTGGAAGACCTGCGCGCGGCCCTGGCGGCACTGCAGGCGCTGGCGCTGCCCCACCCCACGGTGCCGCCGCCCGCCGGCGCCACCGCCCTGCCGGCCCTGCTGGGCGGCCTGCAAGCCGCGCTGCAGGCGCGCCGCTTCGAGGCCCTCGCGCTGGCGCGCGAGCTGCTCGCGGCCTTGCCGGGGCCGGCCCGCGACAGCGACGCCGGGGTCGCCCTGGCCCGCGCCGTCGAACACCTCGACCTGGCCCAGGCCGAAACGGCGCTGCGCCGGCTTCAGCCCCAGTTGACGACTTGAACGATGACGACATGAAACCGACCCAGCCGATGACACCAGCGCCCCGGGTTCTGCTGGTCGATGACGAACCCGTCAACGTGCAGGTGCTGGCGGAGGCGCTCAGCGGCTGCGACGTCTCCTTCACCACCCGTGCCGAGGAGGTCCAGCCCCTGGCCGCGCGCCTGCAGCCCGACCTGATCCTGCTCGACCTGCTGATGCCCGGCCGGCACGGGCTGGACGTGCTGGCCGACCTGCGCGCCGACCCGGCCTGCCAGGACATCCCGGTGATCTTCGTGACGGCCCTGAGCGACATGGTCGACGAAGCGGCAGGCCTGGCCGCCGGGGCGGTGGACTACATCGCCAAGCCGATCAGCGCGGCCATCGTCCGCGCCCGCGTGCTCACGCACGTGGAGCTGAAGCGGCAGCGCGACCAGCTGGCGCGCCTGGCCGAGACCGATGGCCTGACCGGCATCGCCAACCGCCGCCGCTTCGACCGCGAGATGGACGTGCGCTGGCACGCGGCGCGGCGGCACGGCGACAGCCTGTGCCTGATGCTGGCCGACGTCGATCACTTCAAGCAATACAACGACCACTTCGGCCATGCCGCCGGCGACCACTGCCTGCGCGCCGTGGCCACGGCGCTGGCGTCCGTGCTGGGCCGCGCCGACGACCTGGTGGCACGCTATGGCGGCGAAGAGTTCGGCATGGTGGTGCGCGGCGGCCAGCTGCCCACGCTCCTGGCCAGGGTCCTGAACGAGATCGAATCGCTGCGCCTGCCGCACCCGCAATCGACCGCAGGGCCGTGGGTCAGCCTCAGCATCGGGGCACTGGCCATTCGCCCGCAGCGCGACCAGCCGATGGCGCAGGCGCTGGCCGCGGCCGATGAGCTGCTGTATGCCGCCAAGCGCCAGGGCCGCCGCCGAGCGCTGCTGCGCGAGTTCGACGGCAGCGAGGTCCGGACCGTGCAACCGGGAGACTTGTCATGACCCCACGCCAGGAGAGATGGCAGGTCCGCGCCCGGTGGGTGGGCCTGGCCGCGCGAGCGGCGCTGGCAGCGGGGGCGGCCCTGGCCGCGACGGTCCCGCTGGCCGGCACGGCCGTCGCCGCCGCCGCCGCCGCCGCCGCCGCCGCCGCGGCCGATCAGGACGAGCTGCTCGGCCTGCTGGCCGAGGAAACCGCGCTGGCCACGCACACCAAGCAGAACGCCGACTACGTGCCCGGCATCGTCAACGTGCTGCACGGCGACGAGGCGCGCCTGCTGGGCGCACGCACCGCGCTGGAGGCGCTGACGATGGTGCCGGGCATCGACGTCAACCGCGACCAGTACGGCTCGCCGGCGCTGCGCGTGCGTGGCGTCGACTTCTTCTTCAACAACGGCAACATCAAGGTGCTGGTCGATGGCCTGCCCATCTCGCGCGAGGCGGCAGGGCAGAACGGCGCCGTGCTGCTGATGCCGATCGAGCAGATCGAGCGCATCGAAATGATCCGCGGGCCGGGCACCGGGGTGCATGGCGACTTCGCGTACATGGGCCTCGTGAACCTGGTCACGCGACATGATCGCTCCTCGGTCTCCGCCAGCATCGGCCGGGGCGCGCGGCGCACCCTGTTCGCCAGCTTCACCACGGTCGGGCACACCGCGGGGTGGCGCCTGAGCGGCAACGTCTCCGATTGGCGCAGCGATCGCTTCGACACCAGCGACGCCCTCGACAACGACGAGCGCCGGCGGATGCTCAGCCTGCACCTGGCGTGGCAGCGCCTGTCCCTGCGCTGGGTGGCGCTCGACCGCGACTGGCAGGGCTGGGTGCCGAACCGCGGCCGCCCCGGCCAGCCGCCACCCCCCTCGCCGGTCCGGCTGAACACCCAGGTCGAACGCAGCCACGACCTGGAGCTGCGCTACACCCTGCGCGACAGCGAACGGGAACGCGCCACGCTGTGGCTGCAGCGCCAGGGCAGCGAGTACCAGCGGCCGATGGCCGTCTTCGAAGGCCCGCGCAGCGAAGCCGGCGTGGCATGGATGCGGCGCCACGGCCCCCAGCAATGGCTGCTGCAGCTGCAGTGGGCGCAACTCGACACCGACCGCATGAGCGTGGGCAACGGCGCGCAGACGCAGATCGTCAGCGACCGCCGCACCTTGCGCTCGGCCTCCCTGCAGGACCAGATCGACCTGGGCCGTGGCCTGCAGGTCACGGCCGGGTTGCGCCACGACGACCTGCAGGGCGTCGATGCCAAGTGGTCGCCGCGCCTGGCGGCGGTATGGCAGGTCCATCCGAACCACCTGCTCAAGGCACAGTACTCCGAAGGCTTCCGGTCGCCGCGTCCGGTCGACGGGCTTTACTTCGGCGGCCGCAGCGACGGCTTCCGCTTCGAAGAGGTCCAGACGCGGGAGGTCGGCTACGTGTACCGGCGTCCGCAGCTGGTGGTGCGTGTCACCGGCTTCTCCAACCGCATCCGCCACATGATCGTTGCGCCCGCCCATCCGCGCTTCGGCACCGAGCTGGGCGTACGGTCCCAGGGCGTCGAGCTGGAGCTGGCGCACCAGCCGCTGCGCTGGCTGAAGTGGCAGGCCACCTGGTCCACCGCGAATGCCAGCGACGACCGCGCCGCGGTCGTACCGGTGGCGGGCCAAGGCCCCACGGACTTCGGCGGGCCCAGCGTCGGGCAGCCTGAATCGATGGGCAACATCGCCTTGTTCTTCAATCCTGACGGCCATTGGTCAGGCGGCATGCAATGGCAGCACATGGGCCGCCGGGCCGATCGGGGCATGGCCGGCTTTCAGCCGGGCTACCAGTCGCTGAACCTCGGGCTTCGCTACCGCCCGCCCGCCGTCCCGCGCCTGCGCCTGGATGCCGGCCTGCGCAACGCCCTGGCGAACAACGTGTTCCACATCGAGACGCAGGGGCAGGGCCTGCCCCTGCAGTTCAACCGTTATGCGCAGCGGGAATGGAGTTTCAGCGTGGCGTGGGCGTTTGATTGAGTCTTGGCGTGGACACCGACGCGTTGATGGACAAACTCTCCCCGACAAGTCAACACCGCCATTTGTCTTTTCACTCAAGGCTGCATTTCAATTGCACTGACGAGGCGTGAAGAGCATGCCGAGACAGAGAACAGACTGCCACTCTACAGACGGCCTTGTTGCATCGCTGTCGCGTGAGCGGGTAGCGATGCGGACCCAGATGCGAACCGCTCAGCGGGGCTCCATTCCTGTCACGTGGAACTCGACGGATCGAGGCCACCAAGGGTTAGTCGAGCTTGCCCGCTGCCGGTCTGACCTGTTCAGCGCGTCTTCGTTGTCACGTCGTGCAGGGAAGCTGGTTTGATGGGGTGCTCAGGCCGACACCATGGGCGCCGTGCCGGCTGCGGCGGAAGCCGCAGCGGCGTCGGGCTTGGAGCTCAGGTGGTCGGCGTCGAACGTGTCGCCGCGGGTCATCACGGCCCACAGGGTGCGCGCGTTCTTGTTCGCCAAGGCCACCATCGCCTTCTGCCATCCGCAGCATGCTTTGCTGCTCCACGGACTTCACCGGGATGAAGCGCATGCGCGGGCGCGACGCAGCCTCGCAGATCGCGGCGGCGTCGTTGGCGTCGTTCTTGCCCGTGTTGCCTTCCTGACGGTACGGGCTGACGAGCTGGCCGGAGATGATGCGCGGCTGCAGGCCCAGCGCCAGCAGCTTGCGCGCCCGGTGGTGCGCAGAAGAGCTCGCCTCCATCGCCACGACGCAACCGGCGGGCAGGCGTGTGCACCAGGCCAGGAACTTGTCGCGTGCCAGCGCGCGGCTGGTCAGCACCCGTTCGCCGCAATCCACCGCGTGCGCCTGGATGACCCGCTTGGCCAGATCCACGCCAACACGCACCGCGCCTTCTCGGATAACCTCGCTCATGGGACTTCCCCTTTCAGTGGGCTGCAGATTGATGACTCGCAACACCAATCTTGGCGCATCGGCGCCGTTGCTCGAAGGTGGGGAGTCCCTTCGCATTCCGGTCGAGGCGACGTCTTACAGCGGGGCTCTGTGGCCGCGAAGCGCGGAGTACCATGTTGCACTTCGCGGCCACAGCGCCCCGCTGTAAGCCGCGCCTCACCTCGAACGTTGATATGGCTTCTCTCTGTCAAGAGGCGACACCGATTCCTCTGCAGGTCCAGATGTGATGAGTAACCCGTTGCCGGACGGGGAACGCGACGGAGCCTG
>CAMLKR010000070.1 GCA_946480565.1 uncultured Arenimonas sp. | reverse complement strand
GGCATCTCGTACATGGACTTCATCGTGCCGGGCCTGGTGATGATGGCCATCATCCAGAACGCCTACGGCAACATCAGCTCGTCCTTCTTCGGCGCCAAGTTCGGCCGCCACATCGAGGAGATGCTGGTCAGCCCGATGCCGAACTGGGTGATCCTGGGCGGCTACGTCGCCGGCGGCGTGCTGCGCGGCCTGATGGTGGGCGCGATCGTGCTGGTGATCGCGATGTTCTTCACCAAGGTGCGCATCCCGCATCCGCTCGTCACGCTGTCCACCGTGCTGCTGGGCGCGACCATCTTCTCTCTGGCCGGTTTCGTCAACGCCGTGTACGCGAAGAAGTTCGACGACATCGCCATCGTGCCGACCTTCATCCTGACCCCGCTGACCTACCTGGGCGGCGTGTTCTATTCGGTGAAGCTGCTGCCGGACTGGGCCGAGGCCGCCACCCACCTCAACCCGATCTTCTACATGGTCAACGCCTTCCGCTACGGCCTGCTGGGCCAGAGCGACGTGTCCATGGCGACCGCGTTCGGCCTGATGGGGTTCTTCGTGGTCGCGCTGGGGGCGCTGGGACTGTGGCTGCTCAAGCGCGGCGTCGGCCTGCGCAGCTGAATCACGCCGCCCGGCCCTGCAGCAGGAACACCGGCATCAGGCCCTTGCCCTTGATCTCCATCTCGCCGCGCGGCGCCAGCATGAACCGCGCGCCGAGCAGGCGCGCGCTGGCCTCGGTCACTTGGATCGCGCCGGGCAGGCCGTGCGACTCCATGCGCGCGGCGGTGTTCACCACGTCGCCCCACAGGTCGTAGGCGAACTTGCGCCGGCCGATCACGCCGGCCACCACCGGGCCGCTGTGCAGTCCGATGCGCACGTCCAGTGCCTCGCCCAGCTCCCCGCAGAGCGCGCGCACCTGGTCCATCATGTCCAGGGCCATGTTGGCCAGGGCGCCGGCGTGGTCTTCGTTGGGTTCCGGCAGGCCCGCGGCGACCATGTAGGCGTCGCCGATGGTCTTGATCTTCTCCACGCCATAGCGGTCGGCCAGGTCGTCGAAACCGGTGAACACGCGGTTGAGGATGGCCACCAGCCGCTCGGGCGAGAGCCGCTCCGACAGCCGGGTGAAGCCGACGATGTCGCAGAACAACACCGAGACCTCGGCATGGCGTTCGGCGATGGCCTCGCCCGGCCGCTCCTTCAGGGCGCGCGCGATCAGCGCCGGCAGGGTGTTGAGCAGCAGCTGTTCGGAGCGTTCGCGCTCCCACTCCAGCTCGCGTTCCATGCGGGTGGCGGCGCGCTCGAACAGGAAGCCGATCGCCATCACGACGACGAACACCAGGGCGAAGTTCGCCAGCAGGTAGAGCCGCAGCTCGTCCGCGCCGAGCGCGTACACCGGGGCCTGCCGGCTGCCGAGGTCCCACAGCGCCAGGTAGCCCAGGCCGACGGCGGCCGACAGCAGCGCGCGCTGCAGCGGCTTGCCGAAGGGCGAGAACAGGATCACCAGCGGCACCAGCAGCAGGTAGTAGTGGAAACCGGCGCCCCAGCCCAGCAGCCAGGTCGCCAGCGTGCCCTGGCCCAGCAGCTCCAGGCCCACGCCCAGCGTGCCCAGCAGGTGCCAGCGCCGGCCCAGCGACGGATTGAGCACGAACACCCAGACCGCGAACAGATACACCGGCAGCGTCGCCAGGCTGTACCACACCAGTTCCGGCACGCCGCGCCAGAGGAACCAGGGCAGCAGGCCCAGGTGCGCCACCAGGCCGAGCAGGGCGCAGGACGCCGCGAACACCCGCCAGCGCGCGTTGCCGATGCCCGCCGCGGACGGGCGACGCAGTCGTTCCCAGGCCGCGGGCAGCCAGTGCTTCTTCACGCGATCCCCTTCGGCGGGCGCCATCGCCCGCGTGAAGACTAGCGCAAACCGGCGATCGTTCCGGCCCGGCGCGAGCTGGAAATGTGGCGCCGCCGCCGCTAATGTCTGGCCCCGAGGTGCCTGCCCCGGTCGTGAAGATCCGACCCGCCGCGCGCCCTCGTGGCAAGAATCGACGCCCGTTTCCGATAGTTGGAAAGACGCGCCCATCCCGATCATTCCCGCCCCCGCTGGAGCCGCCATGACCCGCATCCTTCCCTCCCTTGGCCTCGCCCTTCTCGTCTGCGCCGCGCCCGCGCCCGCCCAGGATCTGGGCGACTCGCTCGAACGCACCGCGCGCAACGCCGTCGAAAGCGAAGTCGAACGCGCGGTGGACCGCGAGGCGCGCCGCGCCACCCGCTGCGCGTTGGGCGACGAGCGCTGCGCCCGCGAGGCCCGGGCCCGCGGCGAGAAGGTGCAGTACGCCGAAGCCGGAAGCAGCCGCGCCGGCAGCGCAGCCCCTGCGTCCGCGGGCGCCGGCGGTGGTGGTGGATTCCGGGTCGATCCCTATGCCGGCTCGACGGTGCGAGAGAACGAGACCCTGGCCTTCGACGCCTACGACTTCGTGGTCGGCCGCGAGGCCAACGGCGACCTGCGCACGCGCAGCGTCGAGGGCCGCGTCACCCGCACCCTCTACAACAACCCCTCCGGCCGTTCGACCCTGGAGATCGCCCGCAACTACGAGCAGGCACTGCGCGGCCAGGGCCTGCGCATCGTGCACCAGTGCGCGGGCCGCGAAGCCTGCGGCGGCACCGGCAACCGCGCCTCGAACTGGAACGATGTCGCCGGCATGAACATCGGCGTCGGCGGCGACTTCCGCTATCTCGCCGCCGAGGGTGAGGCCGGCGGCCGCGCCGTCAGCGTGGCGGTGATGGTCAACAAGCAGCGCAACTGGGTGTACGTGGTCGAAGGCGAGGCCATGCAGACCGGCCAGGCCGGGGTCAACGCCGACGCGCTGGCCGCCGACCTCGCCGAGGGCGGCAGCGCACGCCTGGACGGCATCTATTTCGACACCGGCCGTGCCACGTTGCGGCCGGAGTCGCGGGCGGCGCTGGAGCAGGTCGCCGAGCTGATGAAGCGCGACGCCGCGCTGAAGCTGGAGATCGTCGGCCACACCGACGCGGTCGGCGACGACGCCGCGAACCGGCGCCTGAGCGAGGAGCGCGCGCTGGCGGTGCGCTCGGCCCTGGTGGTCGACCACGGTGTCTCCGACCGCCGCCTGCGCGCCCGCGGTGCCGGCGAGACCGAGCCGGTGGCGCCCAACGACAGCGAGGCCGGCCGCGCGCTCAACCGGCGCGTCGAGCTGGTGAAACAGTGATCGGCGCGGACGTCGGTAGCCGCGGGATGAAGACCGCGGTCGCGACCGGCGTGGCCGTGCTGATCGGCGGCGGCGCGGTGCTGGCGGCCACCGGCATGCTGCCCAATCCCTTCGACACCCCGCCGGTCGAAGTGGTCGAGTCGGGCAGCAGGGAAGCCGAAGCGGCGGGCGAGCAGAAGTTTGCCGAAGGCGACATCAAACCGCCGGCCGAAGGTCTGCCGGGCTGGATCGATCCGTTCACGCCGCCGCCGAAGGCGCCGGTGGACGGTGAACCCGGTTGGGTCGATCCCTTCCTGCTGCCGCCCAAGGCACCCGGCGATCCGGACGCGGCCTTCGAACCGGTGGCGCCGCCGAAAGGCCCGGCCGGCACCGGCCCGGCCTTCGAACGTCCGGCGCTGCGGCCGTCCACGCCGGAGGAGCTGGCCGCGGCTGAAAAGGCGCACCGCGAACGCGAGGCCGCCTTCCGCGCCGGCAGCGACTTCCCGCCCAACCCCGCCGCCGACCTGGGCGTGCACGCCTTCGACTGGCGCATCGTGCAGCGCGTCGACAGCGAAGACGCCCGCGGCGAGTTCGCGCACTACGTCAACAGCGCCGACGGCAGCCAGCTGTTCGAGGCGGCCGATCTGGCGATGCTGCTCGGCGGCCGCGAATTCCCCGGCGTGGAACTGCACTTCATCCTGCGCAAGGGCAATGACGACGTGCTGGCCTGCGGCAGCCACGTGGACCTCGGTCTGGCCTGCATGAAGACCGGCGACGAACTCGACGGCGCCTTCGCCTGGCTGCGCGACATGAGCGGCGTCACCGCCTTCCTCGACAGCATCGCCCGCACGCCGCAGACCCTGGGTCCTGGTCCGGGCGAGGGCGCACGGGGCGTGCGCGGCGAAGTGTCCGACGGCTTCCTGCAGGTCTGGGTGCGCCCCGGCCCCAGCCCGGTCGCGACCCACGTGCCCTGGCTGGGCCTGGGCAACGGCGTGTTCAAGGACACGCGCGCGCGGATCAACCGACAGACCGTGCGCGTGCGGCACGAATCGGCCAGCCTGCGGGGCGGCCCGGTGCAGTTGGACCTGGTGTCGATGGTGCAGCGTGTGCGGCGCGTCGACACCTCCGGCTACCGGGTGGTCACGGCTTTCACCGGCGCGGCGCTCGACGAGGCCAATGCGATCGGCGCCAGCCAGGTCGATTTCATCGGCCAGGCGCGGCGCATCGAGGAGGCGCTGGCGGCCTGCCCGCGCGGTCGCGCCGGCAGCGAATGCCGCGACCGCTACCGCCGCGAGATGAAAGAACTGAATCAACGGTTCCGCGACCAGGCCTTGGATTTCGGCCGCCGGCACGGGCTGCCGGTGGACGACTGAGCCCGTTCAGTCCGCGGCGGGCAGCCGGAAGAACGCCGCCGCGGTCGCCGTGGTCGCGGCGGCGGTGGTCTCGAAGGACTCGCCGCGGTCGCGCGCCAGCTCTTCGACGATGTGCGCCAGGTACATCGGCTCGTTGCGCCGGTGCGAGGGCATCGGCCGCACGGTGCGCGGCAGCAGGTAGGGCGCGTCGGTTTCCACCATCAGCCGCTCGGCCGGGATGTCCTTTACGAACTCGCGCAGGTGCCGGCCGCGGCGCTCGTCGCAGAGCCAGCCGGTGATGCCGATGAAATAACCGGCGTCCAGCGCCTCGAAACATTCCTCCCGGCTGCCGGTGAAGCAGTGCACCACCGCCGGCCCCAGGCGGCCGTCGAAGTCGCGCATGATCGCCATGAAGTCGGCGTGGGCCTCGCGCTGGTGCAGGAACAGCGGCTTGCCGGTGTCCACCGCCAGCTGCAGCTGGCGCTCGAAGGCCCGGCGCTGGGCCGGGCGCGGCGAGAAGTCGCGGTGGTAGTCGAGCCCGCATTCGCCGACCGCGACGACCTCGGGATGCGCCAGCAGGCTGCGCATCTCGGCGTCGGCTTCGTCGGTGTATTCGATGGCGTGGTGCGGATGCACGCCGGCGGTGGCGAACAGGTGGCCCGGAAACGCCTGCGCCAGTTCGAGCGCGCGCACCGCGCCCTGGCGGCTGGCGCCGGTGACCACCAGCCGCGACACGCCGGCCAGGCGCGCCCGCGCCAGCACGGCGTCCAGGTCGTGGTCGAAGCTTTCGTGGCCCAGGTTGGCGCCGATGTCGATCAGGTCCATGCCGCGTCTTTCCTGCGAACCGGCCGCGATTCTACCGGGCGTCGGCGATGGGCGCGCCGGGGCGCACACTCTCGATCCAGCGGATGCCGAAATAGCCCTCGCGCACGTGGATCGTCGCCGGCTGGCCGATGCTGAGCGCGCGGTAGTCGGCGTAGCCCACGCGCAACCTGCCGCCCTCCTGGTCGGCCCAGGGGGCAACGACCGCGTAGCGCCGGGTGCCGCCGCGCCGCGAACGGCTGGTCCGCAGGTCCAGCACCTGGGTGGCATGGGGCGTCGACTGGCTGGTGTCGAGGTCGATGTTGATGTCGCGCACTTCGACCACGCCGGTGCTGAGTGCGCCGAAACTTCCCACGAGCAGAAGTTCCAGCATGATCAGGTGCAGGCGCGAGCTGCGCGCCAGCAGCAGCGTGGCGAAGACCAGCTGCAGCGCGAGCAGGAAACCGCCGGCGAGCAGTCCGACCGTCATCAGCGGCCATCGGTCCAAGGTGACCGCGCCGTCGAAAAGCAGCAGACGGTACAGGTGCACGCCGCCGTGGATGGCCAGGCCGGTCGAAAACGCCAGCACGATCACCGAGCGCAGGAACAGCGGGTCCTTGCCGGAGTGGCCTTCGGGCAGGCGTTCGGGCAGCGCCGCCCACATGCGCCGGACCAAGGGCGCCACCTTCGTGAACAGCACGTACTCCGAGGATCCGATCGAGGTCTGCCGGAACTCGACCCGGAACTTGCCGCGCCGGCAGACCACCCGGTGCACGCGGAACCCCTCATCGAGCGGCTTGCGGAACAGTTCGACCAGGCGGTCGCACAGGTCCGGTTCCCGCCGCAGCGTCTCGAGCACCGCCGGATTGTCGGCGATCAGGTAAACGGCGCGATCGAAGGCGTCGTGGCCCAGCTGCAGTTCGACCGACAGGCCGGTCCACTTGAAGAAGCGGTCGAGCCAGGACTCGGCCTTGCACTCGAATTCCAGCGGCGACGGCGTGGCGAGCCCGAGGCTGGGCCGGAAGCGCAGGCTGCCCCGGCCCTCGAGCGAGGCGAGGAACGCCATGTCCCGCACCGAGTAGGGCAACCCGCTCCAGCGCGCCGCAAAACGTTTGCGCCCGGCGTAGACGCAGGCGCAGAGCAGGGTGATCGCGCCGATGAACAGCCACATGGGTTCGGACGGTTCCGTGAGCGGCCGGGAAGGGCCGGAAGTGTACCGGACCTGTCAACGCGTTCCGGCGCCGGGCGTTCCTGTGTGCATGGTTCGCATGCATCCCATTCCGTTGATCGCCTGCCTGGTGATGGCCATCCTTCTGGCTCCCGGCGCGTTTGCGCGGGCGAAGCCGGACCTGGCGCCGGTCCGCGAGGCCACCCGCACCCTGGTGGCCGGGTACGGCCTCGACGGCGCCTCGGTGCGGCTGGCGCGCGGCGGGCAGCTGCTGCACCTGGACCACGTCGGAAGCTACGGCCCCCAGACCCGGCTCGCGATCGCCTCCGCCAGCAAATGGCTGTCGGCGCTGACGCTGGCGCGGCTGGTCGAAGCCGGCGTCCTGCGCTGGGACAGCCGCGTCGGCGACTACTTCCCGGACGCGCCGGCGGCCACGCGCGACATCACGCTGACCCAGCTGTTCTCGCACACCAGCGGCATCCCGATCGACGACGCCGGCTGCCTGTCGGACCGCCGCACGACCCTGCAGGCCTGCGCCCGGCAGATCCTCGGGCTGCCGCTGCAATGGACGCCTGGCACCACCTTCGCCTACGGCGGCAACTCGATGCAGGTGGCCGGCGCGATGGCCGAGATCGCCAGCGGCCGGTCCTGGGATGCGCTCTTCCTGCGCGAGATGGTCGAACCGCTCGGCCTGTCCGCCACCGACTGGACCGCCGGCGCGGCGGCGACGGGTTATGTGCCGAACCCGAACCCGCGCATCGGCGGCGGCGCGCGCTCCACCCTGGACGACTACGGCCGCGTGCTCGACATGCTGCTGGCCGGCGGCCTGCACGAGGGCACGAGCTTCCTGCAGCCGCAGACGCTGGCGACGATGGCGCTCGACCGCACGGTCGGCCTGGTGATCGCCGCCAGCCCGGTGACCGAGTACGGCTTCGGCTACGGGTTCGGCCAATGGGTCGAAGCCAGGGATGCCAGTGGCGCCACCTACCGCGTGTCCAGCCCGGGCGCCTTCGGCTTCACGCCGTGGGTGGATTGGCGCAGCGGCAGCAATGGCGTGATCCTGGTGTCCGGCAACGGCTCTGCGATGCGCGACGACCTGACCGCGCTGGAGAACCTTTGCCTGCGCCAGCTCGATTTCGTGCGGCGCATCCAGCGCCCGGCAACACCTGCAGGGCGTGTTAAGCCCGCGGCCTCCATGCGGCGCGCGCCGCTCGACGCGGAGCGCCGCGCTCACTAGCCTAGCGCGGTGAATCCCCCGTCCCGCCCCGACTTCCCCATCGCCGAACTGCTGCCGGGCCTGCTCGAAAGCCTGGCGGCCCACCCGCGCCTGGTGCTGGAAGCGCCGCCCGGCGCCGGCAAGACCACCCAGGTGCCGCTGGCCCTGCTCGACGCGCCCTGGCGCGGCGACGGGCGCATCCTGATGCTGGAACCGCGCCGCGTGGCCGCGCGTGCCGCCGCCGGCTTCATGGCGAAGCAGCTGGGCGAACAGCCGGGCGACACCGTCGGCTACCGCATCCGCTTCGAAGCCAGGGTCAGCGCGCGCACGCGGATCGAAGTCGTCACCGAGGGCATCCTCACCCGCATGATCCAGGACGACCCGACGCTCGAGGGCGTGGCGGCGATCCTGTTCGATGAATTCCACGAACGCCACCTCGCCGGCGACCTGGGCCTGGCCCTGGCGCTGGACGTGCAGGCGCAGCTGCGCGAGGACCTGCGCATCGTCGTGATGTCCGCCACGCTCGACGGCGAGAAGCTGGCGCGTTTCCTCGACGCGCCCCGGCTGACCAGCGCCGGCCGCAGTTTCCCGGTGGCCATCGCGCATTTCCCGGCGCGCCGCGACGAGCCGCTGACCGCCCAGCTGCGCCGCTGCGTCGAGGAGGCGCTGGCGAAACATCCTGGCGACCTGCTGGTGTTCCTGCCGGGCCAGCGCGAGATCGGCGATGCGCAGTCCGCCCTTGCAGACGCTGCGCAGGACCACGGTGCCGTGCTGCTGCCCCTGCACGGCGAACTGCCGGTCGAAGCCCAGTCCGCCGCGCTCGCGCCCGACCCGCAGGGGCGCCGCCGCATCGTGCTGGCCACCAACGTGGCGGAAAGTTCGGTCACCCTGCCGGGCGTGCGCGTGGTCATCGACGCGGGCCTGGCGCGCGAACCGCGCTACGACCCGAACTCCGGCTTCGCGCGGCTGGACACGGTGGCCATCTCGCAGGCCTCGGCCGACCAGCGCGCCGGCCGCGCCGGGCGTGTCGCCGAGGGCTGGGCCTACCGCCTGTGGCCGCAGTCGCAGCGGCTGGAGCCGATGCGCACGCCGGAAATCGCCCAGGTGGAACTCGCCGGGCTCGCGCTCGAGCTCGCGGCCTGGGGCGAGAGCGCCCTGCGCTTTGTCGATGCGCCGCCGCCCGGCGCGCTATCGGCGGCGCGCGAGCTGCTGCAGCGGCTCGGCGCGCTCGACGATGCCCGGCGCATCACCGCCTTCGGCCGCGAGCTGCTGGCCCTGGGCACGCACCCGCGGCTGGCGGCGATGCTCAAAGCGCCGCGCGA
Source organism: uncultured Arenimonas sp. (assembly GCA_946480565.1). The sequence continues at coordinate 1,185 of CAMLKR010000070.1, read as the reverse complement.
CCCCTCGGAGCGTGCGCTGGCCTGCGACCTCGCGGCCTTGATCGAAGCGAGAGATCCGATCCGCGAGCGGTCCGACGGCCTGGCGATGCGCTGGCAGGCGCTGGCGGCCTCGCGGCGCGGACGGATCGGCGGAAACGCCAACCGCGGTGCGCTCGCCGCCATCGACGCCGCCGCCAAGCAGTGGCGCCGGCGCCTGCGCTGCGACACGCCGCCGCCGGAAGACGCGCCCGCGCATCTGATCGGCGACCTGCTTGCGCACGCCTTCCCCGACCGCATCGCCCGCCAGCATCCCAGCGATCCGCGCCGCTACCAGCTGGCGAACGGCCGCATGGCCCGCATCTTCGACGACAGCGCGATCTTCGGGGAACCCTGGATCGTCGCCAGCGAGCTGCGCTTCGAAGCGCGCGATTCGCTGGTGCAGCGCGCCGCGCCGGTGGACGAGGCGCGGCTGCAGCGCGACTTCCCGGACCGGTTCTTCGAAGGCGACGTGGTGCGCTGGGACGCGGAGGCCCGCGCCCTGGTCAGCCGCCGCGAACGCCGCTTCGACCGGATCACCCTCGAAAGCAAACCGGCGGGCCGCCCTGATCCCGCGCTCGCCGCGCAGGCGCTCACCGATGCGATCGGCGAGCTCGGGCTCGACGCCCTGCCCTGGACCGAGGGCCTGCGGCAGTGGCTGGAGCGCGTGCGCTGCCTGCGCGGCTGGATGCCCGAACTCGGCCTGCCCGACCTGTCCGATGACGCCCTGCTGGCGGCCCGCGAGCAGTGGCTGAAACCCGCCTTCGCCGGCAAGACCCGGCTGGACGCCCTGGGCGAGCAGGAGCTGGGCGAAGCCCTGAAGTCGGGCCTCGACTGGTCGCTGCGGCAGAAGCTCGACACCCTCGCGCCGCGCCGGATAACGGTGCCGTCGGGCATGGAGCGCGGCATCCACTACGTCCACGGCCACGCGCCGGTGCTGGCGGTGAAGCTGCAGGAGCTGTTCGGCCTGGCCGATACGCCGCGCATCGCCGACGGCCGCGTGCCGCTGACCCTGCACCTGCTGTCGCCGGGAGGCAAACCGCTGCAGGTGACCCAGGACCTGCGCAGCTTCTGGGCCAACACCTATCCGGAAGTGAAGAAGGAAATGAAGGGCCGCTACCCGCGCCATCCCTGGCCCGACGACCCCTGGACCGCCACCGCCACCCACCG
>CAMLKR010000069.1 GCA_946480565.1 uncultured Arenimonas sp. | reverse complement strand
TGTTGATCAGGCAGCTGTGTTTGCCGATCCAGCCCAGGCCGGCGTCGCGCGCCAGGGCGCGTTCCAGCACCGGCGCCGAGTCGACGAAGGCCCGGTAGCCGAAGGGGCCGATCTCCGCGGCGATGCGGTCGCAGAGTTTCTGCAGCCGGTTGCGCAGCACCTTGTGGTAGTCGCGACCCAGCGCGTAACGAGCGACGTAGGCGCGCCCGCTGTCGTCCAGGGTTGCCCAGGCGGCCGCGTCGTCGCCGGTGCCGTAGTCCATGCGCACCGAGATCACCCGCAGGGTGCCGGGCACCAATTCGTCCGGGCGCGAACGTTTGTCGCCGTGCCGGGCCATGTAGTCCATGGCGCCGTGCTGGCCCTGCGCCAGCCAGTCGCGCAGGTGGGCTTCGTCCTCGCCCAGTTCGATGCCGGCGAAGCCGACCTGCTGGAAGCCCAGCTCACGGCCCCAGGTCTGGATCTGTTTCGCGAGGGTGGCCGGGTCGTGCATGCGCGCAAGTATAGAATCACCGGCATGAGCGAACTGCTGCCGCTGTACCGGCCGGCCCAGGTGCGGGCCATGGACGACCACGCCATCCAGGTGCTGGGCGTTCCGGCGTACGAATTGATGACCCGCTCCGGTGCCGCCGCCTGGCGCCTGGTGCAGCAGCGCTGGCCCTCGGCCCGGCGCATCGGGGTCGCCTGCGGGCCGGGCAACAACGGCGGCGACGGCTACGTGCTGGCGCGCCTCGCGCGCGCCGCCGGCTGCACGGTGAACGTGGTGTCGCCGCCGGGCGCCACGCCGCGCAGCGAAGAGGCCCGCCAGGCGCTGGTCGAATGGCGCGCGGCCGGCGGCAGCGTCGCCGCCTTCGATGGCCTGCTGCCCGAAGCCGATCTGTGGGTGGATGCGCTCTACGGTACCGGCCTCACCCGTGCCCCGTCCGAAGCGGCGCAGGCGATGATCGAGCGCATCAATGCCAGTCGCGCGCCGGTGCTTTCGCTGGACGTGCCCTCGGGCCTGGACGCCGATACCGGCCACGCCGCCGGCATCGCCGTGCGCGCCAGCATCACCCTCAGCTTCATCGGCGCCAAACGCGGCCTGTACACCGGCATGGCGCGCGATTTCGACGGCGAAGTCCTGCTCGACCGGCTCGACCTGAAGATCGGCGCCTTCGACGAGTTCATCCCCGCCGCCTGGCTTTGCCGCCCGGAAGGCCTGACGCGCTGGCTGACGCCGCGCCATGCCAATGCCCACAAGGGCGAACACGGCCACGTGCTGTGCATCGGCGGTGAAGTCGGCATGGGCGGTGCGGTGCGCCTGTGCGCGGAGGGCGCCCTTCGCACGGGCGTCGGCCTGGCCAGCGTCGCCACCCGCAGCGCCGGGGTTGCCGCCCTGGTCGCGGCGCGGCCGGAGGCGATGACGCACGCGGTCGAGGACGCCGCCGCGCTCGCGCCGCTGCTGGATCGCGCCACGGTGCTGGCGGTGGGCCCAGGCCTGGGGCAGGGCGAGTGGGGCCGCAGCCTTTATCGCGCCGCGCTCGCCGCCGACAAGCCGCTGGTGCTGGATGCCGACGCGCTCAACCTGCTGGCCGAAGAGCCGCATCCGGTGCCGGGCGCGGTGATCACGCCGCATCCGGGCGAGGCCGCGCGCCTGCTGGGCAAGGACAAGAACGAAGTGCAGGCCGACCGCTACGGTGCCGCCGAGGCGCTGGCGCAGAAGTTCCGCTGCGTGGTCGTGCTCAAGGGCGCAGGCACGGTGGTGGCGGCGCCGGGCGAGATTCCCGCGGTGATCGGCGCCGGCAATCCGGGCATGGCCACCGGCGGCATGGGCGACGTGCTCTCGGGGGTGATCGCGGCGCTGCAGGCCCAGCACCTGCCGGTGTTCCAGGCGGCCGTCGCGGGGGCGCTGCTGCACGCGGCCGCCGGCGACGCCGCGGCCCGTGTCGGCGGCGAACGCGGGCTGCTGCCGTCGGACCTGTTTCCGCATCTGCGCCGCATGGCCAACCCGGAATGAGCGCGGTCCTGCACCTGGCCGATCCCGACGCCACCGAGGCCCTGGCACGGGCGCTGGCGCGCTCCGCGCCGGAGCGCGCGGTCGTGTTCCTGGAAGGGGATTTGGGGGCCGGCAAGTCGACGCTGGCGCGGGCCTGGCTGCGCGCGCTCGGCGTCACCGGTGCGATCAAGAGCCCGACCTACACCCTGGTCGAGCGTTACCCGCTGCCAGCCGGCGAAGCGGTGCACCTGGACCTCTACCGCCTGGCCGCAGCCGCCGAGCTGGATTTCCTCGGCCTGGACGAGCTCGCGGCCGACGCCAGCCTCTGGCTGGTGGAATGGGCCGAGCGCGGGCGCGACGGCCTGCCCGGCCCGGACCTGGTCGTCCACCTGTCCGCGCCGGGCGAGGGACGCCGGGCCGAGCTCCGGGCTTCCTCCGTGGCCGGACAGGCCTGGCTGGACCGCTGGGCCCGGGGCCCGGAATGACGCCTTCTCCGGGCCTCTGCTTGGGCGAATTCTAGGAAGGTCGGGCAGGCTACGGATTCCAAAGGAAATTTCTTGCTTTTCCCGGAATCCGGTGGTTCAATCCCGCCCATGCGCCGGAATCCCGCCTTCGTGCTGATCGCCTCGACCCTGCTGGGTCTGGTGGCGTTTGGCGCCCAGGCCGCCCAGCTCAAGGGCCTGAGCCTGGTCGAAAGCGACTCAGGCACCCGCGCCGTGCTCGACCTGACCGGTCCGGTCGACTACAAGGTTTTCACCCTCGCCAACCCCGATCGCCTGGTGCTGGACCTGTCCGGCAGTTCGCTGGCGGGCGGCTACAAGGCGCCGGCCCCGAACGGCGTGGTCGCCGGCGTGCGCACCGGCAAGCCGGCCGAGTCCGACCTCCGCGTCGTGTTCGACCTGGGCCGCGAAGTGAAGCCGCGCAGCCGCCTCGAGCGCGAGGGCAACAGTGCGCGCCTGGTGCTGGAACTGTTCACCGAAACCGCCACGGTCGCCGGCAAGCCGGCGCCGGCGCGCACCGTGCAGGACGTCATCGGCAGCGGCGACCGCAAGCTGATCATCGCCATCGACGCCGGCCACGGCGGCAAGGACCCGGGTGCCATCGGCCCGAGCCGCAAGTACGAGAAGGACATCACCCTGGCGGTGGCGCGCGAACTCGCCGCGCAGATCAACGCCGACCCGGGCATGCAGGCTTTCCTTGTGCGCGACCGCGATGTGTTCATCCCGCTCGAGCAGCGCTACATGATCGCCCGCGAAGCGCAGGCCGATCTTTTCATCTCCGTGCACGCCGACGCCGCGCACAACCGCGCCGCCAGCGGCGCTTCGGTGTACGTGCTGTCGCTGCGCGGTGCCTCCTCGGAGGCCGCGCGCTGGCTGGCCGACCAGGAAAACGCGGCCGACCTGGTCGGCGGCGTCGAGCTGGACGCGCGCGACAAGAACCTCGCGGCGGTGCTGCTGGACCTGTCGCAGAACGCCACCATGCGCGTCTCCGACGACGTGGCCAGCGAAGTGCTGTCGGCGCTCAAGCAGGTCGGCAAGGCGCACAAGCCGCAGATCGAGCGCGCCAACTTCGTGGTGCTGCGTTCGCCCGACGTGCCTTCGATGCTGGTCGAAACCGGCTTCATCTCCAACCCCGGCGAAGAGGCCAGGCTGAGCGATCCGGCCTACCGCAGCCGCATGGCCGCCGCCATCGTCAGCGGGGTGCGCAGCTATTTCGCCAACCAGGCGCCCCCGGGCACTTGGTATGCCGCCCGCCAGGGCCAGTTCGTCGGCAGCCGCCAGCACGTGGTCAGCCGCGGCGAGACCCTGAGCCTGATCGCCGCCCGCCACGGCGTGCCGATGCAGAGCATCCGCGCCGCCAACAAGCTGCAGGGCGACACGGTGCGCATCGGCGAACGCCTGACGATCCCGGCGGCCACGGCCACCGCCGTCGCCTCGCTGCCCGAGTAGGCCCGGCCCCGCTGCTATCATCCGGTCTCGCCAGTCCGAGACCCGCCAGGCCGTGCCGATCCAGCAGCTTCCCGACACCCTCGTCAACCAGATCGCCGCCGGCGAGGTGGTCGAACGGCCCGCGTCGGTGGTGAAGGAACTGGTGGAGAACGCGCTGGATGCCGGCGCCACCCGCGTCGACATCGACCTGGAGGAGGGCGGCATCCGCCTGATCCGGATCCGCGACGATGGCGGCGGCATCCCGGCCGCCGAGTTGCCGCTGGCGATCTCGCGCCACGCCACCAGCAAGATCACCTCGCTCGACGACCTCGAGGAAGTCGCCACGCTCGGCTTCCGCGGCGAAGCCCTGCCGTCGATCGCCTCGGTCAGCCGCTTCGCGCTGAGCTCGCGCACCGCCGCGCAGGACCATGGCGTCCGGCTGGAGGTTGACGGCGGCAAGGTCGCGCCGCCGCAGCCGCACCCGCATCCGGCGGGCACCACGGTCGAGGTGCGCGACCTGTTCTTCAATGTGCCGGCCCGGCGCAAGTTCCTGCGCGCCGAGCGAACGGAACTCGGCCACATCGAGGAATGGCTGCGGTCCCTGGCGCTGGCGCGGCCGGACGTCGAACTGCGCATCAGCCACAACGGCCGGCTGTCGCGGCACTACAAGCCGGTGCGCGACGGCGCCGAGCGCGCGCGGCGCGTGGCCGAGGCCCTGGGCGAGGAGTTCACCTCGCAGTGCCTGCAGATCGGACACGCCGGCGCCGGCCTGCGCCTGCACGGCTGGGTCGGGCTGCCGACGGCCGCGCGCTCCAGCGCCGACCAGCAGTACTTCTACGTCAACGGCCGCGCGGTGCGCGACCGCACCGTGGCCCATGCGGTGCGCCAGGCCTATGCCGACGTGCTCTTCCACGGCCGCTACCCGGCCTTCGTGCTGTTCCTCGAATGCGACCCGCGCCAGGTCGACGTGAACGTGCATCCGGCCAAGCACGAGGTGCGCTTCCGCGAGCAGCGGCTGGTGCATGAGTTCATCTACCGCACCCTGCACGAGGCCCTGGCCTCTACCCGCGCGGGCCTGGCGGCGGGCCACGACCTTTCGCTGCCGGCCGCCGCGCCGACGGGCTGGGCCACGCCGGCGCAGGGAGGCCTGGGCCTGCCGGTGCGCGAAGCGATGGCGGGGTATGCCGCGCTCTACGGCGGGACGTCGGCCCCGGTATCCGCGTCCATCGCCGGCCCGATGCCTGCCGCCAACGAGGCCGAAGCGCCGCCGCTGGGTTATGCACTGGCGCAACTGCACGGCATATTCGTACTCGCCGAGAACGCCCACGGCCTCATCCTCGTGGACATGCACGCGGCCCACGAACGCATCACCTACGAACGGCTCAAGGCCGCCCGCGACGGCGAGGGCATCCGTTCGCAGCCGCTGCTGGTGCCGCTGTCGCTGGCGGTGTCCGAGCGCGAGGCCGACCTGGCCGAACAGCACGCCGACACCCTGGCCGCCTACGGCTTCGAGCTGCGCCGCGCCGGTCCGCAGGCCCTGAGCCTGCGCAGCGTGCCGACCCTGCTGGCCGACCTCGATCCGCGTGCCCTGGTGCTGGACGTGTTGGGCGACCTGCGCGAGCACGGCGCCAGCCGCCGGCTCGAGGAGGCGCGCAATGAACTCCTGTCCACCCTGGCCTGTCATACCTCGGTGCGCGCCAACCGCCGGCTCAGCTTGCCCGAGATGAACGCACTGTTGCGCGACATGGAATCCACCGAGCGCAGCGGCCAGTGCAATCATGGCCGCCCGACCTGGGTCCAGCTGACCAAGGCCGAACTCGACCGATTGTTCCTGAGGGGACGCTGATGAACCTGCGTGTGCTGCCGCCGATCGCCCTGACCCTGCTGCTGGCCGCCTGCGGCGGCGGGCAGGACACAGCCCAGGCCGAGGCCGGGGCCCGTTCGGCCAAGGCCGAACGCCTGAAGTACGAGGGCGAGATCCTGGCCTGGCGCGACGAGCGCGTCGCCAGGCTCACCCGCCCGGACGGCTGGCTGTCCCTGGTCGGCATGCACTGGCTGACGCCGGGTTCGACCTATGTCGGCTCGGCCCAGGACAACGGCACGCGCCTGTCGGTCGGGCCGGCCCAGGTCGGCATGCTCAGCCTGGGCAAGGACGGCACGGCGACGCTGCGCCTGCATCCCGGCGTCGAGGCCGAGGTCACCATCGACGGCCAGGTGCCCGAGCCGGAGGCCCTGGTGACCCTGGTGCCCGACAGCCGCGGCACGCCGACCGTGGTCGGCTTCAACAAGGGTGACGCCAGCTTCATCCTGATCGAACGCGCCGGGCGCTACGGGCTGCGCGTGCGCAATGCCTTCGCGCGCACCCGCACCACCTTCCCGGGCCTGGACTACTTCGACATCAATCCGCAGATGCGCTTCGTGGCGAAGTTCGAGCCGCATCCGCCGGGCCAGACGGTCGAGATTGTCAACGTGCTGGGCATGGTCGAGGAGATGGCCAACCCGGGCACGCTCACCTTCACCGCCCCGGTGAAGAACGAGGCGGGCGAGACGGTGGAGCGCGAGTTCCGGATGCAGGCGGTGGACGAGGGCGACGGCCGCCTGTTCTTCACCTTCGCCGACCGCACCAGCGGCCACGAGACCTATGCCGCCTCGCGCATGGTCTATGCCGACCCGGCCGGCCGCGACGGCACCACCGTGCTCGACTTCAACAAGGCCTACAACCCGCCCTGCGCCTTCACCGCCTACTCGACCTGCCCGATGCCGCTGCCCGAGAACCGGCTCGACCTGCGGGTCGAGGCCGGCGAGAAGAAGCCGCGCCCCTTCCCCGAATAATCCCCACCGAGTCCCCCGAATGTCCAAGCGCTGGATCCTCGCCCTGCTGCTCGCCCTCACCGCCGGCCCCGCGCTGGCCGAACCGCCCCGTCCGCTGCTGTGGAAGGTCAGCGACGCGGACAATTCGGTCTATCTGCTGGGCTCCTTCCACCTGCTCAAGCCCGGCGACTATCCGCTGGCGCCCAGTACCGACGCCGCCTTCGCCGACGCCGAGCAGGTGGTGTTCGAGCTGTCCCCGGACGAGATGGCCGACCCGGCCGGCGCCCAGCGCATGGCCCGGGCCGCGATGCGCGGCGACGGCCTCACCCTGCAGCAGACGCTGCCGGCGGACAGCTGGGCCAGGCTGGAGGCCTTCGCCGCGCGCCGCGGCCTGCCGCTGCAGAACTTCCAGGCGATGGAGCCCTGGTTCGTCAGCCTGATCGTCAGCGTCACCGAGATGCAGGCCCTGGGCCTGGATTCCGAGCTCGGCCTGGACAAGCACTTCGCGGACCGCGCGGTGAAGGCCGGCAAGCCCACCCTCGGCCTCGAGACCTTCGACCAGCAGATCGCCTTCTTCGACACCATGCCGGCCCAGGAGCAGACCCTCGCCCTGCAGGAAACGCTGGACGAGGTGGCCGAGGCGCGCACCGAGATCGGGCGCATGCACCGGCTCTGGCGCTCGGGCGATGCCGAAGGCCTGTTCGCCGAAACCGGCGCCGAGCTCAAGGCCGAATACCCGGCGCTCTACAACCGCCTCAACCGCGACCGCAACCTGGCCTGGCTGCCGCGGCTGCGCGCGATGCTGGACGACAGCCGTTCCGACGACACCCTGGTGGTGGTCGGCGCCCTGCATCTGCTCGGCGACGATGGCCTGGTTGCCCTGCTGCGCGCCAAGGGTTACCGGGTCGAGCGCCTCTGAGGTTTCATGCCGCGGTCGGGCCCGGCGCCGGGCGCGGCCAGCGGTACTCGCCCGGGCGCGGCGCCGGTGGCACCAGCTCGATGCAGTCCACCGGGCAGGGCGGCAGGCAGAGCTCGCAGCCGGTGCAGAGCTCGGCGATGACGGTATGCATCAGCTTGGGGCCGCCGACGATGGCGTCCACCGGACAGGCCTGGATGCATTTCGTGCAGCCGATGCAGTCGGCCTCGACGATCAGGGCGACCACCGGCGGCTTCACCTCGCCGTTGTCGGGGTTCAGCGGCTTGGGCTCGCGGCCCAGCAGCGCCGCCAGCGCCTTGACGCCGTCCTCGCCGCCCGGGGGGCATTGGTTGATGTCGGCTTGTCCGGCGGCGATGGCCTGCGCGTAGGGCCGGCATCCGGGGTAACCACACTGGGCGCATTGGGTCTGCGGCAGCAACCGTTCGATGCGCTCGACCATCGGATCGGATTCGACCCGGAAGCGACGCGCGGCCCAGCCCAGCAGGGCCCCCAGCAGCGCCGCCAATCCCACCACCGCCAGCACCGCGGACGCCATTTCAGGCCGGCACCAGGCCGGAGAAGCCCATGAAGGCCAGCGACATCAGCCCGGCCGTGACCAGGGCGATCGGCGTGCCGCGCCAGGCGGCGGGTACGTCGGCGGTTTCCAGCCGTTCGCGCATCGCCGAAAACAGCACCAGCACCAGGCCGAAACCCAGCGCCGCGCCGAAACCGTACAGCACCGCCTCGAACAGCGAATGCCGCGCCTGCACGTTAAGCAGGGCCACGCCCAGCACCGCGCAGTTGGTGGTGATCAGCGGCAGGTAGAGGCCGAGGACCCGGTACAGGCGCGGGCTCTGCCGGTTCATCACGATCTCGGTGAACTGCACCACGGCCGCGATGACCAGGATGAAGCCGAGGGTACGCAGATAGTCCAGGCCCAGCGGCGCCAGCAGCCAGTGCTGCACCATCCAGGCCAGGGCGGAGGACAGGGTGAGCACGAAGCCGGTCGCCAGGGCCATGCCGTAGGCGGCGTCGAGCTTGCCCGACACGCCCATGAACGGGCACAGCCCGAGGAACTTCACCAGCACGAAGTTGTTGACGAAGACCGCGCCGACCAGCAGCAGGGCGATTTCGTCCATGCGCGCTTACCGCACCGGCATGCCGGGCAGGGCGCCCGCGTCGGCATCGAGCAGCGCCAGCGCGCCGCCGTCGAAGCCGGCCGACAGGATCATGCCCTCGCTCAGGCCGAAGCGCATCTTGCGCGGCGCCAGGTTGGCGATGAAGACGACCTTGCGGCCGACCAGTTTTTCCGGCTCGCCATAGCTGCCGCGGATGCCGGAGAAGATCTGGCGCTGGCCGAGTTCGCCGGCGTCGAGCAGGAAACGCAGAAGCTTGTCCGAACCTTCGACGAAGCCGCACTCGAGCACGGTGCCGATGCGCAGGTCGAGCTTGGCGAAATCCTCGATGCCGATGAAGCCGTCGGCCTTCGCCGCCGGTGCAGCGGGCTTTTCGGCGGGTTTCGCCGGCGCGGCCTTCGCGGCGGCGGCCTCGGCGGGCTTGAGGTCTTCCTTGCTGGCGTCGGTCATGGTCTCGATCTGCTTGGGGTCGATGCGGGTGAAGAGTTCTTCGAATGCAGCCATTCGCGTGATGACTTTCGAAAGGTCGGCCCAGGTAGGCCCGGTGTCGACGCCGAAAAGCCGGAGCGACTTCGTCGCAAGCTCCGGACAGATCGGATACAGGCAAACGGAAAGCCGGTAGAAGGCCCGCAGGGCCTCGGAGACGACCGCATGCAGCTGCTGCGAACGCTGCGGATCCTTCGCGAGGACCCATGGCTTCTGCTCATCCCAGAACTTGTTCAGCCCGTCCGCCGAGGCCATCAGCCAGCGGGTTACGGAAGCGAAGTTGCCTTTGCCGTACCAATCCCGGACGTGGTCCGCGTCCTGCAGTATCTGGCGGTCCAGGAACAGGGTGCCGTCGAAGCGCGTGGCATCTTCCGGATAGAGCCGGCCGTCGAAGTGCTTGGCCAGGAATCCGGCGGCGCGGCTGCCCAGGTTCACGAGTTTCCCCACCAGATCGGAGTTCACGCGGGCCCGCAGATCGTCGAGGTTGAGGTCGAGATCGTCGACCCCGGCACCCGACTTCGCCGCGAAGTAATAACGCAGGGCCTCGGGCTGCAGGCCCGCGTCGAGATAGGTGCGAGCCATGATGAAGGTGCCGCGCGACTTGCTCATCTTGGCGCCGTTCACCGTCAGGTAGCCGTTGACGTGCAGCGCCGTCGGCGCGCGGAAGCCGGCGCCGTGCAGCATGGCCGGCCAGAACAGGCCGTGGAAGTTGATGATGTCCTTGCCGAGGAAATGGTGCATCTCGGTTTCGCCGGCACGATTGCGCGCGCCGTCGGTGAACGCCCCGAAATCCAGGCCCTGGTTGGCGCACAGGGCCTTGAACGACGCCAGGTAGCCGATCGGCGCATCCAGCCACACGTAGAAGAACTTGCCTGGCGCGTCCGGGATCGGGAAGCCGAAGTAGGGCGCGTCGCGGCTTATGTCCCAGTCGCGCAGGCCGCCTTCGAGCCACTCGCCGAGCTTGGCTTTCACCGCCGGATGGGCGACGTCGCCGGCCAGCCAGTCGCGCAGGAAGGCCTCGAACTTGCCCAGTTCGAAGAAATAATGCTCAGAGTCGCGCAGCTCGGGCACGGCGCCCGAGACCACCGAGCGCGGGTTCTTCAGGTCGGTCGGCGAATAGGCCTTGCCGCAGACCTCGCAGTTGTCGCCGTACT
>CAMLKR010000068.1 GCA_946480565.1 uncultured Arenimonas sp. | reverse complement strand
TGTCGTCGCCCAGCCCCGGGGTTTCCTGGTGGCCGGTGACGCGCACGCCGAGCACCCGGCCGTCGCGGCCGATAGCGACCAGCAGGTGGATCGGTCCCGCGTAGCCGTCGGGCGCCGTGGTTTCCAGCACCAGGGCGCTGGGCTCGCCGCGCAGGCGGGCGCGGTGGACGCGCGCTTGTTCGCGGCCGAGCCACGCGGCGGCCCGCACCTGCACGGCGTCGGCGACCGGGTCGTTGTCGTAGGCGGTGGGCGGCAGCACGATCTCCAGCGCCTGCATCTGGGCGCGGCGTTCGGCGGCGGCGATGCGGTCGCGGGTCAGGGCCCAGGTGCCGGCCAGCAGCGCCGCGGCGATCAGGCCGGCCAGGGCCAGCTGCGCGGCGGCCCGCAGCGGTTCGCGGGCGAGGCTCATGGCCTGGCCTCGCCGTAGATGCGCGGGCGGGTGTGCAAATCGATCCAGGGCGCCGCGCAGTTCATCAGCAGCACGGCGAAGGCGACGCCGTCCGGAAAGGCCCCCCAGCGCCGGATCAGCAGGGTCAGCACCGCCACGCCGACGCCGAACACCAGACGCCCGCGCGGCGTGGTGCAGCCGCTGACCGGATCGGTGGCGATGAAGAAGGCGCCCAGCACCAGCGCGCCGGAGAAAACATGCTGCAGCGGGAAGGGGTGCAGGTCGGGGTCGTAGAGCCAGAACGGCAGCGTCAGCAGGACCACGGTGCCCAGGGTCGCCACCGGCACCTGCCAGGGGATGATCCGCTTCCAGAGCAGGAACAGGCCGCCGAGCGCGAAGAAGTTGGCGATCCACTCCCACCCGCGGCCGCCGAAGTCGCCGAACAGCGGGTCGTGGCGGATCTCCGCAAGCGTCGCGCCCTGGCCGGCCAGCGTACGCACCGTGTCCAGCGGGGTGGCCTGGGCCAGCGTGTCCCAGCGCCAGGGCGGCGGCAGCTCGCCGGTGAGCACCGCGCGCAGGCTGTCGGCCAGGCCCGGCATGCCGATGCCCGGGTCCAGGCCCGCCGGCGGCAGCCACTGGGTGAACTCGCGCGGGAAACACAGCAGCACCACCGCCACGCCGACCATCGCGGGATTGAACAGGTTGTGGCCCAGGCCGCCGAAAAGATGCTTGGCCAGCACGATCGCGGCCGCCATTCCGATCGCCGCGATCCACCACGGGGCCAGCGGCGGCACGCAGAGCGCGAACAGCACCGCGGTCAGCGGCGCGCTCAGGTCGGTCAGGAACGGCCGCAGCGGCCGGCCGCGCGCGCGCAGCATCGCGGCCTCGAAACCCAGCGCGAAGGCCGTGGCCAGCAGGATCTGCACGGCGATGCCGGGGCCGAAGAAGGCGCCATGGGCGATCACGCCGGGCGCCAGCGCCAGCAACACCAGGCCCATCACGGTGCGGACGCTGCGCCGGGCCGGGAGGTGGGGCGCAGCGCTCGTGGCGAAGGTCTTCATGGCGCCGCCCCGGGATCGCCGCTGCGGCGCGCGCGCGCGCGCTCCAGCGCGGCCGCGACGGCGTCCGCGCCTGCGCCGGATTCGCGGCGGGCGGCTTCGCGCGCGGCGCGCTCCGCCGCTTCGCGCTCCAGCCGCTGCTGGCGTGATTCGTGGCGCAGGCGCGCCGCGTCGGCGCGCAACGCTTCGGCCTGGCGCGCGCGCAGTTCGGCCTTGCCGTGGCGGAAGTGCGCGGTCAGCGGGATGTGGCTGGGGCAGGCGAGGTCGCAGCAGCCGCATTCGATGCAGTCGAACAGGCCCTGGTCGAGCGCGCGGTCGTAACGCTCGCCCCGCACCTGCCACAGCAGCTGCTGCGGCAGCAGCCGCGCCGGGCAGACCGGGGCGCAGTCGCCGCAGCGGATGCAGGGCATTTCCGGTTCCGCCGATTCGGCGGCGACTTCGGCGGCGGTCTGCACCAGCACGCAGTTGTGGGTCTTGCCCAGCGGAACGTCGTCGTGCGGCAGCGCCAGGCCCATCATTGGCCCGCCCAGCAGCAGGCGGGCCGCGTCGTCGGTGTAGCCGCCGGCCTGCGCCACCAGATGCGCCACCGTCGTTCCCAGCGGCACCACGTAGTTGCCGGGATCCGCCACGCCGGCGCCGGTGACGGTGACGATGCGCTCGGTCAACGGCTCGCCGTGGGTGACGGCCCGCCAGGCGGCGCGCGCGGTGGCGACGTTCTGCACGACCACGCCCAGGTCGCGCGGCAGTCCGCCGCGCGGCACCTCGCGGCCGGTCAGGGCCTGGATCAGCTGGCGCTCGCCGCCTTCCGGATAGATCGTCGGCACCACCGCCAGTTCGACGACGCCGGCGCCATGCGCGGCCAGCGCCGCACGGCAGGCCGACAGCGCATCGACCATGCTGTCCTCGACCGCCAGCAGCGCGCGGCCGGCGCCGACGGCGCGCGCCAGCAACCGCCCGCCCAGTACCACCTCGTCGGCGTGTTCGCGCAGCAGCGCATCGTCGCAGGCGATCCAGGGTTCGCATTCGGCACCGTTGAGGATCAGCAGCTCCCGTCCGACCGAAAGTTTCTCGGCGGTCGGGAAGCCGGCGCCGCCCAGGCCGACGACGCCGGCGGCGCGGATACGCTCGCGCAGCTGCGCGGGTTCCGCCTGCAGTCCATCCAGCGGCGGCATCGGCCCGGCCTGGTCGCCCTCGACCGCCAGCCAGATTTCGGTGGTCGCCAGACCCGGCAGACCAGGCACCTCGCCGGGGCGGATCGCCAGGACGCGTCCGGCGCGCGGCGCATGCACGTCCGCACTCAGCTCGCCGTCGGCGCGTCCCAGCACCTGGCCGCGCCGTACTGGCTCACCGACGTCCACGCAGGCCCGGGCCGGCCGCCCGGCGTGCTGGGCCAGGGCCACGCGCAGCACCGCGGGCGCCGGGCAGGGCCGCAGCCCGCCGGCGGTGGATTCGGCCTTGTGGCCGGCCAGGCGCAGGCCGCCGTGGAAGCGGTTCGGGCGCATGGCGGCGCGTCGGGCTCAGCGGCCCGTGAACTGCGGCTTGCGCCGGGCCAGGAAGGCACCGGTGCCTTCCTTCATGTCGTCGGTGGAGAAGGCCAGCGCGAACGCCTGGGTTTCATAGTCGAGGCCGGCCTCGAGCGGCGCCTCGCCGCCCAGCAGCACGGCGTCCAGGACACCACACAGAGCCTGGGGTGCGGACGCCGCCAGCTGCTCGGCCCACTTCTGGGTCTCGGCTTCGAGCTGGTCGGCCGGCACCACCCGGCTGACCAGGCCGATCTGCGCCGCCCGGGTGGCGTCGATCGGCGCGCCCAGCAGGCACAGCTCCAGTGCGGCGCCGCGGCCCACCAGGCGCAGCAGGCGCTGGGTGCCGCCGAAACCGGGGATCAGGCCCAGGTTGACCTCGGGCTGGCCGAGTTTGGCGCTGTCGGCGGCGATGCGCAGGTGGCAGGCCATCGCCAGCTCCAGGCCGCCGCCCAGGGCAAAACCGTTGACCATGGCCAGCACCGGTTTGCCCAGCTGCTCGATCCGCGACATCAGCCGCTGCCCGTGACGGGAGAAGTCGCGCGCCTGCACCGGGCTCAGCCCGTTCATCTCGGCGATGTCGGCGCCCGCGACGAAGGCCTTGGGGCCGGCGCCGGTGAGCACGACGACCCGCACCGAGTCGTCCGTTCCGGCGGCTTCGAAGGCGGCGTGCAGTTCGGTCAGCGTCGCGTGGTTGAGGGCATTGAGCTTGTCGGGACGGTTGAGCGTGATCCGGCGGACGGCGCCGCGGTCCTCGACGAGCAGGTTGCTGAAAGCCATGGGAACTCCGTGGATGGTGGAACTTCGGTCGCCCGTGCCGGTCGGATCCGGGCGATGGCTGGTGTCAGTAGCGGTTCAGCCGTGCGGGGGCTATCCTAGCGCGGCCTTTGGGGTGCCACATCGCCCCGCATCCACAACCGGAGATTCCTGATGAAGTTGCGTCTGTTGGCTGCCAGTCTGGCGGCCCTTGGTCTGAGTGCCGGCGTTGCCGTGGCCCAGACCGCCCCGGCCCCGGCGCCGCAGTCCCAGCCGGCTCCCGCCCCGGTCAACAAGGCGGTGCTGAGCTACGCGATCGGCTACGACCTGGGCAAGGACCTGTCCCAGCAGAACGTCGACGTCGACATCAATGCCGTCATCCGCGCCCTGCAGGACGGTTACGCGAAGAAGGCGCCGGCGCATCCGGAAGAGCAGATGACGGCCCAGCTGGCCGGCCTGCAGCAGCGTATGGTCAGCCAGGCCCGCGCCGAGTTCGAGCGCGTGGCCCGCGAGAACAAGACCAAGTCCGATGCCTTCCTCGCCGCCAACCGCGCCAAGCCGGGCGTCACCACCCTGCCCAACGGCATGCAGTACCGCGTGATCGAGCCGGGCGCGGGCGCCAAGCCCACCGCCGCCAGCACCGTGCAGATGCACTACCGCGGCTCGGTCTCCACCGGCCAGGAGTTCGCCAACACCTACGCCCAGGCCAACCCGACCCCGGCCAGCTTCAAGGTCAGCGAGTTCCCGATCGCCGGCGTGCGCGAGGCCCTGGTGATGATGCCCACCGGCGCCCGCTGGGAAGTCTTCCTGCCGGCCGACAAGGCCTTCGGCAACGACCCGCGTTCGCCGGTCGGCCCGGGCCAGGCCCTGGTGTTCGACATCAAGCTGGTCAGCGTCAAGTAAGTACACACCGCCGCCGCGCCGGGTCTCCCGGCGCGGCGGTTTCGTGTCCGGAGCCATGGGCAGTCCCACTTTCCGCGCCGTGCTCAGCCCCTGTGTCGGGATCTGTTCGCTCGACCGAGCGGGCCTGTGCGAAGGCTGCCACCGCACCACCGCCGAGATTGCCCGCTGGTCGCAGATGGACGACGACGAGCGCCTGCACCTGATGGACGTGGTGCTGCCGCGACGCGAGGCGCAGGGGGTGTGACCCCGCCGTTCGACCCTTTCGAACGAATGCCCCGCGCGCTGCATGCGCTGGACCAGCCGCCCGCCGGGCCGGGCTGGAATCACTCCGAAATCTCTGACCTGCTGCCTGCCGGCACGCCGCTGCGTCCTGCCGCCGTGCTGGTCGCGCTGATCGCGCGCGCCGAGGGACCCCGGGTGCTGTTCACCCGACGCACCGAGGCCCTGCGCCACCATGCGGGCCAGATCAGCTTCCCGGGCGGCCGCATCGAAGCCGACGACGCCGATCCGGTCGCGGCGGCGCTGCGCGAGGCCGAGGAGGAAGTCGGCCTGCCGGCGCGGCTGTCGGCGCCGCTGGGGTATCTCGATCCTTTCGTCACCATCACCGGATTCCACGTTTATCCCGTGGTGGCGACGGTGACCGGCGACTACGTGCCGCGGCTGGATCCGTCCGAAGTGGACGAGGCCTTCGAGGTGCCCCTGGGGTTCCTGCTCGACCCGGCCAATGTGCAGGAGCTCGAGATGGACTGGCAGGGGCGCCGCCGCCGGTTGCTGGAGTACCGTTACAGCGGCCACCGCATCTGGGGCGCCACCGCCGCGATGCTGGTGAACTTCCGCCACCGCCTGGAGCAGGTGCGATGAACTGGACCACCCTGGTCGGCGTCGAGGACCTCGCCGCCGCGCTCGGCCGCCCGGACCTGGCGGTCGTCGACTGCCGGCACGTGCTGGCGGACCCGGACGCAGGGGAGCGCGCCTGGCGCGAAGCGCACGTCCCGGGGGCCGGCCACGCCCACCTGGACCGCGACCTGTCCGACCACCGCAAACCGGCCGCGCTGGGCCGGCATCCGCTGCCGGAAGCGGCCGGTTTCCGCGCGCTGCTGGGACGCCTCGGCATCACGCCGGCGACCCAGGTGGTGGCCTACGACGCCGCCGACGGCGCGATGGCCGCCGCGCGTTTCTGGTGGCTGCTGCGGCTGTTCGGGCATCGGCGCGTCGCCGTGCTCGATGGCGGCTTCTCGCGCTGGCGCCAGTCGGGACTCCCGATCGAATCCGGCGCGCCGGCGATCATTGCCGGGCGCTACGACGGGGAGTTCGACGCCGAGCAGATCGTCGGCACCGACGAAGTTCGCTCGCGCCTGCCGCAGCCCCCCGGCTGGCTGCTGGACGCGCGCGCGCCGGAACGGTTCCGCGGCGAGATCGAGCCGCTGGACCCGGTGGCGGGCCATATCCCCGGCGCCGTGAACCGCCCCTACGCCGACAACCTCGCCGGCGGCGTGTTCCGGGAACCTGCCGCGCTGCGCGTCGACTTCGACCGGCTGCTGCGCGGCTACGACCCGGCGCAGGTAGTGCTGAGCTGCGGCTCCGGCGTCACCGCCTGCCACAACCTGCTGGCAATGGAGCACGCGGGCCTGCCCGGTGCGCGCGTCTACGCACCGTCCTGGAGCGGCTGGGTCAGCGACACCTCGCGCCCGGTGGCGACCAGGGACTGACTCAGAGCCGCAGGCTGTCCTGGCCGGGCTCGACCGGCAGGATGTCGACGCGGGTGAGCTCGACCTCGTCCACCGTCATGCGCCATCGACCGTCCTGCAGGTGCGGCCGCCGCTGCACCCTGAAATCGGCGCTGAAGGGACCGACGCCGATCCGGAAGCCGCTGGCGTCGAAGCTGTGGGCATTGCCCTCGATCGAGACCTGGGAACGGTCCTGGACCCGGTCGTAGTCGGCGTGTCCGTCGGCGCGGATCACCAGGCGCATGCCGTCGCCGCGCCAGTGGCCGATGTAGTCGCGGTAGTCTTCCGGCACCGGTTTCGCGCAGGCCGCCAGCAGCGACAGCAGGAGCAGCAGGGCGATGCGGGGCAGGGCCTTCACCACGATCACTTCTTGAGGCGCGCCACCAGGGCCTGCAGCGCGGCCTGGGTGCCCGGCGCGTACCAGTCGCCGATGAAGCCGTCGAGCTGGTCGTCGGAAAACCCGTCCAGTGCGCGGATCATGTCGGCGCGGGCGATCTGGCGGCTTGCCAGCATGGCTGCGGAAGGCAGCTTCAGCACCTCCTCCAGCCAGTTCAAGGCCCGCGCGAGCACGTGTTCGGCGTCGGTGAGTTCGTCCACCAGGCCCAGGGCCTGCGCGGCCTCCGATTCCACCAGCGCGCCGGCGACCAGCAGCCGCTCGGCCTGGTAGGTGCCGACCACGCGGCGCATCAGGTGCTGGATGGCGTCCGGCGCCACCAGGCCCACCTGCACTTCGTTCAGGCCGATGCGGAAGGGGCCGCGCGCCATGATCCGGTAGTCGCAGCACAGCGCCAGCACGCAGCCGCCGGCCGGGCTGTGACCGCCGATGGCCGCCACCACCGGCACGCGCGACCCGGCCAGTGCCCGCGCGGCGGCGAACAGCGTCGCCCAGCCGGCTTTCAGCGCCGCGCGGTCCAGCGACATCAGATGCGGCACGTCCATGCCGCCGGAGAACACCTTGGAGCCGCCGGTGAGCACGATGCCGCGGGCGCCGTCCCCGGGTGCGGCCTGAACCGCGGCGCGCAGGGTGGACAGAAGCTCCGGCGTCAGCGCGTTCACCGGCGGCCGGGCCAGGCGGATCTCGAGGATGTCGCCGTGGCGGTGCAGTTCGATGCTCATCGATGGGCCTCAGGGAATCCGGACGTCGGGGGCCCAACGATACCGCACCGTGTAGGTGACTTTCGCCTCGCCGCCGGCCGGCACGGCCAGGGCGAAATCCGCCGACTGGGCGTCGCGTTTGGTCGCCGGCACGGTGCTGGACACGATCTCCCAGTCGCTCCAGCGCGGCAGGGTCTCGACCACGTGCACGGTCGCGGCCGTGGATTTGGCGTTGCGCACGACGATGCTGACGCGTTCCTCCATCGTGCGGCCGGCGCGGTCCACCCGGAAATCCTCGCGGCTGCGTTCGGCGGTGAGGTCGAACACGGTGCCCAGGTCCAGCTCCACTCCGGCGTTGGCCGGGGTGTGGCCCATCGTCGCTTCGCCCAGCAGGTCGCCGTTGTCGAACACGCGCACGCGGCCGGCCGGCAGCGGCATGCCCAGGCCGCCGGCCTTGCGGTTGTCGAAGCGCAGGCCGGCGATGACCGGCTGCTCGCCGGTCTCGGCGTTGAAGTTGGCATCGATCATCGGATACGGCGGGCGCCAGCCGCCCATCTGCGAGCGGGTCTCGTAGCGGCGTTCGCAGGCGATCCCACGGGCTGCGTCGATCAGCGGCAGGCGCTGCAGGCTGCCCTGCGGCAGGCTGGCGATGCCCGGAAGGCGGTAGGCGTGGTATTCGCCCGACGACACCGGCTGCGGCGCCGCGGCGGCGTCGGCCACCATCATCTCCGCGCGGCCATAGGCCTTGGCCTGCATCGGACCGGACGCCGGCGCGCGGTTCGGCTGCCCGGCCACCAGGGTCAGGGCGACGGACTCGAAATCGGCGCCGGAGCGGTTCGCCACCATCGCGGCGCCGTCGATGTCCATCCGGCAGGCCTTCGCCTGTCCGCCGAGGTCGACCTGGTACTCCGCGCGCCAGGCCAGGCCGGCGCTGGCGTAGTGCAGGTCGAAGTCCTGGCGCCCAGCGCGGCCGGCGGCGAGGTCCCAGGACAGCGTCGGTTCGTTGACGATGCCCTCGGGCAGGGCGGCCAGTTCGAAGCTGGAGTATTCGGAGAGCACTTTCACCCGGCCGTCGGGCAGGCGCAGCGTCAGGCCGTTGCCGGCGGCCATCAGCACGCCGGTGCGGCTCTGGCGGCCGGCGCCCCCGGACTGCTCCACGGTGACGGTCTGGCCGATCGCGCGGCGCAGCAGTTCGTCCTGGCCGGCGAGCGCGAAGTCGAAGCGCTGCCCGCGCACGCCGGCGTCGCCGCGCGGCTTGAGCCGCACCGAACTGGCGTCCAGTGCGGTCGGCAGGCCGCCCAGGCTGACGCGGTTGGCGCCGCTGCGCAGGTCGAAGCCGATCGTGGATTCGTAAAGCGCGAAACCGGGGCCGCCCGGCATGGCCTCGGACTGCACCACCGCATCGTAGTCGCCGCTGTAGACGGTGAGCCGGGGTTCGGCGGCCGAGGCCGCGGCGCTGAACAGGGAGGTGATGGCGACGGCGAGCAGGGTACGGGTCATGCGGAACTCCTGGGGGCGCGTGGGATTATCATAGGCCCATGAACGTACTGCGCCTTTGCCTGGGGTTGTGCCTGCTCCTGTCCGCTTCAGCCGCCATTGGGGCGGCGCCGGCCTGCGCGCCGGTGATCGAAAAGGCATGGGTGCGCGCCGCGCCGCCGGGGGCGAGCTCGCTGGCCGGCTACCTGGTGCTGCACAACGGCTGCACGACCGCCGTGGAAGTGGTGGGCGTGGAAAGCCGGGACTTCGGCATGCCGATGATCCACCGCACCGAACAGGTGGATGGCGTCAGCCGGATGCGGCCGGCGGGCCGGCTGGTGGTGGCCGCTGGCGCCGAGCTGCGCTTCGAGCCGGGTGGCCTGCACCTGATGCTGATGAAGCCGCTTCGGCCGCTGGCCGAGGGCGACAGGGCGCGGCTGCGGCTGGTGCTGGCGGACGGCCGCCGGATCTACGCGGAAGTGCCGGTGCGGCGCAGCGCGCCCTAGGCGGCGCAGGCGGCGCGCACGTTCTCCGGCAGCGGCACGGATTGGCCGCTGCGGTCGACCCAGACCAGCACGGTTTGGCCATCGCAGTACAGGATGCCGCCATCGCCCGCCGCGGTGATGCGGTGCCCGAGGGTGAGGCTCTTGGTGCCGGCGCGGTCGGCGACCAGCTGGATGCGCAAGGTCTCGGGCCACACCGCCGGGCGCCGGTAGTTCACCGTCACCGAGGCCATCACCGGGGCGGCGGTTTCGCCGGCCCAGTCGGCGCTGAGCGACTTGAACCAGCGCACGCGGGCTTCCTCGATGTAGCCGAGGTAGCTGGCGTTGTTGACGTGGTTGAAGGCATCCATGTCGCGCCAGCGTGCCTCGACGTCCAGCGTGAAGACGACGGTGCTCATGCGCTCTTCTTCCGCTTCGGCGGGGCCTTGGCCGCGGCTTTGGGCGCGGCCTTCACCGTCGCCTTCGGCGCCGCGGCGGGTCCGAGCAGCTTGGCCAGGAAACGCCCGGTGTGCGAACCGGGCGTGGCCGCCAGGTCCTCGGGCGTGCCCTCGGCGAGGATCATGCCGCCGCGGTGGCCACCCTCGGGGCCCAGGTCGATCACCCAGTCGGCGGTCTTGATCACGTCCAGGTTGTGCTCGATCACGACGATGGTGTTGCCGTCGTCGCGCAGTTTGTGCAGCACCGCCAGCAGGTGCTCGATGTCGTGGAAGTGCAGGCCGGTGGTCGGCTCGTCGAGGATGTAGAGCGTGCGCCCGGTGTCGCGCCGGCTGAGCTCCTTGGAAAGCTTCACGCGCTGCGCCTCGCCACCCGACAGCGTGGTCGCGCTCTGGCCGAGCTTGATGTAGCTCAGGCCGACGTCGACCAGGGTCTCGAGCTTGCGCGCCAGCGTCGGCACCGGCTCGAACAGCTTCAGTGCGTCCTCGACCGTCATCTCCAGCACGTCGTGGATGCTGTAGCCCTTGTAGAGGATCTCCAGCGTCTCGCGGTTGTAGCGCTTGCCGTGGCAGACGTCGCAGGGCACGTACACGTCGGGCAGGAAGTGCATCTCGACCTTGATCAGGCCGTCGCCCTGGCAGGCCT
>CAMLKR010000067.1 GCA_946480565.1 uncultured Arenimonas sp. | reverse complement strand
CGACGGCGGGCGCGCTCAGGGTCGGCATGCACAGCTGCTGCGCCTCGACCAGCAGGGCGTTGATCAGCACGCCGCCGGGATTGGTGTTGATCTCGATCAGGCGCGGCCCGTCGGGGCCCAGATGGAAGTCGAAGCCGAGCAGTCCGCCGGGCGAACCCGGGTCGAAACGCGCGATGGCCGGCGCCCAGTCCAGCACGGCGCTGCGGAAGGCCGCGGTGGCGACGACGGCCTCGATGGCCTCGATCACGCGCTCCATCGCCCGCACGCCGGCCGCGGGCACGAACACCGGCAGCGCCGCGAACAGGTGCGGATGCGACTGCGCCAGCGGCGCCGACGTACCGTGCGCCGCCATCACCTGGTCCAAGTGCGTGCGCAACTCGGCCGGATCCACCGCCAGGCAGAAGCAGGCGCGATGCAGGTCTTCGGCCGACAGCGGGGCGCTGCAGTCCAGGCCGCAGATGCGGCTGAGGTCCAGTTGGCTGGTCTGCGGGTCCACGGATGACTTCAGCTGCGGCGGGATCGGAGCGCCATGCTAGCGCAGGCGCACCCCGAAACATTTACAGGCATGGGAAGGAATGCCCCTCCGGCGCGGCCGCCACTGCCCGCGGCGCGGCTTTGCAAGGCCGCGGCATTGCGCCTGCCCGCCGCTGGCACGATTCCTGATTGCCATGGATACCCCCCACAGGAGAAGACCATGGATGTCCGTGACGTGATGACCACCGACGTGCACGTGGTGTCGCCCGAGACCACGCTGCGCGAAGCCGCCTGCCTGATGCGCGACCACGATGTCGGCAGCCTGCCCGTGCACCACGACGACCGCCTGGTCGGCATGGTGACCGACCGCGACCTGGTGATCCGCGGCCTGGCGTCGGGCCACGCGCTGGACCAGAGGGTGACGGCCGTAATGTCGGAAGGCGTGAAGTACTGCTACGAGGACCAGCCGGTGGAAGAAGTGGCCGCGAACATGTCCGAGCTGCAGGTCCGCCGCCTGCCAGTGGTGTCCCGCGAGAAGCGGCTGGTCGGCTTCGTGTCGCTGGCCAACATCGCCAGCGCCCGCGACGATTCCGCCACCGAAGACCTGCTGGGCGGCACGGCGACCCCGCACTGACGCGGGCCGCCCGGTGCCCCGCTTCCCCAGCCTCCGGGCCCTGACGCTGAACATCCACAAGGGCCGCACCGGCGGCCGCCGCCGCTTCATGCTGGAGGAACTGCGCGAGGCGGTGCGCACCACCGGCGCCGACCTGGTGTTCCTGCAGGAGGTGCTGGGCGCGTCGGGCAACGACCCGGTGGGCCGCGCCGGCGGCAGCCAGTACGAATATCTGGCGGACCAGCTGTGGAGCGATTTCGCCTACGGGCGCAATGCCGTCAACAGCAAGGGCCACCACGGCAATGCCGTGCTGTCGCGCTTCCCGATCCAGCGCTGGCACAACCACGACCTGTCCGTAGCCGGCCACGAGCCGCGCGGGCTGCTGCACTGCGAGATCGTGGTGCCGGGCTGGCGGCCGCTGCATGCGCTCTGCGTGCACCTGGGCCTGCGCCAGCGGCATCGCGACCGGCAGGTCGCCACGCTGGCGCAGCAGGTGGCGGCCCTGCCGCCGGACGAGCCGGTGATCCTGGCCGGCGACTTCAACGACTGGCGCTGCCGGGTGGGCCCGGTGCTGCGGCGCGACGCGGGCATGCAGTCCGGTTTCCAGGCTTTCGACGGCGGCACGCCGCCCACCTTCCCCGCCCGCTTCCCGCTGCTGCGGCTGGACCGCATCTACCTGCGGGCGCTGCGCGCGCAGAGCGCCAGCGCCCTGTCCGCCGCGCCCTGGCCACATCTGTCCGACCACCTGCCGCTGCTGGCCGAGGTGGCGCCGTGAGCCCGGCCTGGCGCGAAGGCAACCGGATCACGCTGCTCGAGAACGGCGAGGCGTTTTTCCCGCGGGTCTGGGACGTGCTGGATAGCGCGCGGGACAGCGTGCTGGTGGAAACCTTCATCCTCGGCGACGACGACGTGGGCCGCCGGCTCATCGAAAGCCTGTGCCGCCTGGCCGGCCGCGGCGTGCGCGTGGCGATGATGGCGGACGGCTTCGGTTCCGACGGCCTGCCCGCGGAGGCGGTGGCCGCGCTGGACCAGGCGGGCGTGCGCCTGGTGCTGTTCGAACCCCGGCGCCGGCTGCTGGGCGTGCGCACCAACCTGTTCCGGCGCATGCACCGGAAGGTGGTGGTGGTGGACGAACGGGTGGCCTTCCTGGGCGGCATCAACTTCTGCGCCGACCACCTGCGCAGCAGCGGCGAGACCTCGCTGCAGGACTACGCCGCCGAGATCGAGGGCCCGGTGGTGGCCGACATCTGCGACTACCTGCGCAGCACCTGGGTGGACGGCCCGCGCCAAACACGCCGCCGCTGGTGGACCTGGCGCCGCCCGCCCGGCCCGGTGCGCCCGCCCGCCGAGGACGCCGCGCTGGCCGCCTTCATCGTCCGCGACAATCACCGGCACCGCGACGACATCGAACGCGCCTACCGCCTGGCCATCCGCGCCGCGCGGACCGAAGTGCTGATCGCCAACGCCTACTTCTTCCCCGGCTACCGCTTCCTGCGCGACCTGCGGCGGGCGGCGCGGCGCGGCGTGCGCGTGCTGCTGGTGGTGCAGGGAAAACCCGACCTGCGCATCGTCACCTTCGGCCTGCGCTGGCTCTACCACCTGCTGGTGCCGGCCGGGATCCAGGTGCGCGAGTTCGGCGAACGGCCGCTGCACGCCAAGATCGCGGTCGTCGACCGGCGCTGGGCCACGGTGGGTTCGAGCAACCTCGATCCGCTTAGCCTGTCGCTCAACCTCGAGGCCAACCTGCTGGTGGACGACGTCGCGTTCGCGGCCGAGGTGCGCGATGCGGTGCTGGCGCTGACCGAACGGCCCGGCCGCTGGGTGCGCGCGGCCGACGTGCCGCCCGTCACCTGGTGGAAGCGGCCGGTGGCGGCCCTGGTCTTCCATTTCCTGCGCCACTTCCCGGCCTGGGCCGGCTGGATACCGGCGCACCGTTCGCGGCTGGATCAAGTGTCCGGACCGGGCGGCACGCTTTCGGCGACGGAGCCGGAGCGCAGCGCCGCCGCCACCGGCCCTGCCCGATCGCGATGGCGCTGGGTCGGGCTGGCCATCGCGCTGGCCGTGCTGGCGCTGCTGGCGCGGCACCTTTGGACCGTGGACTGGCGCGAGGTATGGCAGTTGATGGCCGCGACGCCCAGGGACGAGCTGCTGGCGATCGGCGGCGTTTCCCTGGCCGGCCATGCGATCTATGGCCTGCAGGACGTGGCGTCGGCCCGGGCCGTGCGGCATGGGCTGTCGCGGGTGCGCAGCTGGCTGTCGGGCGTGGTGTGCTACGTGCTGGGCCTGAACGTGGGCGCCCTGCTCGGCGCCGTGGTGTCGAAGCTGGCGGTGTACCGCCGCCAGGGCGTGGCCACCGACGACGCCGGGCGCGTCGTCACCCTGGGCCTGCTGGGCAACTGGAGCGCGTGGACCCTGCTGCTGGCCGGCGTATTGAACACCGAAAGCGTGGCGCGCGGCCTGGCCCGCGGCGGCGTCCTGCCCGCCTGGCTGCCGCCGTTGTCTTGGCTGCTGGTGCTGCTGGTCGTCGGCTACTACGTCGCCTGCGCGCGCGGCGTCGTGCTGCAGGCGCGGGGCCGGCGCCTGGAACTTCCGCCCTGGACGCTGGCGATGCTGCAGACCCTGGTCGGCGTCGGCAGCTGGCTGGTGATGGCCGGCGTGCTGCACCTGTGCCTGGGCGGCGTTACCCGGTATCCGGAAACGCTGGCGGTGATGCTGGTGGCGGCCGTGGCCGGCGCGGTGGCGCACGTGCCGGGCGGCTGGGGCGTGCTGGAGTTCGTTGTGGTGGCGGTCCTGGCCGGCCGGGCGTCCACCGCGCAGTTGCTGGCTTCGGCCCTGCTGTTCCGGACGGCGTATTACCTGATGCCGCTGGCCCTGGCCCTGCCCGCCTACGCGCGCTGGCTGCGCCGGCCTCCCGACCACTAGTTCCAGACGGCCCGGCGGATCGGCACCGCCTCAGCGGTGCTGGTCGATCAGGATCGTATTGCCGTCGGGATCGACCACGACACAGTGGCCGCGACCGGTGCTGGATTCGTCGACTTCGGTGACCGGCGTGATGCCTTTGGCCTTGAGCTGGCGCTGGATCTCGCGCACGTCGGTGTAGGGGTCGACGTTCTGGCCCATGTTGTCCCAGCCCGGATTGAAGGTGAGCAGGTTCTTGTCGAACATGCCCTGGAACAGCCCGATCACCGTGTCGCCGTTCTTCAGGATCATCCAGCCGTGCTGGGACTGGTCGTGGAAGGCGGTGAAGCCCAGCGCTTCGTAGAAGGCCCGCGAGGCCGCGAGGTCCTTGACGGCGAGGCTGACGGAGAAGTTGCCGAGGTCCATGGGGCGCTCCGGAGGCAGACGGCGCAAGGATGCGCCAGGGCCTTTCGCGCCGCAATGCGCGGCGGCCTAGGCCAGGGCCCGCCGCAGGTAGGGCGCGGTGCGGCTGTCTTTTGCCTTCGCCACCTTGGCCGGCGGCCCGCAGGCGACCAGTCGGCCGCCCGCCTCGCCCGCGCCCGGGCCCATGTCGATCACCCAGTCGCTGGCAGCGACCAGGGACAGGTCGTGTTCGACCAGGATGACGGTATTGCCCGCGTCCACCAGCCGCTGCAGCTGGGCGAGCAGCCGCTCGACGTCGGCGGGGTGCAGGCCGGTGGTCGGTTCGTCCAGCACGTACACGGTGCCCGCGCGCTGCACGCGCTGCAGTTCGGTGGCCAGTTTGATGCGCTGCGCCTCGCCGCCGGAGATCTCGGTGGCCGGCTGGCCCAGGCGCAGATAGCCCAGGCCGACTTCTCGCAGCACGTCGAGCGCATGGCGCACGGCCGGTTCGTCCTTGAAGAAGTCCGTGGCCTCGTCGACCGTCAGCTGCAGCACCTCGGCGATGTTGCGGCCCCGCCAGCGCACCGCCAGCGTCTCGGGGTTGTAGCGGGCGCCGCCGCAGTCCGGGCAGGGCGCGTAGGCGCTGGGCATGAACAGCAGCTCGACCGACACGAAACCTTCGCCGGCACAGGTGGGGCAGCGGCCCTTGGCGACGTTGAACGAGAACCGGCCGGCGTCGTACTTGCGCGACTTCGCCAGCGGCGTCGCCGCGAACAGCTTGCGCACCGGGTCGAACAGCCCGGTGTAGGTGGCCAGGTTGGAGCGCGGCGTGCGGCCAATGGGCTTTTGGTCCACCTGCACCAGGCGCGTCACCGCGTCCAGGCCTTCGCTGACGTGGCCGGCGGTGAGGCCACCCGCTGCGTCCTCATGCAGCAGTTCATCGGCTGCTTCGGGCGGCGGCGGCTCGTGGCCCAGGTGCGCCGCCAGCATATCCACCAACGCCTGCGTGACCAGGGTGGACTTGCCCGAACCCGAGACGCCGGTGACGGCAGTGAGCACCCCCAGCGGAAAATCCACGTCCACGCCGTGCAGGTTGTTGCGGTGCACGCCAGCCAGCTTCAGCCAGCCGGCGGGTCGGCGCGGCGTGCGCGGTGCGGCGCGCGGGGCTTCCAGGAACTCGCGGGTGCGCGAACCGGCCACAGCGTGCAGGCCCTCGGCCGGCCCGCTGTAGACGATGCGGCCGCCCTGTTCGCCGGCGCCGGGCCCGACATCGACGATCCAGTCGGCGCGGCGGATCACGTCGATCTCGTGTTCGACCACGAAAACCGAATTTCCGGCCTCGCGCAGCTGCACCAGCGCGTCGAGCAGGGCCTCGGTGTCGGCGGGGTGCAGGCCGGCCGAGGGTTCGTCGAGCACGTACACCACGCCGAAGAGTTTGGAGCGCAGCTGGGTGGCCAGGCGCAGGCGCTGCAGTTCGCCCGGCGACAGGGTCGGTGTGCTGCGGTCCAGCGACAGATAGCCCAGGCCCAGGCCTTCGATGGCGGCGATGCGGTGCAGCACGTCGCCGGCCAGGCGTTCGGCGGCCAGCGCCTGTTCCGGGTGATCCTTGCGGCGCTTGCGCGCGGCCGGGCCTTCGAGCGCGCCGCGCAGCTTTTCAGCCACATCGTGCAGCGGCAGCGCGGACAGCGCGGCGATGTCGAGGCCGGCGAAGGTGACCGACAGCGCCTCGCGCCGCAGCCGCTTGCCATGGCATTCCGGGCAGGCGCTGCCGAGCAGGAAACGCGACACGCGCTTTTTCATCATCGCGCTGCCGGTGGTGGCATAGGTGTGCAGCACGTAGCGGCGGGCGCTGGTGTAGGTGCCCATGTAGCTGGGCTCGGTCTTGCGGCGCAGCGCGGCGCGCGTTTCGGCCGGGGTGAAGCCGGCGTACACCGGCACCACCGGCTGTTCGTCGGTGAACAGGATCCAGTCACGCTGTT
The DNA here is from genome assembly GCA_946480565.1 of uncultured Arenimonas sp. The sequence goes on along the minus strand of CAMLKR010000067.1, from coordinate 4,231 downwards.
TCTTGGGCAGCTTCTTCCAGGGCACATCCACGTCGTAGCCCAGCGTGACCAGGATGTCGCGCAGGTTCTGGCCATGCCAGGCCGGCGGCCAGGCGGCGATGGCGCGTTCGCGGATGCTCAGCGAGGGGTCGGGCACCAGGGAGGCTTCGCTGACCTCGAGCACGCGGCCCAGGCCGTGGCAGGTCGGGCAGGCGCCGGCCGGCGTGTTCGGCGAGAAGCCGTCGGCGTAGATGACGCCCTGCCCCTTCGGGTAGTCGCCGGCGCGTGAGTACAGCATGCGAAGCGAGTTCGACACCGTGGTGACGCTGCCGACCGAGGAGCGCGTGCTGGGCGTGCCGCGCTGCTGCTGCAGGGCCACGGCCGGCGGCAGGCCGTCGATGGCGTCGACCTCGGGCGGGGCCTGCTGTTCGATCAGCCGCCGCGCATAGGGCGCGACCGAATCGAGGTAACGCCGCTGCGCCTCCGCATACAGGGTGCCGAAAGCCAGCGAGGACTTGCCCGAGCCCGACACCCCGGTGAACACCACCAGCGCATCACGCGGGATGGCGACGTCGAGGTCCTTGAGGTTGTTGTGGCGGGCACCGCGGACGTGGACAAAGCCCGGGCCATTGGCCGGGGCGGTGGTTTTCTTGGGGCGGGGCGCGCGTGCCATGGGGCATTGTGCCTGCCCTGTGCGCTCCGGATGTTTCCGCCCCCTGAACGGGCCTGGCCCGTCATTGCAGAACTGGCATTGCAGAACGAGGCGCTCCCGACGAGATGCATATCGCTGTACTGGTTACCAAAGCAAGGATCGGATATCGGCTGGCGGCACGGGCCGATAGATTCTTCCGACACTACAAGTCGGGAGATGCAGATGGGTGTGCTGGCAGAGAAGGTGGCCATCGTCACGGGCGCCAGTTCCGGCATCGGGCGCGCGACGGCCAGGCTGTTCGCGAGGGAAGGCGCCCGCGTGGTGGTAAGCGGGCGCCGCCAGGCCGAGCTGGACGCGCTGGTCAGTGAAATCGAAGCGCTGGGCGGACATGCCATCGCGGTTGCGGGCGACATCAAGCGCGAAGACCTTGCGAAGGCGCTGGTCGAAACGGCCGTCGCCCGCTTTGGTGGCCTTGACGTGGCGTTCAACAATGCCGGGGTGGTGGGAGCGATGAAGCCCATCACTGAGATGTCGCTGGACGAATGGCGCGAGACGCTGGACACCAACCTGGCCAGCGCGTTCCTGGGCGCCAAGCACCAGGTGCCGGCCCTGCTGGCGCGCGGCGGCGGATCGCTCATCTTCACGTCGTCCTTTGTCGGCTACACGGCCGGCCTTCCCGGCATGGCGGCGTACGCGGCCAGCAAGGCGGGCCAGATCGGCCTGGTCAAGGCCCTGGCGGCCGAATACGGCGCGAAAGGGATCCGGGTGAATGCCGTACTCCCCGGCGGCACCGACACGCCCGCCAGCATCACCAACGCGCCGGGCGCCACGCCGGAGGTGCTGGCCTTCGTGGAAGGCATCCACGCGTTGAAACGTATGGCTGCGCCAGAAGAGATCGCGCACTCCGTCCTGCACCTGGCATCGGACGCGTCGAGCTTCATCACCGGTACGGCCTTTCTCGTTGACGGCGGCGTGTCCATCGCCCGAGACTGACCAGGCCCAGCCTCGGCGATGACAACCCGAGGGCCGTCAGAGGTCGCGCAGCACCTCGGGGTGCCGGGCAACGATGCGCAGCAGGGTTTCGGCGGCGCCGGAGGGCGAGCGCCGGCCCTGCTCCCACTGCTGCAGCGTGCGGGCGGAAATATTCAGCGCGGCCGCGAACTCCGACTGGGACAGGCCGGTACCCAGGCGCGCCGTGACCACGTCGTTGAGGGACACATCGAACTTCCGGCCAATCTTGCCGGCTTTAAGCTCGAGCATCGCCTGGATCAGTTCCTCACCAATGTTGCGCCCGGCATCGCGGACCGAGAGTGCATTCTTCCTGGCCTTCATTTCCTGATCTCCAACAGCTTCTTCAGCGCACCCGCAGAAGTCGACTCATGCGGCCACGAACTATGCGCCAATGGCGTATACCGCGAAAGAGCCGGGCCCCGTGCCTTCGGAGGGATCATCTACCTCGATCCTCTGCTGCGGCCGGTACGGCGGATCGGTTACGTTGGCCCTGGGAACCCCACCAGGACCGTCCTATGCCACCCCTGAACCGCGTCAGCCTTCCGCTTTCCCTGCTGTTCGCAATGGCGCCGCTGCAGGCCGCCGAGCCGCCCGCCGACAAGGACCTCGAAGCCCTGGTCACCGCCATGGCCCGCGTCGGCAGCGCCACCGGGCCGCAGTATTCGCCCGACGGCAAGACCATCGCCTTCCACACCAATATCAGCGGCGTGTCGCAGGTGTGGCTGATTCCCGCCGAGGGCGGTTACCCGCGCGCGGTGACCGCGGGCCCCGATGCCGCCAACGGCGTGCGCTGGTCGCCGGATGGAAAACTGGCCTATGCGGTGGCGCCGGGCGGCGGCTACAACGCGCGCCTGCTGCTGACCACGACCAACGGCACGAACACCGTGGCGATGGACGACGACGGCGAGGCCAACACCTTCCTCGGCGATTTCGCCGACGACGGCCGCTACCACTTCCGCAGCAACGTGCGCGACCCGGCCAGCACCGACCCGTGGATCTGGGATCCGAAAACCGGCAAGGCCACGATGGCCTGGGAAGCCAAGGGCCTGGGCGGCATCGCCGACCTGCACGGCGACACCGCGCTGGAATGGGAGCTGGTGACGCGCGGCAACGTCAATGCCTTCCTGCGCAACCTGCGCACCGGCCAGCGAACGCTGCTGACGCCTCACGACGGCCCGGCCAGCGTGTTCGGGCAGTTCGGCGCGGATGCTTCAACGGTGTACCTGGGCCACAACCTGGAGCGCGACCGCATGGTGTTCGCGCGCATGGACATCGGCAGGGACGGCAAACCGTCGGCGCCAGTGACTTTGGCCGAACGCGATGATGCCGAGCTCGAGGATTTCATCCTGAGCGAGGATGCGCGCTTTGCCCTGCTGGTGTGGAATGTAGCCGGCCGCAACCAGATCGAACGCATCGAGCTGCCGGGCGGCAAACGCCACCCGCTGCCGGCCACGCCGCAGGAACTGGTGTACGCCGCCGACATCGCGCCCGACGGCCGCCATGCCGTGCTGTCGCTGGCCGGCTCGGCCTCGCCGGCCGACCTGTACCGGCTCGACCTGGCCAGCGGTGAATACACCCGCCTGACCTGGAGCCCGCACCCGGGCGTGGACCTGGCGCAGCTGGTAAAGCCGGAACTGCGCACCTACAAATCCTTCGACGGCCTGGAACTCTCGGGCTGGCTGTACCTGCCGAAAAACTTCAAGGCGCCCGGCCCGGTGGTGCTGAGTTTCCACGGCGGCCCCGAAGGCCAGGAACAGCCGGCCTTCCGCAGCGACTACCAGGCCCTGGTGGCCAGCGGCATCGCCGTGTTCGCGCCGAACATCCGCGGCAGCTCGGGCTTCGGCAAGGCCTTCATGACGCTGGACAACCACGCCGGCCGCTTCGACGCCAACAAGGACATCCAGGCCACGGCCGATTTCCTGGTGCGCGAAGGCATCGGCGCCAAGGACCGCCTGGGCATCATGGGCGGCAGCTACGGCGGTTACGCGACGATGGTGGGCGTGACCGAGTTCCCCGAAACCTTCGCCGCCGCGGCCAACCTGTTCGGCATGGTCAACTTCGAAACCTTCTTCGCCCAGAGCACCCCGTGGATGGGCGCCATCAGCACCGGCGAATACGGCGACCCCAAGACCCAGCGCCAGCTGCTGATCGACCTCTCACCGATCCACAAGCTCGATCGAGTCAAGACGCCGCTGCTGGTGATGCACGGCTCCAACGACACCAATGTGCCGGTGGTGGAAGCCGAGCAGATCGTCGAGACGCTGAAGAAGCGCGATGTGACGGTGGAGTACGTGCTGTTTCCCGACGAAGGCCACGGCTGGCGCAAGGAAGCCAACCGCGTGCGCTCGACGTTGGCGCTGACGCGGTTCTTCGGCAAGCACCTGGCGGAGTGATCCGCACGACCCGGTGGCCCGGCGGACGCGGGGCACCGGAGCTCAGGCCGCCGCCACCCCGGCAGCGGCCTCGTCCACCCCGGCGGCCTCAGGCCCGCACGGCCCTGCCAGTAGCCGCGGCGTTTCATCGGCCCGGATCTCGCTCCACTGCACCAGCCGCAGCTGGCCGTCTTCGTCCTCGACCAGGGCCGTCAGG
>CAMLKR010000066.1 GCA_946480565.1 uncultured Arenimonas sp. | reverse complement strand
TTCGCCGGCTACAACTTCGCCGACTACTTCGCGCACTGGCTGTCGTTCGACAAGCCGGGCGCGCAGCTGCCGAAGATCTTCCACGTCAACTGGTTCCGCAAGAACGCGCAGGGCAAGTTCATGTGGCCGGGTTTCGGCGACAACCTGCGCGTGCTGGAGTGGATGCTCAAGCGCGTCACCGGCCAGGCCGGCGCGGTCGAAACGCCGGTGGGCAACCTGCCCAAGCCGGGCGACCTCAACACCGAGGGCCTGGACCTGGATCCGGCGACGCTGGAGCAGCTGATCACCATCGACCGGGCCGGCTGGAAGGCCGAGATGGAGAGCATCGGCGAATACCTCGACAGCTACGGCGAGCGCACCCCGCACGCGTTGAAGGCCGAACGCGCGAAGATCGCCGCGCAGCTGGCCTGATCCGCCGCCGAAGACAAGAACGAACGGGCCGGAACTTCCGGCCCGTTCCTTTTCCTGCCCGATGCGGCCGGCCGACAGGCCGACCACGCCCGCCCCTGCGTCCGCGGCGACGCCGCCTTGCCGGGCGCGTCGTTATGCTTGCCGGCATGAAGGCCTTCTACTGCCACCACTTCGTGCTGCCGCTGCCGGACGGGCATTCCTTCCCGATGGCCAAATACGCGCGCCTGCATGAGCGCATCGCCGCGGCGGCGCCCGCGCTGGGCATCGAACTGCACGAGCCGTCCGCGGCCACCGATGCCGACCTGCTGCGCGTCCACGCTCCCGACTACGTCCGCGCGATGTCGGACGGCAGTGCCGATCCGGCCCTGATGCGGCGCATCGGCTTTCCCTGGTCGGCGGCGATGGTCGAACGGTCGCGGCGTTCCTCGGGCGGCACCATGATGGCGCTGAGGACGGCGCTGGAAGGCGAGGGCGTCGCGGTGAACCTCGCGGGAGGCACCCACCATGCCGGTCGCGCCCGCGGCGGCGGCTACTGCGTGTTCAACGACGCGGTGGTGGCGGCGCGCCACGTGCAGTGGCTGGGACTGGCCAGACGCCTGCTGGTGGTCGACCTGGACGTGCACCAGGGCGACGGCACCGCCGAGCTCTGCGCAGGCGACGACAGCCTGTTCGCCTTCTCCATGCATTCGGCCCGCAACTACCCCGCCGTGAAGCCACGTTCCGACCTCGACGTGGCGCTGCCGGACGGCACGGGCGACGATGCGTACCTGGATGCATTGGCGCGCCACCTGCCGGAGGCGATCGCGCGCGCCCGGCCCGACGCCGTCGTGTACCTGGCGGGCGCCGACCCCTACGCCGGGGATCGCCTGGGCCACCTGGCCCTGAGCAAGGCCGGCCTTGCCGAACGCGACCGCCAGGTCCTGGCAGCCTGCGGAAACCATGGCCTGCCGCTGGCGGTCTGCATGGCGGGCGGCTATGCGCCCGACGTGGACGACATCGTGGACATCCACGAAACGACGGTGCGGCTGGCTGCCGGGCACTGGCGGCGGCTGGCCTCGGCGCCGGCGGGCTAAACCTTCCGCCGGCCGGGCGCATCAGAGCCGGTATGCTCAGCCTCGCCGTGACCCTGGACGCCGCCACCCACGCCAACGCCGCCCCGACGCGCGAGGAGGACCATGCCCTGGTCCGCGCCGCCGGCACCGGCGACATGCGCGCCTTCGAATCGCTGTACCGCAAACATTCGCGCCGCGTGTACGCCGTGCTCTGGCGCCTGTGCGGGCACGAGGCCCGGGCCGAGGACCTGGTGCAGGAAGCCTTCGTGCGCGCCTGGCAGGCGCTGCCGGGCTTCCGCTTCGAAAGCGCCTTCTCGACCTGGCTGCACCGCCTGGCCGTGAACACCGCGCTGATGGAGATCCGTTCGCGCAGCGGCGGCGAGGCGCTGGAGACCGACGACGCGGCGCTGGAGTTCCACGCCACCGCCGACAGCGCGGGACAGCGCACGGCCCTGGGGCTGGACCTGGAACGGGCCGTCGCGACGCTGCCGCCGCGCGCGCGCGCGGTGCTGGTGCTGCACGACATCGAGGGCTGGAAACACGAGGAGATCGCCGCCGAGCTGGGAATGGCCGTCGGCAGTTCCAAGGCGCAACTGCACCGCGCCCGCAATCTGCTGCGCAAGCGGCTGGGAGGAGACCATGAGTGACAACGAGCTTCGCTGGCAGCTGCGCCAACTGCCGCGCGAGATCGACCCGCCGCGCGACCTGTGGCCCGGCATCGCCGACCGCCTGCAGCGCCGCGCCGCGCCGCGCCGCCGCCCGTGGTTCGCCGCGCTGGCAATGGCCGCGTCGCTCTGCCTCGCCGTGGGCCTGGCCTGGCAGCTGCGCACGCCGACCGCGCCGGCTCCGGACTTCCGGGCCGAGCTGGTGCAGCGCGAAGCCGCGGCCCTGACCCTGGAATACCAGGCGGCGCTGGACCAGTTCCAGGGTGCGCCGGTGCCCGAACCGCTGGCGCCGGCGCTGGCCACGCTCGACCAGAGCGCCAGGGACATCCGCCAGGCCATCGCCAGCGACCCCGAGGCGGTCTTCCTGCTCGACCAGCTCCGCCGCACCTACGCCCGCCGGCTTTCGCTGACCCAGCGCGCGGTCACCGGCTGATCCGCACGTATATATATGTATGAGGAGAGTTCCATGGTTTCCCGACTGATCGTCCTGGCCGCGCTGGTGGCCTCGCCGGTGGCCTTCGCCGCCACGCCCATCAACCAGACCCGGCCGCTGGCATCCGACGGCGCGGTGTCGATCGAGAACGTGAAGGGGCGGGTCACCGTCCGCACCTGGGACCGCCCCGAAGTGCGCATCACCGGCAGCCTCGGTGAAGGCGTCGAGAAGCTGGTGGTCGAGGGCGATGCCTCGAGCCTGCGGATCGAAGTGCGGCATCCGCGGGAGAGCAGCTGGTTCGGCTGGGGCGGCGGCGACGACCGTTCGGAGCCGACGACGCTGGAGATCAGCCTGCCTGCGAAGGCGTCGGTGTCGGTCGATGCCGTAAGCGCCGATGTCGATGTCGCCGGCACTGGCGGCCGCAGGCTGTCGCTGGCCTCGGTCGCCGGCGACGTGCTGGTGCGCGGTGCGCGGGCCGAAGAAGCGAACTTCAAGAGCGTCAGCGGCGACGTGGACGTGCAGGTGGAAAGCAGCAACGTCAGCGCCGAAACCGTCAGCGGCGACCTGGTGGTCAATGGGCGCATCGGCGGCCGCGTCAGCCTCGACAGCGTCTCCGGCGACGCGACCCTCGTGGCCGGTGCGGTCGAGCGCCTGAGCCTGAGCACGGTGTCGGGCGATGGCCATCTCAGCGTCGGGCTCGCCGCGTCGGGCAGCATCACGGCCGACTCGGTCAGCGGCAACGTGGACCTGGTCCTGCCCCCCGACACCTCGGCCCGGCTGCAGATCGAGACCTTCAGCGGCAACATCAGCAGCCCGGTCGGCCAGGTCCGGACCGAGGAATACGGCCCCGGCAAGTCCCTGGAGGCCCGTCTGGGCACGGGTTCGGGCCGCATCCGGATCGAATCGTTCTCGGGGAACGCCCGGGTCGTCATAAAGTAAGTTGCTGATTCGTAAGAAAAACGAACACCCGGGGCAGGCGACTGCCCCGGGTGTTCTGCGTGGGGCGTCTCAAAACTGCCTTTACGGAGACTTAACCCAGTTTGCGGTCCGTAAAGATTGCGTTATGCTCCGGCAGGCCAGGGCGCCTTTCAGTCCGAATTTCGCCCTTAGGCTTTTGTCCCGAACTCTAGAGTCACCATCACTCTGACGTTGGAGAGAGAGTAAATGTCTAATTTCAATCAGCTGTCCGGCGCGATCCGTTTCGCGCTCCTCGCCGGCGCCGCTTCCACCTTCGCGGCGGTTCCCGCCTTCGCGCAGGAGTCGGAAGAGGACGCCGCCACCCTCGACACCATCGAGGTCACCGGTTCGCGCGTTAAGCGTGCCGACATCGAAGGCGCCCTGCCGGTCACGGTCATCAGCCGCCAGCAGATCGACGCTTCCGGTGACGTGTCCGTCGCCGAGTTCCTCCGCGACACGACCTTCAACTCGACCGGTTCGTTCCGCCCGCAGTCCGGCTCGTCGGCCCAGTCCGGCGCCGAGATCAGCCTGCGTGGCCTCGGCTCCAGCCGCACCCTGGTGCTGGTTGACGGCCGTCGCGCCCCGAAGTCCCCGTTCACCGGCAACGCTGCCGACCTGAACTCGGTCCCGCTGGCCGCGGTTGAGCGCATCGAGATCCTGTCCGACGGCGCCTCGGCCATCTACGGCTCCGACGCGATCGGCGGCGTGGTGAACATCATCACCCGCAAGGACTACAACGGCGTCCAGATCAACTACGGCATCGGCACGCCGAAGTACGACGGCGGCGAGACCGAAGAAGGCTCCGTCATCATGGGCATCTCCGGTGACCGCGGCCGCATGCTGGCCGGCGCCGGCTTCAACAAGCGCGGCATGGTGTTCACCCGCGAGCGCCCCTGGGGCGTGATCCCGGGCGCCTCGGTGTACGGCAACAACTACCGTCTGCTGAACGCCGCCGAGACCGCCTTCACCACCGGCTACCTGCCGGTGCCGGGTGGCTGCACCAACACCGGCTTCTACATCAACCCGGCCAACGGCCGCTGCGTGTTCAACTTCAACCTCGTCGCTGCTGACGAGGCCAAGGTTGGCAACCAGTCCGCCTTCGCCCGCGGCGAATACGACATCAACGACAACTGGTCGACCTACCTGTCCACCACCGTGTCGCGCGTCGAGTCCTTCGGCCGTTACGCTCCCGACCTGGGCGCGCTGTACATCCCGATCGACAGCCCGAACAACCCGACCTACAACCCGGTCACCGGCACCGGCACCAACAGTGCCTACCTGTACCACCGCTTCGCCGCGCTGGGTAACCGCGATACGTACATCGACTCCAACGTGTACGACATCATGGTCGGCTTCCAGGGTCGCCTGTTCGACAAGGTCGACGTCGACTTCGGCGTCCGCCAGTCCGAGTTCAAGTACTTCGAACTGGGCCGCAACTACGTCATCAGCACCCTGGCCGAGCAGGCCATCGCCGACGGTTCGTACGACATCTACGATCCGATCAACAACGATCCGGACGTGCTGAACGGCATCAAGGCCACCATCAACCGCGAAAGCCAGTGGCTGACGCAGGAGCTGTTCGCCGTCGCCAACTTCGACGTGTTCGAGATGGGCGGTGGTACCTCCAACATGGCGGTCGGCGCCGAGTACCGCGACGAGACCTACTCCGACCAGTACGACTCGCTGCAGGAAGCCGGTCTGACCCCGGGTTCGGCGGGCAACTCCGCCGCCGGTGGCCGTGACGTCACGGCGATCTACGCCGAGTGGCTGTTCCCGATCACGACCAACTTCGAAATCAGCATCGCCGCCCGCTACGAGGACTACTCGGACTACGGCGACGACCTGGCCCCGAAGATCGCGTTCCGCTGGCAGCCGCTGGACAGCCTGACCCTGCGTGGTTCCTACGGCGAGGGCTTCGCTGCCCCGACCCTGGACATCCTGACCCAGAAGGACTCGTTCTCCGCCGACACCGTGTTCGACCCGCAGACCTGCGTGGCCGAAGGCGACTACCCGGCGGCCGGCACCGGCGGCCGTGGCGCGACGGAATCGGTCGTCGACTACTGCAACCGCACCGGCGGCCAGGGCGGCGTGCAGATCGACGCCTTCCGCATCGCCAACCCGAACCTGGGTTCGGAGCAGTCCAAGCAGTACGCCCTGGGCGTGGCCTGGGACGCGACCGACTGGCTGAACGTCACCCTTGATTACTTCAACATCAAGATCGAAGACCGCATCGCGTTCTTCAGCTCGCAGACCCTCGTGAACATCGACATCGGTCAGGACCCCCTGAACCGTCCGTTCCCGGGCGCCCCCTGCTCGCTGACCCGCGATCCGCTCAACGGCAACATGGTTGACGTGATCCAGAACTGCTACTTCAACCAGGGTGAGATCGAAACCGACGGCGCCGATCTGAAGATCCGCACCAACTTCGACATCGGCAGCTGGGGTTCCATCAACAACCAGCTCGACGTGTCCTGGCTCAACAGCCAGACCGTCGACGGTGGCCCGAATGCCGTCGGCAACGAAGGCGTGCCGGAGTTCCGCGCGAACCTGATGACCCAGTGGGCCATCAGCGATTTCTCGTTCAACTGGAACATCCGTCACATCGACGAGAACGGCCGCTACAGCTCGCAGACGCTGCACGACCTGCAGGGCAGCTGGATGGCCCCGTGGAACGGCCGCATCACCGTTGGCGTGACCAACGTTGAGAACGACCTCCCGGAGCTGTTCGCCTTCGGTAGCCGTAACTACAACTTCAACCTGTACGATGCCTACGGCCGCACGCCGTACATCCGTTACACCCAGGAGTTCTAAGAACCCCTGCGTCAACGGTTGAGTGTTGCGGGGAGGGGCCTTCGGGCCCCTCCCTTTTTTTGTCCGCGCGATACGCGGGCAGGGGCCGGCGCCTATACTTCCGGCCCATGAATCCGCACACCTCCCCGGCGGCCCCGGGCGCGTCCGGCGCCGGGCTGCGCGAAGCCATGGAACTGCAGCGCCAGGGCCGTTACGCCGAAGCCGAACAGCGCCTGTCGACCCTGGCGGACCGCCATCCCGACGACCCCGCCGTCCACCGCGGCCTGGCCCTGCTGGCGGCCCAGACCGCGCGCGGCGAACTGGCCCTGCGGCACATGGCGGTCGCCATCCGCCTGGCCCCAGGCTCGGGCCTGCTGCGCTGTGAGCTCGGGCGCCTGCTTGCGGGCCAGGGCAGGCTGGCGGAGTCCCTGGACCATTTCCGCGAAGCCGCGGCGCTCGAGCCCGGCCTGGTCGAGGCCTGGTTTTTCCTCGGCATCACCCTGGTCCGCCTGGACCGCGGCGCGGAAGCGATGCCCGCGCTGCGCCAGGCGCTTGCGCTGGCGCCCGACCAGGTGCAGATCCTCGCCCCCCTGGCCGACCTGGAGTTCCGGGCAGGCAATGACGCCGCCGCGCTGCCGCTTTGGCAGGCCCTGGTGCAACAGCGTCCCCGCGAAGAGGACGCCCACCTGAAACTGGGCGAGACCCTGACCCGGCTCGGCCGCCACGCCGATGCGCGCGAGGCGTTCCGCGCGGCGCTCATGGTGCTGCCGGAATCGGCCGGCCTGTGGATGGCGCTTGGCCAGGCCGAAGAAGACGCCGGCGACCGCGGGCAGGCCGAACAGGCCTACGAACGTGCCCTGGCCCTGCGGCCCGGCTGGGCGTTCCCGCTGAGCGGGCTGCTGGGCCTGCATCGCGCGAAATCGGCCGAGCCCCGGGTCCAGGAGGCGCAGGCGCTGCAGCTCGGCGATGCCCTGAGCGATCCGGAGCGCGCACTGCTCGGCTATTCGCTCGGCAAGGTCCACGACGGCCGCGGCGACTACGCACGGGCCATGGCGAGCTGGCAGGACGCCAACGCCGCGCGCCGGCGCGAGACCGGGCCATTGGACCGGTCGCAGTTCGCGGCCGCCGTCGAACGCATCCTCGCGGGCTATCCGGCGGGCGCCGTGGCCGTTGCTCCGCGCGGCGCCGCCGATCCGCGGCCGGTGTTCGTCGTCGGCATGCCGCGCAGCGGCACCACCCTGGTCGAACAGATCATCGCCTCGCACCCGCTGGCGGCCGGCTGCGGCGAGCTGCCCGACCTGGGGCGCCTGGCCGACGCGCTGCCCGTGCAGCCGATCGCCGACGCCAGCCGGCTGCGGGACGAGGCCGCGCGGTTCCTGGCCAGCGCCGAGCGCCACGCCTCGCGGGCCGGCGCCCAGCGCCTGGTCGACAAGGCGCCCCTGAACTTCTTCCATCTCGGCCTGGCCGCGCAGCTGTTCCCGGACGCCCGGGTGTTGTGGTGCCGGCGCGATGCCCGCGACATCGGCCTGTCCATCTTCAGCGAGAACTTCGCGCTCGACTCCCGCTTCGCGACCGACCTGGCCGACATCGGCCTGACGGTGAATGCCCAGCACCGGCTGATGCGGCATTGGCAGGCGACGCTGCCGCTCCCGGTGCTGGAAGTGGACTACGAGGCGCTGGTGAGCGACATCGAGCCGGGCATCCGCCGGATCATCGACTTCCTGGGCCTGCCCTGGCACGACGCCTGCCTCGACTTCCACGCCAGCGAACGCGCGGTGCAGACGCCGAGCCGCTGGCAGGTGCGGCGCCCGGCCCACACCGGTTCGATCGGCCGCTGGCGCAACTACGCGCCCTGGCTGTCGCCATTGACCGAAACGCTATCCCTGGCCGCCGGCGCCGACGGCGTGATCAAGAGCTGAGTGCGCCCCATGACCGTCTCCGGCGCACACCCTGGAAACCGCGACGATCGTCGCGCCGTCTGGTCACGCTACTGGGCCGGCGGCGCGCTGCATTCCTGCGGCAGCTCCTTCGACGGCAACTACAGCGGCGACATCCGCGAGTTCTGGCGCGAGGCTTTCGCGCCGCTCGCCGACGATGCCCGGATGCTCGACATCGCCACCGGCAACGGGCCGATCCCGAAACTGATGCTGACGCTGCGCCCGACGGCGGCCATCGAATGCGACGCCGTCGACCTGGCGGCGGTCGCGCCGGCCTGGCCCGCCGACCTGGCCGCACACGAGCGCGGTCGGCTGCGTTTCCACCCGCGCGTCGAAGCCGAGGCCTTGCCCTTCGACGATGCCTGTTTCGACCTGGTGGTCAGCCAGTACGGCCTGGAGTACAGCGACCTGGCGCGTTCGGTGCCGGAACTGCTGCGCGTGCTCAAGCCCGCGGGCCGGGTGCGGCTGCTGGTGCACCACGCCGGTTCGGTGCCGGTGACGCTCGCGGCCGAGGAGCTGCGCGAGATCGACTGGCTGCATTCGCCGTCCGGCCTGCTGGCCGCGGCCGCCCCCATGCTGGGCCCGATGGCCCGTGCTGCAACCCCGGAAGGCCGGGCGGCGCTGCGGACCGATGCCACCGCGCAAGCCGCGCGCGAGGCCTTCGACCGATGCCAGGCCGAACGCGAGGCACGGGCGGCGGCCAGCAACTGCCCGGACATCCTGCACGAGGCCGCTGCCTGGATCGCCCAGGTATTCCAGGCCGCGCATGCCGGCGGCGAGACCCGTGGCCGCGAGGCGCTGGCCCGGGTCGCGCGTTCGCTGGACGACGCCCGCCTTCGCCTGCAGGAGCTGCGCGACCATGCGCTGGACGCGGCCGGCGCGCGCGCGCTCTGCGATCAGTTGGAGCAGTCGGGGCGGCGCCAGGCCCACGCGGCACCACTGCACCAGGACGGCCGGCTGATGGCCTGGGCGATCCGCGCCGGCTGATCCGGCGCTCGCGGTCTCAGAGTTCGCCCAGCGGGGCGTCGGTGCCGTAGTAGGCCATCATGCCCTCCTGCGTGGCCTTCACCAGCAGGCGTTCGGCCTCGGTCAGCATCGGGTGCCAGATGTCGAAGATCATCACCACGCGCAGCTGGTCGCTGTCGTTCCAGGCCTCGTGTTCGATGGTGTCGTCGAAGATCAGCAGCTCGCCCGGCGTCCAGCTGCGCACGTGGTTGCCGACCCGGAAGCGGCAGCGGTCGGGCACGATCAGCGGAAGGTGCACGGTGAGCCGGCAGTTGGTGGCGCCGTTGTGCGCCGGGATGTGCGTGTGCGGCTTGAGCGCCGAGAACAGCGCCGCCGGCGCCCGGTGGTCGACGTGGATCTGCGGTACCGCGTCCAGCGCGGCCATGGTGGCCGGGCAGCGGCGCGCGTGTTCCTCGATGCGCTGACCGTGTTTCCAGAGGAAGTACGCGCTCCAGTCCGGGTTGCGGTCCAGCGGCGCGAACTGGCCGGCGGGTTCGTCGGCCAGGGTCTGCACGTAGGGCTCGAAGCCGGCGCCGTCGTCGGCGATCACCGCCCGCAGTTCGGCCTGGATGGCCGCCGTCTGCGCCTCCATCGCCGGCGCCCAGTCGAAATCCTCGCGGTCGAAGAAGGCGATCGCCGGCAGGCCCGGGAAATTGAACATCAGCGGCCGGGCCACGTAGGCGGGCTTGCGGCCGAGGTTGATGTCCAGGCTTTCCTCGAAGCGGCGCATCGCGCGGCTTCCGGCCGGGCCGCGCAGGCCCGACAGCCGGTCCTCCAGGAAGGCGGCCAGCTGGTCCTTGTTGGCCGTCACGCTGGCGCGCGCGCGCGCGACCAGCGGCTGCAGCTGGGGCGCCTGCGCATGCTGGGGCGGCAGCATCTGCAGCGCCATCTCGTAGGCGAGGGCGGCGTCCTTCCCGCGGCCCAGCTGCTCGTAGATCGCCGCCTTCTCGAAGTGCACCGCATAGGCGGAGGGTTCGAGCTTGCCGGCCTCGTCCAGGGCGCGCAGGGCGCCGCGCAGGTCGCCTTCGGCGCGCAGCACGCGCGCCAGGTTGGCCGAGGCGATCGCCAGCCTGGGCTGGCCGCGCGCGGCGCGCTCCAGCAGCCGGCGCGCTTCGGCCAGGTCGCCGCGGGCCAGCGCCGCCTGGCCCTGGAAGTTCAGCGCCCCGCCGTGTTCCGGCGCCAGCGCCAGCACCTGGTCCCAGGCGCGGGCGGCGGCGGCGGGCTGGCCGCTGCGGGCCAGCCGTTCGGCCTCGGCGGCCAGCGCCTCGGCCTGCGGGTTCATCGTGGGAGCGTTCGCCGCCATGTCGGGCCCGTGGGTGTCAGCAGCAGCCGTGGTCGCCGAACTGCGCCTTGCCCTCGTGCACGCCGACGCCGCGGGTCAGGCCCTTTTCGCTGGCGGCGTAGTGGTCGGCGATGACGCGGGCGACGGCGGCGGTGACGCGCTTGCCGGTGGGGATGTGCAGGAACTCGTTCGGGCCGTGCGCGTTCGA
>CAMLKR010000065.1 GCA_946480565.1 uncultured Arenimonas sp. | reverse complement strand
ATCCGCTTCATGGAAGAGCAGCCGGCCAACGAGCCGTTCTCCAAGATCGCGCTCGACTGCGCCCAGGCCGCCGCGCACCACCAGCGCCATGAAGGCAGCCGCCTGGTCGACGCCCTGAACCGCTCGGAGTTCATCGACCGCGCCCTGCGCCAGGCCGTGACCCGCGAGAGCGCCAAGCTCGAGAACGGCCTGACCTGGCTCGCCACCGTCGGCGCCACCGCGCCCTTCGTCGGCCTGCTCGGCACCGTCTGGGGCATCTACGGCGCCCTGATCAAGATCGGCGCGACCGGCCAGGCCTCCATCGACGCCGTCGCCGGCCCGGTCGGCGAGGCGCTGATCATGACCGCGCTCGGCCTGTTCGTCGCGATCCCGGCCGTGCTGGCGTACAACGCCTTCGTCCGCGCCAACCGCAACACGTACTCGAAGTTCGACACCTTCGCGCACGACCTGCACGACTTCTTCGCCACCGGTTCGCGCGTCGGCGACGCGCCGGCCAAGCGCTGAGCGAACGTCGAATAACCAGGAGCCGCAGTCATGGCCTTTTCCAGCAATTCCTCCGGTGGCGGCCCGATGGCCGACATCAACGTCACGCCCCTGGTGGACGTGATGCTGGTGCTGCTGATCATCTTCATGATCACCGCGCCGCTGATGTCGCATAAGGTCAAGGTCGAGCTTCCGCAGGCGACCCTGGAGAAGAAGCCGGACATCACCATTCCGCCGATCACCCTCGCGGTGACGGCGAATGGCCAGGTCTACTGGAACGACGAGGCCGTCACCCGTGACGCCCTCGACGCCCGGCTGGCCGTGCTGGCCCAGCGCACCCCGCAGCCGCAGGTCGACGTCCGCGCCGACAACATCACCAAGTACGGCGTCATCGCCGAAGTGGTGAAGCAGGTCCGCATGGCCGGCATCCGCAAGGTGGGCTTCGTGTCCACCCCCGAGCGCTGAGGAGCAACGAGCATGGCCTTCACCTCCAACTCCGGCGGCGGCCCGATGGCCGACATCAACGTCACGCCCCTCGTGGACGTGATGCTGGTGCTGCTGATCATCTTCATGGTCACCGCCCCGGCCCTGTCCTATCAGATCCAGGTCGACCTGCCGCAGCGCACCACCAACCCGCCGCCGCAGCCGAAGGATCCGCCCGAACCGATCCGCCTGCGGATCGAGGCCGGTGGCACCATCACTTGGAACAACTCGCCGATCCCGCTCTCGGTGCTGCAGTCGTCGCTGGAGGTCGAGGCCGAACGCTCGATCCAGCCGACCCTGGAGATCGAGACCGACGTCGACGCGCAGTACGAAACGCTGGCCAAGGTCCTCTCGCGGGCCAAGAACTCCGGCATGGAAAAGATCGCTTTCGTGGATCCGGGCCAGTAAGGCCGCTTCCCGCACCCTGCAGCAACGCCGCCTCCGGGCGGCGTTTTTTTTGCTTGCGCGCCACCCAGATCCGGGCGTAGAAGGAAATCGACCGCCCCGGAAGGAGACGCGCCATGGCTTTCGCCGCCGCACGACCCGAGTCCGACACGATGGCCGACATGAACATCACGCCCCTGGTGGACGTCATGCTCGTGCTGCTGATCATCTTCATGGTCACCGCGCCCCTGCTCGACCTGCGCATCCCGATGACCCTGCCCCAGGCGCCCCCGGCGCAGACCCAGCCGCCCGAACCGCGGGTGCTCGCGGTGGACGCCGGCGACCTGTTCCGCCTGGATGGGGTGGCGATGACGCCGCGCGACCTGGAGCAGGCCCTGGGGGACTGGCGCAGCGCCCAGCCGGATGGCGTGCTCAGGCTCGCCGTCGATCCCGAGGCGGACTACCAGTCCGCGGCCACCGCGATGGCGACCGCGCAGCGGGCCGGCGTACAGAACATCGGGCTGGTCGAACCCTGATCCGGCGGCCGCCGCTCAGCGGCGACCGACGCCGGCAATGACGTCGAGATAGGCGCGCACGGTGGGTTGGAGCCCGTCGTGCAGCGCTTCGCCGATCAGCGCGTGGCCGATCGACACCTCCAGCACGCCTGGCACCCCGCGCAGGAAATCGCCCAGGTTGGCCTGGCTCAGGTCGTGGCCGGCGTTCACGCCCAGGCCCAGGGCCTGGGCCTCGCGGGCGGTGGCCGCGCAGGCCGCCAGGGCGGCCTGGGCGTCGCCGGCCGCGTGGGCCTCGGCATAGGGCCCGGTGTAGAGCTCGATCCGGTCGGCGCCGATGTCGGCGGCCAGCCATAGGTTCGCCGCGCCGGCATCCATGAACAGCGACACCCGCGTGCCCAGCGACTTCAGCTCCGCGACCAGGGGCCGCAGCCGGTCCGCATCGCGGGCCAGGTCGAAACCGTGGTCCGAAGTCAGCTGGCCGTCGCCGTCCGGCACCAGGGTGGCCTGCTGGGGGCGCACTGCCGCCACCAGGGCCAGGAACCCCGGGTAACCCGGCCGCGGCGGCGCGAAGGGATTGCCCTCGAGGTTGTATTCGGCCTGCCCGGCCACCAGCCCCGCCAGGGCCTGGACGTCGTCGGGCCGGATGTGGCGCTGGTCCGGACGCGGGTGCACGGTGATGCCGCCGGCGCCGGCCGCGAGGGCCGCCTCAGCCGCCGCCAGCACGCTGGGTTCGGACCCGCCCCGGGAGTTGCGGAGCACGGCCACCTTGTTGACGTTGACGCTGAGCAGGGTCATCCGGGCAGCCTACCCTGCCCGCCGGTGGTCGGAAAACCCCGCGGCAGGCCACATTCCGGGCCGGGGCTTTAAGGGATAATCGCCTGATGTTCCTGAACCGCCTGTTCATGGTCGGCCTGCTGGCCGCCGCGCTGTTCGCACCGGTGGCCGCCGTCGCCAAGGCCGTGCCCGGCGCGCCGCTGCTGCGGCACTTCTCCAACGAAGAAACCAAGACGCCGCCGAGTTACCTCGCCGTGGCCACCGGGGTGAACGGCGAGATGTACGTCGGCAACATCGAAGGGGTGCTGCGCTACGACGGCGTCGACTGGCAGTTGACCGCGCTGCCGGGCCGCTCGCCGGTGCGGTCGCTGGGCACCGGCGCGGACGGCCAGATTTATGTCGGCGGGTACGACACCTTCGGCCGCCTGGTCCAGAACGAAGAGGGCGGGCTGGCCTACGAGGAACTGCAGACCCGCGCCGGCCTGCGCAACAGCCAGCGTTACGTCGGCATCGTCTGGGAAGTGCTGCCGACCGCGCAGGGCGTCTATTTCCGCGCCGAAACCGGCCTGCACTTCCTGCCCTACGACGATGCGCCGGCCAGGCGCTGGCCGCTGGCGGACGAAGTGCGCAGCTTCTATCCGGTCGGCGACCAGCTGCTGGCGCGGGTGCAGGGTCGCGGGCTGTGCCGCTTCGTGGATGGTCGCTTCGAACTGGTGCCGGGCGGCGACGTCTTCATCACCCAGCCACTGCCCGGATTGATCGACCGCGGCGACTGGCAGCTGTTGGTAGGCCGCGACGGGCTCTACCGCGCCGACGACACGGGCATCCGCCTGCTGCCGGGCCCGGCCAGCAGGCTGCTGGCCGGCAAGCGCAGCTATGTCGTGCAGCCGCTGGCCGACGGCAGCTTCGTCGTCGGCACCCACGACGGCGAGCTCTACCGTTTCGACGCCGATCTCGAACTGCGCGAACGCATCGACCTGGGCGCCTTCGGCATCCAGGCCATGGGACTGGATCGCGAGGGCGGGCTGTGGGCCGCGACCGAAGGCGACCTGGTGCGCCTGTCGCTGCCCTCGCCCTGGTCCTTCCTCGGCGAAGCCCAGGGCCTGGCCGGCAATCCCAACGATTTCGAATGGCACGAAGGCGCCCTGTGGCTGGCCAGCAGCCGCGGCATCTCGCGCCTGACCGTCGACGAACAGGGCAACACCAGCCACCGGCCCCTGGCCTGGACCGAATACGAGGGCTACTCGTTGCACTCCAGCGAAGCCGGCCTGCTGGTCGGCCTGCGCGAGGGGCTGAAGGTGCTGGACCCGGGCGCGAGCACGCCGCGCGATCTCTACCTGCACCCGAACCATGGCGTCTACTTCATGCAGGCCTCGACCCATGTGCCGGGCCTGGTGTACGCGATGACCGCCACCGACCTTCTGCTGGTCGAGGAGCGCGATGGCCGCTGGCGGTCCGACAAGAAGATCCCGCTGGACGGCCTGAGCATCAACGGCCTGGAGGAAACCGCACCCGGCGAGCTGTGGATCGGCGACACCCGCGGCCCGCTGCAGCACTGGACGGTGGACCTGGCCACCGGCGAGGTCACCGCGCGCGAGGTCTTCGCCGACGACCGCGGCCTGGCGGTGGATGCGCACGACGGCACCCGCGTCTTCCAGCTCGATGGCCGCATCCACGCCATCAGCGGCGAAGCCGGCTACCGCCTGGAGGGCGACCGCTTCGTGCCCGACAAGGGCCCGCCCTTCACCCTGGTCGACCGGCCACACGAACTGGTGGTGCACGCCACGCCGCTGGGGGACTTCGCCTACACCACCCGCCAGCTCTGGCGCCGCAGCGCGCCGGACGCGGAATGGCAGCCGCTGTACCCGGGCGCCCAGGCCGCCGCCGGCTATTCCTATCTGCGCGTCAGCCGCGACGGCGTGCTGCGCATCGCCACCTGGAGCGGACTGCTGCAGTACGACCCGGAGGAACAGGCCGTGGCGCCGCAGCCGCTGCGCCTTGGCATGGAGAGCGTGATCGCGCGCAGCGTCGACGGCAACACCCTGCGCCTGCCGACGCGCACCGCGAACGCGCCGGCCCGGGTGCCGCCGGGGCACAGCCTCAACCTGCGCTTCGGCATGGTCAGCATGGAAAGCGGGGCGGAGTTCCGCTACCTGCTGCACGGCGTGACGCCGGAATGGAGCGCCTGGACCGATCGCGACCTGTTCATCCGCGCCCTGGCCGCCGGCGATTACGTACTGGAAGTGCAGGCGCGCACCCGCAACGGCCGCCAGGCGGCGTCGATCAGCTACCGCTTCCAGGTGCAGCCGCGCTGGTACGAACAGTGGTGGCTGATGGCCCTGGGCCTGCTGGCGCTGGCGGGCCTGGCCGTGGCGATCACGCTGTGGGCGGTACGCCAGCGCACCGAGCGCTACCTCGCCGCCAACCGCCGGCTTGAGGCGCGCATCGCCGAACGCACCCGCGAGCTGGAGGACGTGAACCGCCGGCTCGCCGAACTGGTCACCGAAGACGCGCTGACCGGCGTATCCAATCGCCGCGCGCTCGAGAACGGCCTGCGCCGCGAATGGTTCCGCTGCCTGGACCAGCGCCGCCCGCTGTCGGTGCTGATGATCGACGTCGACCACTTCAAGGCCTACAACGACGCCCACGGCCACCTCGAAGGCGACATCCAGCTCAAGGGCATCGCCCAGCGCCTGCACCAGCAGCACGACCCGCAGCGCGAACTGCTGGCGCGCTACGGCGGCGAGGAGTTCGCCCTGCTGCTGCCGGGCGTGCACCAGGACGAGGCGGCGCGCCGCGCCGAAAAAATCCGCGCCGCGATCGCGGCCAGCGACGCCGGCATGACCGTCAGCATCGGCGTCGCGGGATTCCTGCCCGACGTGCAGGCCGAACCCGACAGCCTGCTGCGCCGCGCCGACGCGGCCCTTTACGCGGCCAAGCGCGCCGGCCGCAACCGCGTGCACGTCGATGGCGCCTGAGCGCCGGAAGCCGCGTTCGCCGCGCCCGGAAAAAACCTGTCCGGTCTGCGGCCGGTCCTTCCAGTGGCGCAAGAAGTGGGAGCGCGACTGGGACCGGGTGGTCTACTGCTCCGATGCCTGCCGCCGCGGTACCCCGCGCTGAACGCGCAAATGGAAACGGCGGCCGCAGCCGCCGTTCCCTGCGCGCCTGGCGCCGCCTCAGGCTTTCTTGATCAGGCCGATGATGGCGAGCAGGATCACCGCGCCGATGAAGGCGGTGATGAACAGGCCGATGTCGCCGCCGAAGCTCACGCCCAGGCGCGGCAGCAGCCAGCCGCCGAAGAACGCGCCGACCACGCCGACCACCATGTTGATGACGACGCCGAAACCGCGGCCCTTCATCACCACGCCGGCCAGCCAGCCGGCGAGCGCGCCGATGATCAGGAATATGAGTAGATGCATGGTTTCCTCCCCGGAAAGTTGAAACGAATGGCCGCCGGCGCGGGCGCGCCGCGGCCGGACTCAGGCTAGCACGGGGCTCAACCCTGGCTGTCGCCCGGCTGCGAACGGGCGCGGCGGTTGGCCTCGGCCTGTTCGCGCAGCCTGCGCAGCTCCTCGGGGCTCATGATGTGGCCGATGTCGCGCGTATTGCTGGAGATGCGCGACGACATCCAGCCCAGGATCCAGGCCACCATCAGGCCCAGCGAACAGGCGAGGAAAAACAGCACCCCGATCGAGGGCATGCTGCGGACCATGGCCAGGCCCAGGCAGACCAGCGACGCCAGCAGATAGAGCCAATGCATGGGGCACCTCGGGGGGATTTGCCGGGAGTTTAGCCCAAGCCCGCCCGGGTCCGGCTAGCCCCCGGACGGCTCAGAGCAGGGGCGAGAACAGCCGGGCGCAGGCATCGCCCAGACGTCGGGAAAAGGCCGCCTTCGGTCGGTCGGCGCGGATCTCCGCGCAGTGCCCCAGGTCGGCCAGGACCTCGGTTTCCAGTCGGCCGGCCAGGCCGGCATCGTGCAGCAGCAGGCACAGCTCGAAGTTCAGCCGGAAGCTGCGGTGGTCGAAATTGGCGCTGCCCAGCAGGCAGGTATCGTCGTCCACCAGCAGGGCCTTGGAATGCAGCATGCGCGGGCCGTATTCGAACACCTTCACGCCGGCGGCGATCAGCTCGTCGTAATACGAACGCGCGGCGGCGCTGACGATGCGCGAGTCGCTGCGCGCCGGCACGATCACGCGCACGTCCAGCCCGCGCAGCGCCGCCGACGACAGCGCCATGCGCGCCGCCTCGCCCGGCACGAAATACGGCGTCACCAGCCAGACCCGGCGGTTGGCCTGGTGGATGGCCTCCACCTGCACGCGGTGGATCGCCTCCCAGGGCGAGTCCGGCCCGGCCGGCAGCACCTGGGCCAGGATTTCGCCACCCTCCAGCGTCGGCCACAGGTGTTCGTCCCGCAGGGACACCTTGGTCGCGTAATGCCAGTCCTCCAGGAAGGCCAGCTGCAGCCAGCGCACCACCTCGCCTTCCAGCCGCAGGTGCAGGTCGTGGAACGCGGCGGCGTCCAGGCCTTCGTTTTCCTCGTCGGTGATGTTGATGCCGCCGGTGAAGGCCAGCCGGCCGTCCACCACCACCAGCTTGCGGTGGTTGCGCAGGTTCACGCGCGGGCGCCAGAGCCAGCGCAGCCGCACCGGGTGGAACCAGGCCAGCTCGACGCCGGCCGCCAGCAGCGGCGCCAGGAAACGGCGCGACAGCCGCGACGAGCCGATGGCGTCGAGCAGCAGCCGCACGCGCACGCCGGCCCTGGCGCGTTCCACCAGGGCGTCGCGCAACTGGGTGCCGGTGCGGTCGGGTTCGAAGATGTAGTACTCGACGTGCAGGTGGTGCCTGGCCGCGGCGACGGCTTCGAGCAGGGCGGCATAGGTGGCGGCGCCGTCCACCAGCAGGTCGACGCGGGTCGCGGTGGCCGCGGCGAAGCCGGTGCTGGCCTGGCCCAGCTTCGCCACCGTGGCGCAGTCGTCGCTCGGACGCAGGCCGGGCGGCAGCACGGAATGCAGGCCGGCACGCGAGCGGGCGCGCCGCAACTGCTGGCGCCGGATGCGCTGCGGCCCGAGGAAGTGGTAGATGATCAGGCCCAGCACCGGCAGCAGCGCCAGCGACATGATCCAGCTCAAGGTGGCGATGGGCTCGCGCTTCTGCAGCACGATCCAGCCGGCCAGCACCGCCAGGTAGACCACCCAGACCGCGGCCAGCACGGGCTTGAGCTGGGGCCAGAGTTCATGCCAATCCATCCGATCTCCTTGCGCGTCTCAGCCCGGGAGACCGGGCCGGCGTAGGCTGTGCCCATGATCGCAGACAAACCGCCACCGAAGGTGACCAAGGGCCGCGGCGCCGTCGCCAACACGCCTGGCCGCTACGCCAGGACGGTGCACGAGGCCCAGGACGACGGTTGGTTCCAGGACGGCGAGCCGGCGCCCAATCCGCGCACCACGGTCACCGAGGAGCGCGCGCGCAGCGTGCTCAGCCGCAACGATTCACCCGACCTGCCCTTCGACCGCTCGGTGAACGCCTACCGCGGCTGCGAGCACGGTTGCGCCTACTGCTTCGCCCGGCCCTCGCACAGCTACCTTGAACTGTCGCCGGGCCTCGACTTCGAAACCCGGCTGTTCGCCAAGACCAATGCCGCCGAGGTGCTGCGCGCGGAGCTGGCGAAACCGTCCTACCGCTGCGCGCCGATCGCGATGGGCACCAATACCGATCCCTACCAGCCGATCGAACGCCGCCACGGCATCACCCGCCGTCTGATCGAACTGCTGGCCGAAACCCGGCACCCGTTCACCCTGCTCACCAAGAACGCGCTGATCGAACGCGACCTGGACCTGCTGGCGCCGCTGGCGCGCGAGGGCCTGGTCAGCGCGGCGCTGTCGGTCACCACGCTCGACAACCACCTGGCGGCGAAACTGGAGCCACGCGCCAGCGCACCGCACCGCCGGCTGCAGGCGATCCGGCGCCTGGCCGAGGCCGGCATCCCCACCGGCGTGATGTTCGCGCCGGTCATCCCCGCCGTGAACGACCACGAGATGGAGGCCGTGCTGGAAGCCGCGCGCGAGGCCGGCGCCACCCGCGCGGGTTTCGTGCTGCTGCGGCTGCCGCACGAACTCAAGCAGCATTTCCGCGACTGGCTCGACGGGCACGTGCCCGAACGCGCCGAGCACGTGATGAGCCTGGTGCGCCAGAGCCGCGGCGGCCGCGATTACGACGCCAGCTTCGGCCAGCGCCAGCGCGGCAGCGGTGCCTGGGCCCAGTTGGTCGCGGCGCGCTTCAACCTGGCCTGGCGCCGGCTCGGTTACTCCGAATGGCGCTCCAAACCGCTCGACACCAGCCGTTTCGTGCCGCCGCGGCCGCCGTCGCCGCAGGCCGAGCTGTTCTGACGGGAACTACAGCTTTCCCATCAGCAGCAGGATGACCACGATCACGACGACCAGGCCCAGGCCGCCGGTGGGGCCGTAACCCCAGTTCTTGCTGTGCGACCAGCTGGGCAGCGCACCGACCAGCAGCAGGATCAGGATGATCAGAAGGATGGTGCCGACGCTCATGGCGGGTTCTCCGTGCGGTCGCCCTGCCGGCTGGCGGGGCACGACCTGCGCGCAGCATGGGCGCGGCGCCGCGGGGCGTCGGTTCGCCGGCGCACACAGCGCCCGGTCCGGGCTGTGTGCGCCGTCGAACATACGCCCCGGACCCGCAGGCGTATGCTGGAGATACGGGCCAATCCCGCCACACCCCGGAGCCCGTCGTGACCGATGTTGCATCCCGCTTCATCCCGCAGCACAACCACCTGCTGGCGGCGCTGCCGACGGAAGTGCAGGCACGGCTGTACCCTCACCTGGAGCTGGTGGCGCTGCCGCTGGGCGAAGTGCTGTACGAGTCCGGCGACAGCCTGCGCCACGTCTACTTTCCGATAGATTCGATCGTGTCTCTGCTCTACGTGATGGAAAGCGGCGCCTCCGCCGAGATATCCGTGGTGGGCAACGAGGGCCTGATCGGCGTCGCGGTGTTCATGGGTGGCGAAAGCACCTCCAGCCGCGCCCTGGTGCAGAGCGGCGGCCATGCCTATCGCCTGCTCGGCCAGCGCCTGAAGGACGAATTCAACCGCCACGGCGAGCTGCTGCACCTGATCCTGCGCTACACCCAGGCGCTGATCACCCAGATGGCCCAGACCGCGGTCTGCAATCGTCACCATTCGATCGACCAGCAGCTGTGCCGCTGGCTGCTGCTCTCGCTCGACCGGCTGCCCAGCAACAAGCTGTGCATGACCCAGGAGCTGATCGCCAACATGCTCGGCGTGCGCCGCGAGGGCGTCACCGACGCCGCCGGCAAGTTGCAGCGTCTGGGAGTGATCGAGTACAGCCGCGGCCACATCACCGTGCTCGACCGCAAGGGCCTGGAGCGCCTGAGCTGCGAGTGTTACGCGGTGGTCAAGCGTGAAACCGACCGCCTGCTGCCCTACATCGCGGTCAGGCAGCCGGCCTGAACCCAGGGTGGATGCGCGGCGCCTGCGTGGCGCAGCGAACGGACAGACGCGGGCCGATCGCCCACAGTTCCCGCAAGGACGCGGGCAGCCGCGCGTTCCGCCATCCCGGCCCGGACCGCGCTGCAGGGAATCCATCTTGTCGCCCACCCCGCTGGACAACCGCCTGATCGCCGATCTGCCGCGGCGTGAACGCGAGAACCTGCTGCCGTTCGCGAAGCGGGTGCCGCTGGCCTTCGGCGATACCCTCTGCCGCGCCGGCGAACCGCACCGGCGCGTCTACTTCCCGCTCGGCGGATTCATCTCGCTGCTGGTGTCGGTGCCGGGGCATCCGCCGATGGAAATGGGCCTGATCGGCCGCGAGGGTGCGCTGGGCGCCGCGCTGGCCCTGGGCGTGGACCAGGCGCCGCTGCAGGCGGTGGTGCAGGGCATCGGCCTGGCCTTGAGCTTCTCGGTGCGCCCCTTCCAGCGCCTGCTGCGCGACAGCCCGGGCCTGCAGGCCAGCCTGCGCCGCTACCTTTACGTCACCCAGCGCCAGCTGGCGCAGACCGCCGCCTGCACCCGCTTCCACGCCGTCGAGCCGCGGCTGGCGCGCTGGCTGCTGATGAGCGACGACCGCGCCGGCGGCGAACGCATCCACCTGACCCACCAGTTCCTGGCCGACATGCTGGGCGTGCGCCGCAGCGCCGTCACCATCGCCGCCGGCGGCCTGCAGGACCG
>CAMLKR010000064.1 GCA_946480565.1 uncultured Arenimonas sp. | reverse complement strand
CTGGTAGCCGAAGTCGCGCGGCTTGTCCTCGTTGTCGAGCAGCATGGTGATGTAGCGGCCGGACTTGAGGTCGTGGTGGGTTTCGAGGGTGGACCAGAAGGTCGGCACCTCGTAGTAGTTCACCGACGGCGCGTCCGAATAGCGCCACAGGTTGCCCTGGCCGTCGTAGTGGTCCATCAGCAGGATCTGCCAGCTGTCCTCGTCCACGTAGAAGGTGCGGCGGCTGTTGATGTGGCGCTGGCCGGCCTTGAGCTTGGCCTCGACCACCCACACGCGGTGCAGCTCGTAGCGCATGAAGTCGGGGTTGAGGTGGCCCGGGCGGATCAGGTCGCGCACCTTGGTCTTGTCGGAATGGGCCCGGTACGAGTTGTACGGGACCAGCATTTCCTTCTTGCCGACCAGGGTCCAGTCGAAGCGGTCCATCGCGCCGTTGAACATGTCGGTCATGTCGTTGGTGCGCAGGCCGTCGGAGGCGGTGCCCGGGTTGTCGTAGGCGACGTTCGGGGCGCGGCGCACGCGGCGCTGGCCCGGGTTGTACACCCACGCCTGGCGCGGCGCGGCGGCCGCGTTCAGGGTCTCGTGCACCAGCAGCACCTGGCCGGCCAGGCGGGCCGGGCCGAGCACTTCCTGCTTGAAGTACAGCAGGATGTTGTTGATGTTCTCGGTGGTGTTGCCCGGCTTGTAGTACAGGCCCAGGATCTCCTCGCGCAGCTTGATCAGCGTGAACGCGCCGCCGGCGGTCGGGGCCGCCTGGTTCGAGTAGCTGATCACCGACAGGCCCTTGTACTTGAGCTTGTGGTTCCAGATGACCTCGTAGGCGTTCTGCGGGATCGGGAACGGGATGCCCTCGGCGCAGTTCTGCACGCCGTCGCCATTGGCCACCAGGCGGCAGCTGGTGGCGTTGCGCTTGGTGAAGTCATAGGTGCGCTGCGGGAACGAGGCGCTGCGGCGGGTCGGGTACACGTCCATGCGGAAGGTCGGGTACTTGGCGAACATCGCCTTCTGGCCGGCCGTCAGCACGTTGGCGTAGGTGGCCTGGTTGGCGCGCGTGACCGAGTACAGCGGCTTGTCGGCCGCGAACGGATCCGGATGGAAGGTGCCGACGCGGAATCCCGAGGGCGGACGGACGATGCCGCCCTCCCAGGCCGGGATGGTGCCGGCGGCGTTGCCCGCCTTCTCGCCGCCCACCGGGGTGAGCGTCGTGCCGAGTTTCGCGGCTTCCTGCGCGCTGACCGCTGCCTGGGCCATGCCGGTGGCGAGTACCGCGGCCCCGACCAAAACGGTCAAGGCGTGCTTCTTGTTGATTTTCATCCTCTGCCTCCCTGTGGCGTCAGAACGAATACTTCACGGTGAACGACGCGAAGTCGCGGTCGTGGATCTGGTTGTACTGCTCGGCGCCGCTGAAGCGCGTGTAGCTCAGGTCGAACACCCACTGGTTCAGGTAGTTGGCCTCGACGCCCAGCGTCAGCGACTTGCGGTCCTCGAGGAAGTTGCCGCCCGGGCCCGGGGTGGTGCCGCTGACGTCATGGTTGAACGCCAGGCGCGGAGACAGCGTGAGGGGCGTGCCGAAGGCGCTGGAGTAGTCGGCGCGGGCCGCGAGGCGGTAGCCCCACGAGAACGCGGTCGGGAAGCCGCCGGTCAGCGTCTGCGGGTTGCGCATGCAGCCGAACAGCAGGGCGCCCGGGCCCGGGAAGCCGGCCGCCAGCGAATCGGCGACATCGCAGCCGCCGCCGGTGTCCGTACCCTCGCCCTCGTAGCGCAGCTCGGAGGCGGACGGCAGGTCCCAGACCTCGGTGGCGCCGACTTCGGCGACCACGGCCAGCTGGTCGGCGCCCAGCACCTGGGCGAAGGCCTTGGTGAAGGTCATCTGCAGCTGGCTCATCTCGTGCTCGCGCCAGCCGCGGACTTCCTGGCCCAGGGCGTACTGGCCCAGCTGGCTGTTGAAGCGCAGCGCCGGCGCCGGGATGAACGGGTTGAGCGGGCTGAGCGCGGCGTACAGCAGCTCGACGTCGTCGACCTGCAGCGGCGCGTTCGGACGGTGGCTGATCTCGCCCTGCCAGGCGACGCCGCCCGGCAGCGTGGTGTTCCAGCTCATGCCGAACATCTGGATGTCTTCCGGATACTCGACGAAGAAGCGGCCACTGGCGGCGCCCACCACCGGGTTGTTCACGGCGCGGCCCGAGAGCAGCGGCACGCGGCTGTGGTAGTTCAGGAAGTAGAAGCCGAACTCGGTTTCGTTCAGGGCCTCGGCGTACCAGCGCAGGGCCAGGCCGAACTGGCCGTCGTCGCGCGCGGCGCGGTCCTCCAGGCGGCCCACGGCGTTGCCGCAGCCGATGGCGACGATCTGGGCCGCGGTGGCGGCGCCGTAGATCGCCGACAGGTCGGCGAAGCGGTCGCTGGTGGCGTAACCGGCCGGGCCGGCGTAGCAGGTGCTGAAGAAACGCTCCGGGTTGTAGACCGGCTGCGGCGTGGTGCCGAAGCCCAGCATCACGTAGGTGCCGCCGGGGGTGCCGAAGTCGTTGGCGCTGAAGTAGGTGCCGGCGGCGTCGACCTCGATTTCCTCGAACTCGAACATGTACAGCGCTTCCAGCGCGACGTTCTCGGACAGGTTGATCGAGCCCCAGGCCATGTCGATCGGCAGGAAGGCTTCCTTCAGCTCGGCGCCGGCCACGCGCAGCGCGGACAGGTCGACCGGGTTGATGACGTTGATGCCGTTCTGGATGAAGGTGCCCTCGCCCCAGCTCACCACCTGGCGGCCGACGCGGACGGTGCCGCCGAGCGCGCCCTCGTCACCGAGGGTGAAATCCTTGAACACGAACGCATCGAGCATGCGGAAGCGCTGGCCGATGCGGTCCTGCGCGATCTCGGTCAGGTCGTCGCGGCCTTCGTTCTCGAAGTCGTGGAAGTAGGTGGCGCGCATGAAGGCGCCCCAGCTGCGCCAGTTCAGGCTCAGCTCGGAGGTGATCTTGACGGCGCTGGAGATCGCGTCGCCTTCGTCGTACTTGAGGTTGCCGTCGTCGCGGTTGGCCGAGAACCGGCCCGGGGCCGCGATCTGGGCCGGCGAACCCGGCACGCCGCCGGTGCTGGTGCAGCGGCCCGGGCCGACCGGGATCGCGGCCAGCGGGACGTTCTGCGCGCACAGCAGCGGGTCGAACCAGGACTTGGCGATCAGGTTCGGGTCCTGCTCGTCGACGCGCCAGGAGTAGCCGTAGGACACGGTGGTGTCCAGGCTGCCGCTCAGTTCGCCGCGCGAGAACTCGAAGGCCTGCGCGGCCGGGGCCATCAGCAGGCCCAGGGCGACGGCGGCGGCGAGCGGGGCACGAGCGACCAGCCCGTGGTGTGCGTGCAGTTTCTTCATGGGTGCTTCCTCGGGTCAGTGCGTGCGTGCGGAATTCGGAGCACCGCCAACGGCGGCGGGCGGAATCGACGGCCGTGGGCGCGTCGTGATGGAACTGTTCTTCATAGCGTGCTGGCTCCCCCCAGACTCTAGAGCATTTCCTCTAGGCATATTAAATGTTCGTTACGAAATGGCAATGCTCCCGCGTATGGTGCCGGTCACGGTGCTGCCTGCTGCGCCGCAACATCAGGTCCGGAACATGTCCGCGCCGGGCCGGAAAGGCCGCGGCGCATAGCCCAGATCGCGCCGGGCCGGGCCCGCGTCGAACACCAGGTCGCGGTTGAAGCGGGCCAGCAGCCCCTCGCCTGCCCCACCCAGGCCGAACAGCCGCAGCACCCGGATGCCGGCCCGGAACAGCGGCGTGGGCAGCCGGACGATGCGGGCCCCCGGCGCGGCCACGGCCAGCACCCGCCGCAGCATCTCGTCATAGGCCAGGGTTTCCCCACCCGGCAGGTCATAAGCGCCGACGATCGCGGCCGGCGAACGCAGACAGGCCAGCGCGGCCTGGGCGAGGTCGCCCGCGTGCACCGGCTGGCGCAGCCCGCCCGCCTCGCGCGGCAACGGCAGCCAGCGCCAGCGCCGGGCCAGGGCGACGATGCGGCTGAGGCTGCGTTCGCCGCCACCGTAGATCAGGGTCGGGCGCAGCAGGGCGAGGGCGGTGCCGCGCGCCGCGCAGGCCGCCGCAAGCCGGGCCTCGGCGTCGGCCAGCCGGGCCGCGAGCCGGCGTTCGTCCGGATCGGGCGAACCGGATTTGCTGTGAACGCTGGTCGATCCCAGGGCCACCAGCCGCGCGGGGGCCAGGTCCGAGGCGACGAACCAGTCGGTGAAGTGGTCCAGGGGCCCGAGGCTGAGGACCGCATCGAAATCCCGGCCCGTGACCAGCCCGGGGCCGAGCGCGCCCTGCAGCCAGTGCAGTCCCGGCGCCTCCGCCTGCGGCTGGCGTGAGACCGCCACCAGCCCCGCCTCGTCCGCGGCCATCGCCGCCCGCAGGGCCGCGCCGACCTGGCCGCTGAGCCCGAAGACCAGCCAGCGCTTCATCCGGCCTTGCGCGGCAGCAGCCAGGCCAGCACCAGGTAGCCCACCACGGCCGACAGCAGCGACCCGGCCAGGATGCCGATGCGGTTGGCCACCAGCAGGTCGGCGTGGCTGGCGTCGAAGGACAGGGCGCCGATGAACAGGCTCATCGTGAAGCCGATGCCGCACAGGATGGACATGCCGTACAGCCCACCCCAGGTCACGCCCTCCGGCCGGCGCACGATGCCGGTGCCGATCAGGGCGGCCGCGGTGCCGAAGATGCCGATCTGCTTGCCGACGAACAGGCCCAGCGCGATGCCCAGCGGCACCGGCTCCAGCAGGCTTTCCAGGCCCAGCCCCGCCAGCGAGACGCCGGCGTTGGCGAAGGCGAACAGCGGCAGGATGCCGTAGGCCACCCAGGGATGCAGCGCGTCCTCCAGCGCCTCCAGCGGTCCCTTCTCCTCCGGACCGCCGCGCATAGGAATGGTCATGCCCAGCATCACGCCCGCCAGCGTGGCGTGCACGCCGGACTTGAGCATGGCCACCCACATCACGATGCCGATCACCACGTACACCGACAACCGCGTCACGCCCAAGCGGTTGACCAGGACCAGGCCCGCCAGCGCCGCCAGCGCGATGCCCAGCGACAGCATGGACAGGTCGCTGGTGTAGTAGACCGCGATGATGATGATGGCGCCCAGGTCGTCGGCCACGGCGATCGCGGTCAGCAGCATCTTCAGCGCCAGCGGCACCCGGCTGCCGAGCAGGGCGAGGATGCCCAGGGCGAAGGCGATGTCGGTGGCGGCGGGGATGGCGACGCCGGCCATGGCCACCGGATCGCCGCGGTTGACCCAGGCGTAGAGACCCATCGGCACCACCATGCCGGCCACCGCGCAGGCGGCGGGCAGCACGATCTGGGCGCGATCGGCGAACTGCCCGTCGATCATCTCGCGCTTGAGCTCTAGGCCGACCAGCAGGAAGAACACCGCCATCAGGCCGTCGTTGATCCAGAGCAGCAGCGGCTTGTCGATGTCCAGCGCGCCGATGCGGACCTGCACCGGCAGGTGGAACAGCTCGCCGTACAGGCCCGACAGCGGCGAGTTGGCGGCGATGAGCGCCAGCACGG
The DNA here is from genome assembly GCA_946480565.1 of uncultured Arenimonas sp. The sequence continues at coordinate 5,627 of CAMLKR010000064.1, read as the reverse complement.
CCGTGATCACCAGCAGGATGCCGCCGAAGGACTCGAGCCGGATGAACTCGGCGAACTCCTTCGCGGCGCGCTGCGCGAGGGTCTGGACGGGGGACATGTGTCGACGACTCCGTGGGGTTCCGGCCCCGATTATAGACAGGCCCGGTTCCGCGGCCGGCCGTCGGGCCGTTCGGCGCGCGGGCGTTGTATCTTGGCCGCCCCGGTCGCCCATGCGGAGCCCCCGTGACCCCGAGCCTTCGCCGCTACGCCCTGCCCGCCGGCCCGGTGCTGGCGATCGCGATCTACGGTTTCCTGCGGGGCCAGGGCGCGGAGCATGTGCTGGCGGTCACCGTCGGCCTGACCGCCTGGTGCGCACTGTGGTGGATCCTGGAGCCGGTGAAGGGTCCGGTGACGGCGCTGCTGCCGCTGGCGGTGCTGCCCCTGCTGGGCGTGCTCGACGCCAAGCAGGTGGCGCAGAGCTACGGTCACGAGCTGATCCTGCTGCTGGGCGGCGGTTTCATGCTGTCGCGTGCGCTCGAGCGCAGCGGCGCGCACCGGCGGCTGGCGCTGGCGATGGTGCGGCTGTTCGGCGGCGGCAGCGGGCGCAGCCTGCTGTGGGGTTTCATCTTCGCCACTGCCGCCATCAGCATGTGGATATCGAACACCGCGACCACGCTGCTGATGCTGCCGGTGGCGCTGGCCATCCTGGAGGCCTATCCGGACAAGCGCCTGCACGCGCCGCTGATCCTGGCCATCGCCTACGCCGCCAGCATCGGCGGCCTGGGCACGCCGATCGGTTCGCCGCCGAACCTGGTCTTCATGCAGGTCTATGCCGAGACCACCGGCGCGCGCTACGGATTCCTGGACTGGATGACGATCGGCGTGCCGGTGGTCCTGCTGTTCCTGCCGCTGGTGGCGCTGTGGCTGGGCCGCGGCCTGGCGGGCGCGCCCGCTGCGGCGCTGCCGGAAACCGGCGCGTGGACCGCGGCGGAAAAACGCGTCATGGCGGTGTTCGCGCTCACCGCCGCGGCCTGGATCTTCCGCAGCGAGCCCTTCGGCGGCTGGAGCGGGCTGCTGGACCTGCCCGGCGCCAACGACGCCAGCGTCGCGCTGATCGCGGTGGTCGCGCTGTGCGTGATCGCCGATGGCCGCGGCGGCCGGCTGCTGGACTGGGAAACCGCCGAGCGGGTGCCCTGGGGCGCGCTGGTGCTGTTCGGCGGCGGCATCGCGCTGGCCGCGGCGTTCCAGACGTCGGGGCTGAGCACGGCGGTGGCGCAGAGCCTGTCGGGCCTGAACGCGCTGCCGCTGCCGTTGCTGCTGCTGGGCATCGTCGGCGGGGTGGTGCTGTTGTCGGAGATCGCCAGCAACACGGCCACGGCGGTGCTGTTGATGCCGATCCTGGCCGCGACGGCGATGGCGGTGGAAGTGGACCCGGCGCTCTTCATGTTCCCGGCGGTGCTGGCGGCCAGTGTCGGCTTCATGCTGCCGGTGGCGACGGCGCCGAACGCGATCGCCTACGGCAGCGGCGAGGTGGACGCGCAGCGCATGCTGCGCGAGGGCGCGGTGCTGGACATCGTCGGCGTCATCGTCCTCTGCCTCGTCTGCTACGTCGCTTTCGTTTAGCCTTTGCTGGCGCAAGCAGGTCCCTTGCTCGTGTTCGGGTGGTCCGGCGTGCGCCGCCGGCGACAGCGCTTGCGTTCGCAAGTAGTTCCAGTGCTCGAGTTCGGTTGATCCGGCGTGCGCCGTTGGGACAAGCGCGAGCCCCAGAAGGCACGGAAGCTCGCGGCACCAAAGGAAACGGCGTCAGGCCAGTGTCAGGCCGCGTTAGTTGCGCGCGCGCGGGTTACGTCGGCATGACGCCAATTCTTGCGGGCTGGCAAGCTTTGAGAATGCGATACACCGGCCCGGATGGTCCGCAGGCCGTCGTGCGTGAGGGCTTTTTCTGCGGTCTCGAAAACAGGGACGTTTTCGAGAAGCCTCCAGGGATGGATTCACGGCGTCCGCAGAAAAAGCCCTCACGTACGGCGGCCTATCGCCTCGAACGAGCCCGGCGCCGCGACCTCAAACGATCCCTGGCAGGAAGGTAGCGCGGGCGTCACTTCTTCTTGGGGATGTAGAGGTCGGTGATGCTGCCTTCCTGGATCTCGGCGGCCATGGCCACCGACTCGCTCAGCGTCGGATGCGGATGGATGGTGTGGCCGATGTCGCCGGCCTCGCAGCCCATCTCGATCGCGAGCGCGAGCTCCGAGATCAGGTCGCCGGCGTGCACGCCGACGATGCCGGCACCGATCACCCGCTCCGTATGCTCGTCGAAGATCAGCTTGGTGAAACCTTCCGTGCGGCCGATGCCCACCGCCCGGCCCGAGGCCGCCCACGGGAACTTCGCCACGCCGACCGCCAGGCCCTTGGCCTTGGCCTCGGTTTCGGTGACACCGACCCAGGCGATCTCCGGATCGGTGTAGGCCACCGACGGGATCACCCGCGCCACCCACTCCTTCTTGTGCCCGGCCGCGACTTCCGCCGCCAGCTTGCCTTCGTGCGTGGCCTTGTGCGCCAGCATCGGCTGCCCGACCAGGTCGCCGATCGCGAAGATGTGCGGCACGTTGGTGCGCATCTGCCGGTCCACCGGGATGAAGCCCCGGTCGCTGACCACCACGCCGGCCTTGCCGGCATCGAGCTTGCCGCCATTGGGCGTGCGGCCGACCGAGACCAGCACGCGGTCGTATTTCGTTTCGGCCGGCACCGAATCGCCCTCGAAGGTCGCGTGCAGCGCGTCCTTCTTCGCATCCACCCTGGCCACCTTGCAGCCCAGGTGCACGGCCACGCCGCGCTTCTTCAACAGGTCGGCCAGCGGCTTGACCAGGTCCGGGTCGGCGCCCGGCATCAGCTGCGGCATGAACTCGACCACCGTCACCACGCTGCCCAGCGCCGAGTACACGCAGGCCATCTCCAGGCCGATGATGCCGCCGCCGACCACCAGCAGCTTCTTCGGGATGTCGGCCAGCATCAGCGCATCGGTCGAATCCATCACCCGGGCGTCGTCCCAGGGGAAACCGGGCAGCTTCACCGGCTGCGAACCGGCGGCGATGATGCAGTGCTCGAAGCGCACCAGCTTGTTGCCGTCCTCGCCGGTCACTTCGATCTCGTTGGGCGAGACGAACAGGCCGCTGCCGGTGAGGGTGCGCACCTTGCGCGCCTTCGCCATGCCCGACAGGCCCTTGACCATCTGGCCAACGACCTTGTCCTTGTGCGCGCGCAGCTTGTCCAGGTCGATCTTCGGCTCGCCGAAACTGATGCCGAAGTCGGCGGCGTGTTTCGCTTCGACCAGCACCTCCGCCGCGTGCAGAAGCGCCTTGGACGGGATGCAGCCGACGTTTAGGCAGACGCCGCCGAGCGCGGCATACCGCTCCACCAGCACGGTGTCCATGCCCAGGTCGGCCGAGCGGAAGGCGGCGGTGTAACCGCCCGGGCCGGCGCCGAGCACCAGCATGCGGCATTCGATGTCGGCCTTGCGGCCGCTGCCTGCCGAAGCCGCCGGGGCCGGCGCTTTCGCGCCTTCTCCCGCCGTGGCAGAAGAGACGGGCGCAGTGACATCACTCTTCGCCGAAGCCTGCGGCGGGGCCGCCTTTTCGCCGTTCCCGTCGCGACCCGGCGGAGAGGGGGCTGCGGCTTCGCCCGCCGCTTCGGCGATCGCGATCACGTCGCCGGCGGACACCGTGTCGCCCAGCTTCACCTTGAGCTCGACGATCTTGCCTGCGGCACTCGCCGGCACCTCCATCGTCGCCTTGTCCGACTCCAGCGTGACCAGCCCCTGGTCCTTCTTCACCGTGTCGCCGACCGCGACCAGCAGTTCGATCACCGGCACGTCCTTGTCGTCGCCCAGGTCGGGCACCCGCAGTTCGATCTTGGCCATGTGGTTCTCCTTTAGCCTGGCGCGGGGACGCGCCGTCCTGGGTCAATGCGGCGACGCGCGGTGCGCGCCGCCGTGGATCACGTCGCCTCGCCGCGCCACTGCGCGTACAGCTCGGGCCGGCGGTCGATCAGGTTCTTCACCGTGCCGTCCCGGCGCGCGTGCTGCAGCGCGTCCAGGTCGAGGTCGGCGAACACCATCTGCTCCACCTGCGGCGCCGCCTCGGCGGCGATGCCCTCGGGCGGGAACGGCGTGTCGCAAGGGGTGAACACCGCCGACTGGGCGTACTGGATGTCGAAGTTGGCCACGTTCGGGCAGTGGCCGACGTTGCCGGCCGCGACCACGTAGACCTGGTTCTCCACCGCCCGAGCCTGGCAGCTGTAGCGCACCCGCAGGTGGCCGCTGCGCAGGTCGGTGCAGTAGGGGACGAACAGGATCAGCGCGCCCTGGTCCACCAGGTGCCGGCCCAGTTCGGGGAATTCGCTGTCGTAGCAGACCATCACGCCGACCGGACCGGCGTCGGTGTCGATCACGTCGGCGCTGTCGCCGCCGCCCACCGCCCAGCTGGCCTGTTCGCTGGGCGTGATGTGCAGCTTGTCGCGCCGGTGCAGCCGGCCGTCGCGGGTGGCGACGTAGCAGATGTTGCGCAGCGTGCCTTCCGGCGTGCGCGTGGGATGGGTGCCGCCGACCACGTGCACGTGGTGCTTGCGGGCCAGCCGCTGCAGCAGGGCGGTGAAGTCGCCGGTGTGCGCGCTCAGCCGCTCCATCGCCGCCGCCGGGTCCAGCAGGCGCGGCTCGGCGCTGAGCAGCTGCAGGGTGAACAGCTCCGGGAAGACGACAAACTGGCTGCCGTAGTCGGCCGCGACCCGCACGAATTCCTCCACCTTGGCCGCGAACCCGTCGAAGCCCTCGACCCGGTGCTGGCCATACTGCACCGCCGCCACGCGCACGCGCGCCGGCGGCTTGCCGGGGATGGCGGGCAGCGGCTGCGCCATCAGAGCAGCAGCCGGCGAAGGTCGCCCAGCACCTGGGCCAGGTAGGCGGTGAAGCGCGCGGCGGCGGCCCCGTCGATTACGCGGTGGTCATAGCTCAGGCTGAGCGGCAGCATCAGGCGCGGCTCGAAGGCGCCGCCGTTCCAGACCGGCTTCATCGCGCTGCGCGAGACGCCGAGGATGGCCACTTCGGGCGCATTGATGATCGGCGTGAACGCGGTGCCGCCGATGCCACCCAGCGAACTGATCGAGAAACAGCCGCCCTGCATGTCGGCCGAGGACAGCTTCTTGTCGCGCGCCCGGGCGCTGATCTCGGCCAGCTCCTTCGCCAGCTCCAGCAGGCCCTTGCGGTCGGCGTCGCGGATCACCGGCACCACCAGGCCGTCGGGCGTGTCAACCGCGATGCCGATGTGGAAATACTGCTTGAGAACGAGGTTCTCGCCCTCGAGCGAGGCGTTGAAGCTGGGGAACTTCTTCAGCGCCGCGACCGCGGCCTTGATCAGGAAAACCAGGGGCGTGACCTTCACGTCCTTGTTCTCCTCGCCCAGCTTTTTCCGGAAGGCCTCCATCTCGGTGATGTCGGCGTCGTCGAACTGGGTGACGTGCGGGATCATGGCCCAGTTGCGCGCCAGGTTGGCGCCGCTGAGCTTCTGGATGCGGGTCAAGGGCCGGCTTTCCACCGGCCCGAACTTCGCGAAGTCCACCTTCGGCCAGGGGATCAGGTCGAGCCCGCCACCGCCACCGCC
>CAMLKR010000063.1 GCA_946480565.1 uncultured Arenimonas sp. | reverse complement strand
TCGTGCTGACCAACCAGGAAGTCGGCGCCGCCTTCAACGCCGTGACCATGGAAGTGCTGGACCACTACCTGCAAGCGCCGGACACCGACTGGGTGGCCGCCTACGCCGCGGCGGTCGCGAAGGCGCAGTCCGGTGCCGATGAAAAATGGGCGGCGCACCAGGCGGCCCGCGACAAACGCAGCAAGCCGTCGCTGGCGCTGGCGGGCTATGCCGCGACCTATTCCGACCCCTGGTACGGCGAAGTGGAGCTGACGCGCGAAGGCGGCCGACTGGTGATGCGTTTCGCGCACACCCCGCAGCTGGTCGGCGATCTGGAGCACTGGCAGCACGACACCTTCCTGGTGCGCTGGCGCGACCGTGCGCTCAATGCCGACGCCTTCGCCAGCTTCGACCTCACGCCGGACGGCAAGGTGCGCGAGCTGCGCATGGAGGCGGCGTCCTCGCTCACCGACTTCAGCTTCGACTTCCACCACCTGCGCCTGGCGCCGCTGAAAAAATCCCCGTAAGCCACTGATCCATAAAGGGCGGCCGCCGCCGACAGGTGCGGCCGGGCCCCTGCCTCCATCCGGCACTTGTAATTAATTACTCGACTAATTAATCTCCGCGCCATGGCTACCCAGACCCCGACACGCCCAGACCGCGCCCCGCGCAAATCGCGCCAGCCCGGGCGCCCCGCCGCCGGCCGGCACGACCATCGCGAAGCCCTGATCGACGCCGCCCGCGACTACTTCGCGGCGCATGGCTTCGCCGCCAGCAGCCTGCGCCAGATCGCGGTGGCGGCGAAGGTGACGCCGGCGCTGAGCCACTACTACTTCAAGGACAAGGCCGGCCTGCTGGAGGCGGTGATCGAGCAGCGTGTCGCGCCGCTGGTGCAAGCGCTGGGCGAAACGGTGAAGGCGGCCGGACCCGATCCGGTGGACGCACTGCACGGTTTCGTCCGCGCCTACACCCGCACCGCCGCCAACAACCCCTGGCTGCCGCAGCTGATCGTGCGCGAGGTATTGAGCAACGAGGGCGTGCTGCGCGAAGCCTTTCCACAGCGCTTCGCCGGCGCCATGGCGGCGATGCTGCGGGGGCTGGTCGGCGCCGGCCAGGCCCGCGGCGACTTCCGCACCGACCTGGACGCGGGCGAGATCGTGATGTCCATCATCTCGCTCTGCATCTTCCCCTTCCTCGCCGCGCCCCTGGTCAACCGGGCGCTGGCGATCGACACCGGTCCGGAGCGCGCCGAGGCCCTGGCCACCCACCATCTCGCCGTGCTCCTTGCCGGCATCGCGAAAAAACCATGAAGACGCCCTTCTGCCTCGCTGCGATCTGCCTGCTGCTGGCGGCCTGCGCGCCCGCGCCCGACTACGCATTGGGCACGCTGGAGCGCGACCGAATCACGCTGCCTGCGCCGGTGTCCGAACGCATCGCCGAGATTCCGGTGCGCGAGGGGCAGACCGTGGCGGCGGGCGATACCCTGCTGGTGTTGGAGCCGGAGCGCACCGCTGCCAGGCTCGAGGCCGCCCGCGCCGAGGCCCGCCGCCTGCGCGCCGCACGCGACGAGGCGCGCTCCGGGCCGCGCGAACAGACCATCGCCGAGGCCCGCGCCCGCCTGGGCGGCGCCGAGGGCGTGGCATTGAACGCGCGCCGCGACTTCGAGCGCATCCGCCAGGTGGTCGAACGCCGCGTGCTGCCTCCGGCCGACCTGGACCGCGCCCGCGCCAACCTCGCCGCCGCACAGGCCGAGTTGCAGGCCGCGCGCGAAGCGCTGGACCTGCTCGAACAGGGCACCCGTCGCGAGCAGGTCGCACAGGCCGAAGCCGCGCTCGCGGCCGCGGAGGCGAACCTGCGTGCGCAGGAGGTCGACCTGGCCCGCACCCGGATCACCGCACCGCGCGCCGGCCTGGTGGACAGCCTGCCCTTCGAGGTCGGCGACCAGGTCCCGGTGGGCACACCGCTGGTGATCCTGCTGGTCGGCGAAAAACCATATGCACGGGTCTATGTCCCGCAGCCGCTGCGGGCCTCCGTGCAGGTCGGGACCCTCGCCACCGTGCACCTGCAGGGCAGCGACGCCGCTTACGCCGGCCGCGTGCGCGCGATCCGCGGCGAGCCCAGCTTCACGCCCTACTACGCGCTGGCGGGTGAAGACGCCTCGCGCCTGTCCTGGCTGGCCGAGGTCGAACTGGAGGCGGCCGCGGACAGCCTGCCGGTCGGCATACCGGTGCGCGTCGAGTTCGCGGCGCGGCAGCCATGACCGACGACGTCGCCATCCGCAGCCGCGGCCTCACCCGTCGCTTCGGCACGCTGGTGGCGGTGAAGTCGGTGGACCTGGCGGTGCCGCGCGGAAACGTCTACGGATTCCTGGGGCCGAACGGCTCCGGCAAGTCCACCACCATCCGGATGCTGTGCGGGCTGCTGACGCCCAGCGCCGGCGAGATCGAGGTGCTGGGCCTGTCGATCCCGCGCCAGGCCGAAGCGCTCAAGCGCCGCATCGGCTACATGACCCAGAGGTTCTCCCTGTTCGAGGACCTGAGCGTGCGCGAGAACCTCGACTTCATGGCCACCGTGCAGGACCTGCCGCGGCGCGGCGCCAGGGCGCGCGTGGACGAGCTGCTGGCGGACTTCAGGCTGGCCGATCGGCAAAGACAGCTGGCGGGCACGCTCAGCGGCGGCCAGAAACAGCGCCTCGCGCTGGCGGCCGCGGTGGTGCACCGGCCCGAGCTGCTGTTCCTGGACGAGCCCACCAGCGCGGTGGACCCGGAATCGCGGCGCGACTTCTGGGAAAAACTCTTCGAACTCGCCGACGCCGGCACCACGCTGCTGGTGTCGACGCACTACATGGACGAAGCCGAACGCTGCCACCGGCTGGCGATCCTGGACCAGGGCGAACTCGTCGCCGACGGCACCCCGACCCGGTTGAGCGCCGATCTGGTGGACCGCACGCTGCTGGCGACGAGTCCGCATCCGCGCCGGGCCGCGGCCCTGCTCGCCGCCTTCCCCGGCATCGCCAGCGTCGCCCAGGTCGGCAACCAGCTGAGGGCCCTGGCCGAGCCGGGCTTCAACCGGCTCGATGCGCTGGCATCGGCGCTGCGTGCGCAGGATCCGTCGGCCACGGTGTCGCGGGTCGCGCCCAGCCTGGAGGACGTGTTCGTCGCCGCCACCCACGGCCGGCGCGCGGCGCGCGGGGAGGCGGCGTGAGCCTGCGCCGCCTGCTCGCCATCATGGTCAAGGAACTGCGCCAGCTGCGCCGCGACCGCATGACCTTGGGCATGATCGTCGGAATCCCGGTGCTGCAGCTGCTGCTGTTCGGCTACGCCATCAACCTGGACGTGCGCGGCCTTCCGGCGGCCGTGGCGGACGAGGCGCAAACCGCCGGTTCGCGCGCCCTGGTGCAGGACCTGCTGGCCACCGGCGTGATCACCTCGGCGGCGACCGCACGCTCGCCCGCCGACCTGGAGGACCTGCTGCGCGCGGGCCGCATCGACGTGGGCATCGCCATTCCGCACGACTACGAACGCCGCCGCATCGAGGGGCGCGAGTCGGTGCAGATCATGGTGGACGGCAGCGACACCGTGGTGCAGGCCAGCGCCCGGCAGCTGGCGCAGATCCCGCTCGCCGGCCGGGTCAGCGCCGCGCAGCTGGTCAGCGTCGTCAGCTTCTACAACCCGGAACGGCGCTCGGCGGTGAACATCGTGCCCGGCCTGATCGGCGTAATCCTGACGCTGACCATGGTGCTGTTCACCGCCGTGGCGATCGTGCGCGAACGCGAGCGCGGCAACATGGAACTGCTGATCACCACGCCGGTGAGCAGCGCCGAGCTGATGATCGGCAAGGTGCTGCCCTACGTCGCCATCGGGCTGGTGCAGACCACGGTGGTGCTGCTGCTCGGGGTCTGGATCTTCCAGGTGCCGATCCGCGGCGCGCTGGCGTCGGTGTATGCGGCGGCCCTGCTGCTGATCGCTGCCAACCTCAGCCTGGGCCTGCTGATATCGACGCAGGCAAGATCCCAGTTCCAGGCCATGCAGATGACCTTCTTCGTGTTCCTGCCGTCCATCCTGCTGTCGGGCTTCATGTTCCCGTTCGCCGGAATGCCGGTGGCGGCGCAGTGGATCGCCCAGGCCTTGCCGCTGACCCACTTCATGCGCCTGATCCGCGGCGTGATGCTGCGCGGCGCCGACCTCGGCGACCTGCTGCCGTCGGTGCTGGCCCTGCTCGCCTTCACTGGCGTGATGATGACGGTGGCGATCCTCAAGTTCCGGAAGCGCCTGGACTGAGGCCACGGGCGGTCGGGCCCAGCTGTTGCAAACGCGAATCTGTCGCATTTACAATCGGCGCCCCGAAACTCCGGCCCCGCCCATGCCCCGCACCCCCCTGCACCTCGCCGTCCTGGCCTCTCTTGCCCTGCCCGGCCTGTCCTGGGGCCAGGCCGAGGAAGCCACCGCCACCGCCGCCCTCACGGAGCTGGACACCGTGGAGGTGAAGGGCCGCGCGCAGACCCTGTACAGGATCGAAGATTCCAGCCTGGCCACGCGCACCTCGACCCCGCTCAAGGACGTGCCGCAATCGGTGCAGGTCATCCCGCGCGAGCTGATCGACGACCAGGCGGCCCGCCAGGTCACCGACCTTTACCGCAACATCAGCGGCATCAGTTTCTTCAGCTATTCCGGCGTCACGCTGCGCGGCTTCCGCCAGGAAAACGTGCTCTACGACGGCCTGCGCGGCGACCCTTACGCCGGGTTCGCAGTGCCGCAGCTGTTCAACATCGACCGCGTGGAGGTCCTCAAGGGGCCGGCAGGCGCCACCTACGGCGGCGGCGACCCGGGCGGCGTGGTGAACTACGCGACAAAGAAGCCGACGCGCGACACCCAGCGCCAGGTCGAGGTCCAGCTGGGCGACGACAGCTTCCGCGCCATGTCGGTGGAAGCCTCGGGACCGATGACGGCGCAGGGCAACGTGCGCTACCGCGTCGGCGCCTATGCCGACACCGAAGAACCGTTCCGCTTCAACACCAGCAGCGACACCCTGATCGGCGACCTGGGCCTGGCCCTGGACATCGGCGAGACCGGCGAGCTGACCCTGCAGTACACCGACGTGGACCAGGAGCTGGGCGCGAACCGCCTGCGCGGCGTGATGGTGAACGACCTGGGCGAGTTCCTGACCGACCGGCGCTGGAACAGCAACGAACCCACCGACTTCCTCAATCTGCAGGCACGCATTGCCCTGGCCCGTTTCACGGTGTCGCCCACCGAGGCGCTGGACCTGGACCTGGCGGTGCGCTGGTTCGAAAACGCGGAACAGCAGCAGTACCACGAGGCGCGCGGACTGGCGGCCGACGGGCGTACGGTGTGGCGCGAATTCCGCGACCAGGAGCGCGGCACCGAGGGCCTGACGGTCAATGGCAACGCCATCTGGCGTTTCGAAGGCGGCGGCCTGCGCCACACCCTGCTCGCGGGCGCCGAAGCCTACCGCGAGGACGCCGACTTCATCGGCCGCACGGCGCTGGGCGTCGAGCGCGGCGGTCCGGTGCCGGGCCTGGACCTGTTCGACCCGCAGTACGGCCTCAGCGGCGCGGACGACTACAACCTCGGCCCCATCCCCTACCGCCCCACCAGCACCCGCTCCAACCAGGAAGCGGTCTACCTGCAGGACCAGGCCGAGATCGGCGAACGCTGGCATGTGCTGGCGGGCGTGCGCTGGGACCAGTTCGAGGACGAAAACCGCCTGGCCCGCAGCTCCGTCGACGGGAACGACCTGACCTGGCGGCTCGGCACGACCTTCGAGCTCAACCAGGCGGTGAACCTTTACGCCAGCACGGCGACCGGCTTCGTGCCGCAGGCGGCCGGAAACCAGAACCCGCTGGCGGGCGGCCCGTTCGACCCGCAGCGGAGCGAACAATGGGAGCTGGGCGCCAAGACCGCGTTTGCCGACGGCCGCTTCGGCGTCAATGCCGCCGTCTACCGCATCGAGCGCAGCAACCTGCTGCAGTCCACTGGCGAAGACCCGGGCAATGACGGCGTGGACGACCTGGAGGCGCTGGGCCTGGTGCGCAGCGACGGCTTCGAACTCGACCTGCTGGCCGACCTCACCGACCGCTGGGTGCTCAACCTGGCCTATGGTTACAACGACGCCCGCGTGGTGCGCGGCAACCCCGCCTCGGCCGGCAACACGGCCGGCGCCGGCAGCACGCGTTTCGCCAACGCGCCGCGACACAAGTTCGGCTTCTGGACCCGCTATGAACTGCCGGCGCTCAAGTCCGCCATCGCCTTCGGCGGCGACTATGTCGGTGACCGCGTCAGTCTCGATGGCCAGCCGGTGAAGTCCTACGCGATCTACGACCTCAGCTGGCAGACGACGCTGGGCAACTGGTCGCTGCAGGCCAACGTCAAGAACCTGTTCGACACGGTCTACGCAGCCAGCGGCTTCATCGAGCGCACCGGCCACTTCCCGGGCGAGCCGCGGCGCGTCTACCTGCAGGCGCGCTACACGTTCTGAGCATGGGCCAGCCGACGCCAGCCCCCGGCCACCGCCGGAACGGCAGTTCCGGACGGCGGCTGTGGTTCGACCTGCACAGCTGGGTCGGCCTCAAGCTCAGCCTGCTGATGGCCTTCGTCTGCCTGACCGGGACGCTGGCGGTGTTCTCGCACGAGATCGACTGGCTGCTGCACCCGGAGATGCGGGTGGAGCCGTCCAATCGGACCGCCAGCTGGGGCGCGATGCTGGCGGCGGTGCGCACGGCTCATCCGGGCTGGAAGGTGACGCGCATCGACGCGCCCTGGGGCCGGCGCTTCGCGGCCGCGGCCAGCGTGCGGACGCCGGAAGGAAAACTGCGCTTCGTCTGGATCGACCCGCACCGCGGCACCGTCACCGGCGACACCGGCTGGTTCAATGCCCAGCGTTTCCTGCGCAACACGCATCGGCACCTGATGCTGCCCACGCGCTGGGGCGTGCCGATCGTGTCCTCGCTGGCGATCGCGCTGCTGATCACCTTCGCCAGCAGTTTCGTGATCTACAAGCGCTGGTGGCGCGGCTTCTTCAGCTGGCCGCGCCGGGAGCGGCGCCGGCGATTCTGGGGTGACGTTCATCGCCTCGCCGGCGTCTGGAGCCTGTGGTTCGTATTGCTGATCGCACTCACCGGCTTGTGGTACCTGGTGGAATCGCTGGGCGGCGACGCGCCTGCCGCCCAGGCCCGGTGGCCGGCGCCCCGCGCGGAACCCGCGGGCATCGAACCGGCGCGCGTCGACCGGGCGATCGCCGAGGCCGCGCGCGACTGGCCCGGCCTGGAGGTCGGCGGCATTTCCCTGGACGAAGCCCAGGGACGACTGGTGATCGACGGCCAGGCCGAGGCCTGGCTGGTGCGCGACCGCGCCAACGCCATGGCTTTCGACGCCGAAGGCCGCCTTGTCGCCCGGGTCGATGCAGGGCAGCTCAGCGTGCACCAGCGCATCGCCGAAATGGCGGATCCGCTTCATTTCGGGACCTTCGGCGGGCTGGCAACCCAGCTCCTGTGGTTCATGTTCGGCGCGGCGATGACCCTGCTCAGCCTGAGCGGCGTCTATCTGTTCGGGCTCCGCAGCGCAGAGTCGCTGCGGCCGCGCCGGGCCCGCCAGGGCGCGCCGGCATGAGTCCGGTCCGCGACGCCTGGCGCGCGGCCTGGCGCGGCATGGGCGGCTGGCGCTGGCTTTGCCTGGCCCTGATCGTGCTCTGCTTCTGCCTGCTGCCGATCGAACTGGGTCGTTGAGTCTCCGGCTCAGGCCGCGACCGCGGGGCCCTTCACCGTCGCCAGCTTGCGCGGCGCCTCCTCGACCACCGGCAGTTCGACCGCGCGCTGCTCCTGGCACAGCTCGGCCTGCAGCGGGCAGGTCTTGAGCATGTAGTCGGCGTCGAAGCTCAGGCGCTCGACCAGGAAGTCGACGAAGGCGCGCACCTTGGGCGACGGCACCCGGCCGCGGGTGAACACCGCGTTGAAGTCCACCTCGGGCCCGGTCCAGCCGGCGAGCACGCGCACGGCGCGCCCGCTTTCCACGAAGGGCTTGATGCTGACGTCGGTCGAGATCAGCAGTCCCTCGCCGCAAAGCATCGCACCCTGCAGCGGGGCCGGGTCGTTGGCGACGAAGATCGGCGCGACCAGGAAGTCGCGGGTTTCGGTCGACCCCGAGTTCGCGGCCACCAGCGGCCAGTAATAGCGGTTGCCGTGCCGGTGTTTGGAGAAGGCGAGCACGCGGTGGTGCTGCAGGTCGTCCGGGTGCAGGGGCTCGCCGTGGCGCTGGATGTAGTCCGGGCTGGCGTAGACCTGGGTGCGGAAGCTGGCGAGCCGGCGCGCCACCAGCGACGAATCGGGCAGCGAACCGATGCGCAGGGCGACATCCACTTCCGATGCGATCAGGTCGAGCTTGTCATTGCTCAGGTGCAGGTCGACGCGGACCTCGGGGTAGCGCTGGTGGAATTCGCTCAGCAGCGGCGCGATCCACAGGATGCCGATCGAATACGGCGCGGTGACGCGCAGCCAGCCGCGCGGGCCGCCCTGCAGCTGGCCGACCGCGCTTTCGGCCTCTTCCAGCTCGCGGGCGATGCGCGCGCTGTGGTCGTGGTAGACGGCGCCGGCCTCGGTGAGGCCGAGCTTGCGCGTGGTGCGGTTGAGCAGCTGCGCGCCGAGGCGCTCCTCCAGTTCCTGCACCTTGCGGCTGACCGTGGTCTTGGGCAGGCCGAGGGATTTGGCGGCGGCGGTGAAACTGCCCTGCTCCACCACCTTGGCGAAGATCAGGGTGTCGTTGAGATCGCGCGACATAGAGGGGGCTCCCGAGACAGCGTCCGGCCGATTGGCCCGATGGCGGGACAATTATTCCCTCTTTTGCCGGCTTATCAAGTGCCGGATGCAGGCATAGATTGCACGCCTCGAGCCCGGGCCTCCCGCGCAAACCCTCCCCATTGGGAGGCTTGGGCTCACCACTTCGATTACCTGCGGCCATGACCTCTTTACCTATTTATCCCGATTATGGGCCAAGCCGTCCCGTGAGCGGGACAATCCAGAAACCAGTGCTGGTCCTCGGCGCCGAGGGCGAGGTCGGCCAGGCCGTGGTCGGCACCCTGCTTGAAACCGGCTACCCGGTGATCGCGGTCGCCGCCGAACGTGGCGACCTGGAAGCCCTGGTCCGCCCGGCCGGCAACGGTCCGGAGCTGGTGCGGATCCCCGGCAGCACCCACACCGAAACCGCCGGCGCCGCGCTCGCCAATGCCGTGCGTCTGCTGCGCCGCCCGCCGGGCGCCGTGGTGGCGATGGTCGGCGGCTCGTTCACCCCCGGGCGCCTGCTCGACCATCCGGTCGACCGACTGCGCGAGAAGTTCGACGAAGACCTGTTCCCGCACCTGGTCGCCGCACGCCACCTGCTGCCCCTGCTCGGCGAGGCCGGCGCGCCCGGGACCTACCTGCTGATCGGCGGACCCGCCGCCGAAGCGCCCTGGGCCGGCTATGGCCACTTGTCGGTGTCGTCGGCGGCGCTGCGCATGCTCGCGCGCGCCCTGCGCGAAGAAACCCTGGGCGGCCCGGTGCGCGTGCAGCAGCTCGCCGTCTGCGCGCCGCTGCGTACCACCGAAAACCGCCAGCACGCCTGTCCCGACTGGCCCGCCCCCGAAGAGCTCGGCCGCCGCGTGGCGGACCTGCTCGCCCAATCCGGCCATGAACCGGTCGTGCGTTTCGACCGCCGCCGCCGGACCTGATTCCGATATTCCACATCCACGAGGCAAGACCATGAACCGCCACCCCCTCACCACCCTCGCCCGCGCCGCCACCTTCGCGCTCACCCTGGCCGTGCTGGCCGCCTGCGGCACGCAGGCGCAGGAACACGGCGCCATCCCGCCGGCGCAGGTCAGCGTCGCCCCGGTCCTGTCCAAGGAGGTCGCGCACTGGGACGAGTTCACCGGCCGCGTCGCCGCGGTCGAGACCGTCGAACTGCGCCCGCGCGTCGGCGGCTACATCGAACGCGTGAACTACCAGGAAGGCCAGGAGGTGAAGAAGGGCCAGGTGCTGTTCACCATCGACGCGCGCACCTACCGCGCCGAACTCGACCGCGCCGAAGCCGAACTCAGCCGCGCCCGCAGCCGCGCCGCCCTGGCCAAGAGCGAACTGGCCCGCGCCAAGAAGCTGGCGGACGTACGCGCGATCTCCACCGAAGAGTTCGAGCAGCGCCGGGCCGCCACCGCCCAGGCCGAATCCGACGTCAACGCCGCCGAAGCCCAGGCCGCGGTCGCGCGGCTGAACCTGGAGTTCACCCAGGTGCGCGCGCCGATCGACGGCCTGGCCGGCCGCGCCCTGGTCACCACCGGCAACCTGGCCTCGCCCGACACGACGGTGCTGACCACGGTGGTCTCGCTCAATCCGGTGCACGTCTACTTCGAGGGCGACGAGCAGACCTACCTTCGCTACAACCAGATGGCCCGCGACGGCGGCCGCCCGAGCTCGCGCGACAGCCGCAACCCGGTGCGCGTGGGCCTGGCCAGCGAGGAAGGCTACCCGCATGCCGGCGTGGTGGATTTCCTGGACAACCAGGTCGATCCCAACACCGGCACCATCCGCGCCCGCGCCGTGCTCGACAACAGCGACCGCGTCTTCACCCCGGGCCTGTTCGCCCGCGTGCAGTTGATCGGCAGCGAGCCGCAGAAGGCCCTGCTGATCGACGACAAGGCGGTACTGACCGACCAGGACCGCAAGTTCGTCTACGTGGTCGGGCCGGAGAACACCGCCCAGCGCAAGGACGTGGTGCTGGGCCGCATGGTCGACGGCCTGCGCGTGGTCGAATCGGGGCTGGCCGCCGGCGACCAGGTGGTCGTCACCGGCGTGCAGAAGATCTTCTTCCCCGGCATGCCGCTGGACGCCAAGCCGCTGGAGGCGGCACCCGCCGCCGCCGCCGCCGCCGCCGCCGACGCCACCGTCGCCGCCGTGACCCGCTGACCGTTTTCCCCGCCGTCGCGCGGACGCGGGACCTGCGCCTCCCCTCGCAGGCCCGCTCCGCGCTCCGGCACCCCGATTCCCTTGCCACGGCGCGCAGGACGCGCGCCGCCCGCCCCATCGCGCGGCGCCTGCGCCGCACCGGAGTGTTCCATGGACTTTTCGCGCTTTTTCATCGACCGCCCGATCTTCGCGGCCGTGCTGTCGATCGTGATCTTCGCCGCCGGCCTGATCGCCCTGCCCCAGCTGCCGATCGGCGAATACCCCGAGGTCGTTCCGCCGTCGGTGGTGGTGCGCACGGTGTACCCCGGCGCCAACCCCAAGGTGATCGCCGAGACGGTGGCGACGCCGCTGGAGGAAGCCATCAACGGCGTCGAGGACATGATGTACGTCAAGTCGGTCGCCGGCTCCGACGGCGTCATGCAGATGACCGTCACCTTCCGCCCCGGCACCGACGCCGACGAGGCCGCGGTGCGCGTGCAGAACCGGGTAAGCCAGGCGCTGGCGCGCCTGCCCGAGGACGTCCGCCGCCAGGGCGTGACCACCCAGAAGCAGTCGCCGGTGTTCCTGATGGTGGTGCACCTGGTGTCCACCG